>REDM01000302.1 GCA_007693485.1 Spirochaetaceae bacterium
CCGCACCCCGCGGTCTCCCAACCGGGTCACTTCTGCCTGAAGCGTCTTCTCATCCGCGGAGAGCAACAGCGCGCCCAACCGCCCCCTCCGCCGGCTGCGGACAAGCGAGCGGATGCGGGAAACCGCAAGTACCAATGACGCCACCGCCGTGCTGAGAAAGAACATCGATACGAGCGAGATTCCAACCAGCGTCACGTGCATCCGTCGAGCGATTCCCCGGCCTGCAGCCGCGCCAGGTTTTGGACCAGGGCGCCGATCTCCACCGCCGACACCGGTTTCCGGAAATAGTGCAGAATCCCCAATGCCGCCGCCTCCCGGATCAGGTCATCATTTTTCCGGTGCGACATCAAGATGAACGGTATTCCACTGAGGCCTTCGATGGTGCGAAGTCGGTCGCGCAGGGCAAGTCCTCCGATTTTCGGTACACTGACTTCGGTGATGATAACCTGAGGTGCCAACTGGGTGACCAGCTGCATCGCCTCCAGACCGTCATCCACCGAAACCACCGTGAGCCCGCCGGACTCAAGCTCCCGGATCAGGGCGTCGAGCATCTCGACGGCGGGATCCACGATGACCACCGTTCCCGTTGCCAGACCGGACTCGCTCTCCGATGGCCCGCTGGCGCAGACCTGATTCCCGCCTCGACGGCGGGCGATGCGCATGCGTGAGGTTGCCTGCTGCTCGAGCTCCTCGGCATCTTCGACTTCCGAACCGGACACCAGCCCCACGGAAACCGACAGCGGCTCCACGAAGTGGGTTGCCTCGTGGATGGATCGACGAATTGCCTCCGCGATTCCCAGCACTTCCATCACGTCGGCGCGGATGATCCCGATGAAGACCGGCCCGTCGTACCGGAACATCAGCTCCCCGGCACGCTCCCCGATGATTCGGGCGACCCCCGCAAGCACGTCATCGCCCGCAGATCGGCCGTACTGCTGGTTGAGAACATCGATGCGATCAATCGAAGCCGCGAACACCCAGAGCTCGTTGGGACTGTGGGTTATTTCGCGGGCAAGAGCTGCGCGAAATATGGGCTTCGTCGGCAGGTTGGTGATATCGCAGCGCTGTTGGAGAGAGTCGCTCACTCGGAAACCATCCTCACAATGTGCTATCTTGGTTGGTGTGGTCAGTTGTTTCTATTCTAACCGAGTATGGCAATTTGTGCTCGTGCTTACCGCGGTTTTTTTGGCCGTACCAATCCCCGGTGTCGCTGAGTCGGCGTCTTCGCCGCGGATGATATCATTTTCCGGTTTCGACTGGACGGTGCGGTCCTCAAGCGGCCCCACCGATCCCGGCGGAAATACGTTTTCGGCAAACCCCTCCGACGTGTGGGTGGACGAGCACGGATTCCTTCGCCTGACGCTGGGAGAATCTGCAACGGAGGTCCGTACCCGCCGTTCGCTCGGGTACGGCACCTACGAAGTGCGTCTGCTCGGCGCCCTCGACCGGCTCCACCCACGCGCGGTGCTCGGTTTCTTCACCTTCGAGCTTCCGAGCACCCATCCCCACTACCGCGAAATCGACATCGAGTTCTCCCGGTGGGGAGTAGAATCCGGTCCCAATCTGCAGTACGTGGTGCAGCCGGCCGATCGACCCGGTAACCGCCGGCAGATATCCCTGCCGATGCCCGAGGGAGAGGCAACCACCCACCGCTTTACATGGGAGCCGGGGGCGGTCACCTTCACCAGCTGGCACGGGCACGGGGACTATCCCCCGCCGGCCCACCTGCTCATCGCGCACCACACCATTCGCTCGGCGGATGTCCCCGATCCCCGCCGCGAGCGGCTCTACCTGAACTTCTGGTGGTACCAGGGGCCTCCCGAGCAACCACCGCGCCAGTCGATCATCGTAACGGAGTTCCAGTTCACTCCCGGACCGTGACCCACGGGTTGCCGCCGTGGCGGTTGCATAATTTTCCGTGCTCCGGGTATTTTGTGCCCATGTCACCGTTGCAAAACCGGTTCCAGCGCCTCCGCGTTGCAATCGATGGTCACCCCGAACCGTGGACCATTGACCCTCGATGGTCGGGCGGGAGGGTCCGCACGGCGGGCCGCATCGCCGCACTGGGGTACGCGATCTTTCCCGTCATGTGGATCACAATCTCCGTCATCCTGCTGATCCAGTTCGCCGGCGCCTGGGGAACCGAAACCACCGCAACGCGGCTCATGCTCATTCTGGTGCCCGCGATCGGCCTCTTCAGCCTCATACCGTTTGGCGGAATCATCGCCTCCAAGCTGGCCTACGGATCGACCACCCTGGTGCTCGACACCAACCCCGCGTCTCCCGGCGGCCGATTTCGGGGAACGGTTCTCACCAATATGAACGCGCCGATCCGCGATGCGGTTCCCGAAGAGTTCCTCGTACGCGTGTCGTGCAACCGGCGGCGCAGCAGCGGATCGAGCAGCCGCAGCAGCGGATCGAGCCGCCAGATTCTGTGGCAGCAGGAGCTGCACCTTGAGTCCCAGACTCGGGATTCCCGCGACGGCGACGAGCTGGTTGTTCCGATCACCGTGGACATTCCTGACGGGCTGCCGACCACCTCGATCCCGGGCATGATCGGCGAAACCATCTCCTGGCGGGTGGAAGTCCGCGGCATGTCCCGGCGCCCGAAGCTTCGCGCGGACTTCGAGATTCCTGTCTTTGACACGCGATCCGCAGCGGACCGCGAACAGCAGCTCTTCGATGCAATCGATAAGGGAGATCGCATCGCGCCGCCAACCCGTAGTTTTGCCGCAGTCGCAGCAGCGTTGGAGGCGGACGCAGACTCCAACCCGGGAGTTAGCGCAGACCTCGATCAGACGCTTCCCCTTCGAGACCTGATTTCCACCGCCAACGACGCTCGCAGGGAAGCGGACCCTCGGCCGTTTTTCAAGCGTCTGTTCGTCGCCCGCCGGCCGCTGGACACCATCCAGCGAACAGCCGATGGATCGGTGATGCTGACTCACGTTCGCGGCGATCAACCCGTCCGACTCGCCCGTCGCCTTGTTGGGATTGGCGCGCTGGTATTGATGTTCGCCGCGTTCCACGTGGTGTTCTTCATTCTGATGATCTTTGCCTTTCTCATGGCCAAACGCGCGCGGCCCCTGGCCGTGCGGATTGTTTCCACCCTGGAAGCGCTGGAGGTGGAGACGGTCAAGGGCCGGCGCACCAGTCAGAGACGGTACGGATGGGAGCAGATTGGCGCCGTCCGGCCCTACCAGGCGGGCCCCGCCGAATGGAACCTCACCTGGGTTATCCGCCGCCGCCACTCGGTGAACCCGCACCTCGCGGT
>REDM01000028.1 GCA_007693485.1 Spirochaetaceae bacterium
ACACCGGGAGGGTGACGTGGTAGAGATAAACGGGCTTGAGTTTGGGTATTCGCGAAAGAAACCGCTCTTTCGCGGACTCGATCTGAGAATTGCTCCGGGGGCGATGTGCGGACTGCTCGGAAAGAACGGCGCCGGCAAGACCTCGTTGTTGCGGATCATGGCCGGTCTGCTCTTCCCGCGGGCGGGAAGCAGTCGGGTGCTCGGTCTGGAGTCGGGCAGGAGACACCCCTCCACCATGGCGGATGTCTTTCTGGTGCCCGAGGAGTTCGCGCTTCCCGAGTTGTCGGTGAAGGACTACGTCGATACGCGTGCGGTCTTCTACCCACGGTTCGACCGTGCGGCGCTTGATCGTGCACTCGACGAGCTGGAGGTCCCCGGGGGCGGGCGGCTCAACAGCTACTCCTACGGACAGCGCAAGAAGTTCCTCATTGCGTTCGCGGTTGCCGCGGGATCGCGACTGGTGCTGCTCGACGAACCAACCAACGGTCTCGACATCCCGTCCAAGAGCCGGCTGCGAAAGCTACTGATCGGCAGCGTCAGCGAGGAGCGCTGCTTCGTGATCTCCACTCATCAGGTTCGCGATCTCGCGTCGATTCTTGATCCGGTTGTCATCCTCGACAACGGGAAGGTCCTCCTGGACATCGATCTGGAAACCCTCGGGCGTCGGGTGACCGGGACCACGGTCGCCGAGGAACCGACCGAAGGTTCGGTGCTGTGGTACGAGCGTGTTCCCGGGGGCTACCATGTGCTGGAGAAGAACAACGGTACCGCCTCCCGGGAAGTTGACATGGAGCTGCTGTTCAACGCGGTTACGCAGCAACCGCAGCGGATCCTTCCGCTTCTGGAGGCCTGACGTGATACAACGAGTTTTTTCTCTGATGAAGCTCTCCTTTGTCGAACAGCGAAGGAGCATCGCCATCGCCGCGGGCGCGACCTTCGGCGGGCTGATGCTGGTCTATCTGATCGGATTGGCGAGCGGACGGGCCGCGGGGTTTCACGAGGGGATGTTTCCACTGGTGTTGTTGGGAAGCGGGACGATCGTCACCAGCCTCGCCTTCATCGATCTGCACCTCCAGCACCGCAGCCAGGCCTTCCTGATGCTTCCGGTCTCCGCCCTCGATCGCGTGATCGAGCGAATCCTCACCACCAACGTCCTCTTCGTGATTGCCCTCGCGCTTGCCTACGGCCTGTTCTCGCTGATCGCGGCCGGCATCGCCGAGCTGCTGGTGGGGCGGTCGTTCGGCTTCTACCTGCCCCTCTCCGGACGGGGGCTGATGGCGATCAGGCGCTACACGCTGATTCACGCGGTCTTCCTGTTTGGCGCGGTCTACTTCCGCGGAAAGAACCTGCTGAAGACGCTGCTCTCGCTGGCGGTGCTGGGAATGATCGTGTTCGCCGTCACCGCGGTGCTGGTCTGGCTCGCCTTCGGCGATTATCGGGAACTCATGCGCAGGGGGATGTACTCAGGCATGGTCTTTGGAGACGGTGTGCTCACCGATCAGGTCGTGAAGATCACCGACTTCATGCACGGGATCGGCCGGGTTGTGCGGTTTGCGCTGGTCTACGTCATGACCCCGTTTCTCTGGGTGCTCACCTGGCTGCGCCTGCGTGAGACGGAGGTCATGCATGGAGTTTAACGATTCCCGGTCGATCTATCTGCAGATCGTCGACTACATCACCACGGGGATTCTGTGCAACCGGTACCGGGAAGGCGAGCGCATCCCGTCGGTGCGGGAGATGGCCATGGACATCGAAGTAAACCCCAACACGGTGACGCGAAGTTACGCCGAACTGCAGGAGCGCAACATCATCCAGAACCAGAGGGGTATCGGGTACTTCGTCTCCGAGGGAGCTTACCGGCGGATTCGCGACGATCGGGTTCGCGAGCTGCTTGAGAACGAGGTGCCGCGGCTGGTTCAGACCCTGCACCTGCTGAACCTCGGACTCGACGAGGTAATCGAGGTCATGAAGACACGGTACCAGGAGACTCCACAATGAAAAAGATAACAAACAAGATTCTGCTCGGGCTGTTGATAGCGGTGCTGTTGTTGACGGTTGTGGTGGTGGTGAGTGCGCGCCGCGTGGTCTCGGAGGCGTTGGCTCAGGCCGGTGAGGTACACCTGAGCGGCCGGCAGGTCCAGCGCGGGTACGACGTGTCCGGCTTCCAGACCATATCGCTCGCGGGCGGGTGGCGTCTGTCGGTGACCGGCGGAGATCGGTTTTCGGTTGAGGTTTCGGGTGACTCGGCGCTGGTTGACGCGGTGCAGGTATCGGTTTCCGGCGACACGCTTCTGCTCCGTGCTGATTCCACAACCATCACTCCCCGGGGCGGTCTGCACGCCTGGGTGGTGCTGCCCGAGTTGACCGGGCTGCACAATTCCGGGGGAAGCGATATCCGCCTCGAGGGGGTGAACAGCGCCAACCTCACCATCGACAACTCGGGAGCCGGACGGTTCAGCGCCGACGGAGCCGAGATCGGCCGCCTTCGCATCGAGGGCTCCGGTGCGACGACGGTAGAGTTCTTCAATGCCCGGGTCCACACGGCCGAAGTGTTTCTCAGCGGCGCGGGCAAGGTCGAGTTGCACATGACCGGGGGCGACCTGTCCGGCCGTATCAGCGGAATCGGCAACGTGGAGTACTCGGGTACGGTCGCAGCGGAAACGATTCGCATCGATGGAATCGGCACGGTCGAGCGCACGGCTCATTGACATAATGAATGCAGGTGAATACCATTGAATGCGGAGATTCCTATGTCAAAGACCGTAACAATCCGCCTCGACGATGAGACCTATCAGATGATACGCCACGCCGCAGCGGGCGAGATGCGAAGTATCGCAAACTTCATCGAGTACGCGACCGTCTCCTACCTTACCGAAGAAGCACTCGTTTCCGATGAGGAGATGGGTGAAATCCTCTCGGATGCCGAAGTGCTGAAGAACCTCAAGCAAGCACGGTCAGACGTGGCGGCCAGACGATACACCCGTGTCGGATAGATCGTACGAAATCGCAGAGACAGCTACCTTCCAGAAGACCATCCAGAAGAACAAGGATCTCGGTCGGATCTATCGAAGGATTGTGGACGTTGTCTATCCGCTTCTCCGGCGGGAACCTCATTTTGGTCCGAACATCAAACGCCTGAAGGCTGAATACAGTGACTTCTACCGCTATCGCATTGGTGACTATCGGTTGTTCTATACGATTGACGAGCAAAACGTAATCGTGGTGGTTGGCTACCTCAGATCAAGGGGTGAAGCCTACAACCGGTAGGT
>REDM01000154.1 GCA_007693485.1 Spirochaetaceae bacterium
ACCGCGCGGGTGCTCTACAAGGGAGGTGCAGCATGACTCTGGTGTTTGGACTCATTACCGGTACGCTGTTTGGCGCATTTCTGCAGCAGGCCGAAGCGCTTCGTTTTGAACGACAAGTTGGGGCAATGCGTCTGGTCGACATGACCATCGTAAAATTCATGCTTACCACCATTGTGGTTGGATCGATCGGCGTCTACCTGCTGTCTGATCTGGGTGTGGTGTCGTTTTCCCCGCGCTCGCTGAGTCTGGGTCTGCAGATCATCGGTGGACTGCTCTTCGGGGCGGGCTGGGCGATCATTGGATACTGCCCGGGAACAAGCATTGGAGCGCTGGCCGAGGGCCGGTTTCACGTGCTCTGGCCGATCGCCGGCATGCTCATCGGAGGACTGGTATTCGCGGTGATCTACCCCTTTGTGCAGAGCACAATTCGCCCGATTGGGAACTTCGGCGCGCTGTCGCTTCCACAACTGCTTGGCGTAAGCCATTGGGTGGTGATCGCCGCACTCGCGGTGGGATCATTCTTTCTCTTCCGCTTCTTCGAGCGAAAAGGTCTCTGACCAAGGCCGGGCGACGGACACGTCGCGGAATTCACCGGTTGGGCGTGATATGTTTGAACGTATCACGTATCACGATCCGGGAGGATTCCGTTGTTCAAAGCGTACGTCGCCCTTGCCGCTCTCTTCTGTTCCGTCACTCTTGCGCCGTCGGGGGGCTGGGCCTATAACCCGCCCGCCGGCGGTGAAGAGTGGCATGATATTGTTTCTCCAACCTTTCTGGCAACCGGGGCTGATGTCACCGCGCACGACGCGATTCTCGGTGGGTCGGTCAATCCGGCGGCGTCCGCTTTGCGCGACCGTCTGACCATTGGCCTCGGCTACGCCACGCTCTTCCGTGCCGGAACCCAGGAAGGCGTGGGACACATCGCGTCCCTGGGCGCCGATCTTCCAACCAACTTTGGTGTTCTGGGTTTACACTCAACCTTTCTCACCAGCCCCCACGATGATTTTGACCTTGGAACCCTGGTACGCGTACGAGGAATCTACGCGCGGGAGGTATTCCCGGGCTGGCTCTTTGGCGCTTCCGGCAACGTGACCACCGGACGAGCCGATCGCAGTTTTGTCGGTTTGACCGGGGCTGCGGGAATCATCCGCATTCACGGATCGTGGCTGGGGCTGTCGGACATTCGCTGGGGAACAATGATCGACGGACTGGGAATTGGGTACAATCCACACCGGAACGACGAGGAAGGAACGCGGCAAACCGCCTTTCCCTCGGTATTCACCCCTGCAGCCGGAGTCTCCTTCAACGTGCTTGAGAGCGAGGGCGCCACCGTCCGCCTTGCGTCACGGGTGAGCCTGCCACGGTTCCAGAACCTCCGGGCAAATCTCGGCCTGTCCGTGTCAATGCAGGACGTGGTCACCGCGCAGATTGGCACCCGCGTGGACCTCAATCAGGTGGGAGAAGATCGCTCATCGCACCAACGGAGCGCCCTGCCCTCACTGGGTTTTGAGCTCAATGTGGGAAACCTGATCGCCCGGCGCAGCGGAGTCCGTCGCGACGGCGAGCTCGATCGCCCGGCGCGAACCCTGCGCACTCAATTATCGGCCACCCCGCTGACGGGTTCCGTCTTCGCCATTGGCACCGGAGCCGAGTTCTCGCTCAACGTGCCGCGCTCCGAGCCTCCGGGCGTGATTCTCGAAACCTCGGAGCGCCAGTACTTTGCTCCCAACTTTGACGGGGTAAACGATGAACTGCTGATACCCGTGCGGATCGAAACCAGCGGATTGCTGAGCGGGTTTCGCCTGCTCATTGTTGATTCAGATGGTATACCCGTCCGGGAAATCCGAAACCCCGAAGAGCGGCCGGAAACCATCGGCGTCCCCGAGATCGTACAGGAAATACGTGCCGGCGCGCGAAGCATCCCGGTTCCCGCGGAGTTGGTTTGGGATGGACGTCGGGATGACGGCCGGATAGCTGCAGACGGAGAGTATCGCTTCTTCGTGGAGGCGTGGAATCAGCTCGGCGGGCGCAGCCAATCGGCCATGCGTACGGTGGTTCTGGACACAGTACCCCCCGAGCTTGCCGTGGATACCGATGACGAACGCGTCTTTGCACCCGTTGCCGAGACCGGGCGGCGGACCTTTTCCATTCGGCAGAGCGGTGAGCGGGTACCCTCGTTGACGGCAACGATCACCGACTCCGAAGGAGAGATCATCCGTCGATTTGAGTGGGCTGATCAGGAGCCCGAAGACCTGGTCTGGGACGGCACCGACGAAGAAGGAACCATCGTTTCCGACGGGGTGTTTCAATACCAGATCACGGCAACCGACCGCGCGGGAAACCGGTCGACAAGAACCGTGGAGAACATCGTCGTCGCGTCCGAGCGGGTTGGTGTCTTTGTGACCGCTAACCGGGCGGCGTTCTCGCCCAACGGCGACGGGGTTGCCGATACGGTCACCTTTTCACTCCTCTTCACCACCACCGAAGAGCTGACCAACTGGCAGCTGGAGGTGATCGATCAGGGCGGTACCGTCGTCCGTCGTTGGGCGGGGAGCGGACCTCCCGAGGTCCGCGGCTTTGAATGGGACGGCGCAGGCGCGCCGGATGGGACCTACCGTCCGCGACTGACCGCTCGCTATGCATTTGGACAGGAACCGCAGGCGACGGGATCCGCGGTGGTACTCGATACCACCCCGCCCGAGGTGAGGCTCTCCCTGCAACCCCGCCCCTTTTCCCCCGACGGAGACGGCGTAGAGGACGAGCTGAGCATCTCGCTCGACGTTCAGAACCGCACCGCAATCGATCGGTGGCAGATCGAGATATTTGACCAGCAGGGCCGCCTCTTTCACGATTTTGGTGGACGCGGCGAACCCCGGCGCGACTACCGCTGGAACGGGGTTTCATCAACCACCGGCCGTCTTGTCGACAGTGCCACTGAATACCGGGTTGTCGCGACCGTCACGGACGAGGTTGGAAACACCGCGGTCACGGAAGGTTCGGCCCTGGTCGACATACTGGTCATTCGCGACGGTGACCGACTCTTCATCCGGATCGGGAACATCAACTTTGCGCCCAACAGCCCGCAGTTTGTGACCGACGATCCAAATCTGACCCGACGGAACCTGGAAATCCTCGATCGTCTCGCGGAGATCCTGAC
The DNA here is from genome assembly GCA_007693485.1 of Spirochaetaceae bacterium. Classification (GTDB taxonomy): domain Bacteria; phylum Spirochaetota; class Spirochaetia; order DSM-27196; family PWMO01; genus PWMO01. Next base: position 3,158 of record REDM01000154.1, read on the forward strand.
GCGGTTTGATGGGCACTCGATTCGGATCGAAGGGCATGCGGTGAACATCACGGGAACTGCCCGGGAGCACGAGCAGACTCTGGTGCCGCTCTCCACCGCGCGCGCGGAGGCGATTCGCGAAGCCCTCGTCGAACGCGGGATCAATCCCCGCCGGCTCTCGGTGCTGGGAAAGGGCGGCAACGAACCCCTTGTACCTCATACCGATCTCGAAGAACGGTGGCGAAATCGACGCGTTGAGTTTGTGCTGATTCGGTGATTCCGGCGACACGGGGCGCTTTACCGTGCCCCCGAGTCGGTGGTATCTTGTGGTATCCATGACGCGCAAACCTTCAACCAAGGCAGACTCGCCCGCACCACGGGTGATCGTCACCTACGCGCGCAGCCTCATGTCACTGGTCATTGCGCACTCTCTGGGCAAGCGGCAGATAGAGGTGTACGGCTGCGACGATGTAGACCTCACGGTGATGTCGTTCTCACGCTACGTGAAGAAGACCTTTGTCCATGCACCGCTCGACGATCCAGATCGATTTCTGGACGATCTGCTCGCCAAGGTGAAAAAATTCAAACCAAACGACGACCGCCCCTACGTCCTCATGCCGGTCTTTCGCGAAACCGAACTCATCGCACAGAACCGACATCTCTTCGAGCCCCATATTCGGGTGGCGGCACCCGACCACAGCTCAATTGCCCGAGTGCATCCCAAGGACCATCTCGCGGCTACGGCGATCGCGCTCGGCGTTCCTGCGCCGTACACGTGGACCGTTTCGTCGGGCGAGGAGATCGACGCGATAGCCCCCCGCCTGCCCTACCCGGTTCTGATCAAACCACCGGACGAGACCGGCGGAAGGGGCATCGAAGTGTGCGTTTCGCAGCGCGACCTGCGGGAGCGGACTCGAACGTACTCGTTTGATCGGTGGAAGCTGCTGTTAATCCAGGAGTTTGCTCCTGGCGAGGATTACTGCCTCACTGTACTGTTTGAGCGCGGCCAACTCAAGGCGAGCATGGCGTACAAGAATCTGCGCAAGTTTCCACCAGATTCCGGTGCCGGCATCGTGCGCGAAACCGTTGACGACTCTGCCTTTCTTGATGTCGCGCGGGACCTGCTGGGGCCCCTCCACTGGAACGGGATCGCGGAGCTGGATTTCCGCTGGAATGGGTCACCCGACTACCCCCCCCAACTCATCGAGGTGAACCCACGGTTCTGGGCTGGGCTGTTCCAGTCTGTTGAATCCGGAATCGATTTTCCCTGGCTTCTCTATCAGCTCACCGTACACGGACACGCACCCACGCCCCGTCAGATTGCAATCGGGAAGCGAACCAAGATCCCGGGACTCTGGCTTCTTTCGGCCGTCCGGGACGTCTCCAACTCGCAGAACCGGTTTGATCGAGTTCGCGAGGCGTGGCAGCTGGCGTGGAAAAAAATCGAGAACAAGCAGATCCGCGACGCGTTCCAGATTCTGGGTACATCCCTCGACACACGTTCCGGATTCCGTGAGACCGTGGCCGCACTTCGCGCTATCGTTCAGGACGGGCGGTCAGCGAAAAACGATCTGTTTTACCGCGACGACCCCTTCATCGTACTGGGAGTGATGTTCATCCTCGCCTCACTGATCAGGCACGGGAAACTGCCCCCGGAGGTGAAGAATCGATGATCCCATCGGTGCAGACTTCTGCTCGTCCCGTGATTGCCGTCACGTCGTCGCACCGACGCCTCGCCCCCGCTTATATCATGGTGTGGATTGCGGTCCGTCTCGCCGGTGGAAAACCGCGTCGGGTTCGTCCCGGCAGCCGCCCCAACGGCTCTCACCACGGACTCGTTCTCACCGGCGGGCCGGATCTCTCCCCCGAGTTTGCCGGCATTCCCCGAACCCCGCATCGACGCTACTACCCCCAGCGTGACGATACCGAGCGGTCCTTCCTCGAGCACGCCATACGCAATGCGTTACCGGTGTTGGGAATCTGCCGCGGTGCGCAACTGATGAACCGTGCGGCAGGCGGAACTATTCATCCCGCGGTACGCAAGGCGTATCGAAACGCACGGTATCCCCACCACCCGCTCGCTCACATGCTCTTTCGCAAACGGGTACACGTGCACCCCGGCACATGGATCTCCGAGGTAGTGGGCAAGGACCACCTGATGGTGAACTCACTGCACCGACAGTCGGTTGCACAACTTGGAGCTGGACTGATAGCTACAGCCACCGAGCCCAACGGTGTGATTCAGGTCATTGAGGATCCGAGACGGAAATTTTTCGTGGGAGTCCAGTTTCACCCGGAATTGCTGCTCTACCGCGGCGCCTTTCGCAGACTCTTCCGCAGCCTCATAGCCGCTGCAGCCGCAAACGGGGCTGCGATCCCCGATGCTACGCCTTCAGACGCCACGTCTACAGATACCGCAGCGGGAGAAACAGCGACACCGACTGGTTGACGCTCTGACTGAATACGCTGTCGCGCACCTGCACGTCGCGCAACACCGTCTCTTCCCCGACCACGTCATTCACCACAACGAGCTGACGATTCGCGCCAACCGCAAGGAGCAGACCGTGAAGCGGAACGCCCTCCGTCGCCTTGACCCCCTCTGCTTCTAACGATCGCAATGGGACCGCTTCATCGCCGTATCGATAGTGAAGCGCTCCGGCGGAATCCCGCGTAACCTGCGCCATGTCGATCACAAACCGATCGAACACGTAGGCAGCGGGAATAGCCACAAACCGGCTGGCCGACTTTGCCACAAGCACGCTCAACGGCCGCCCGACGGTGGGTACGCGGATTGCGAACCGACATCCGCGGCCAGCCTCGGATTCCAGCTCGACACTGCCGGAGAGCACGCGCTCCACCGAGTATCGCACCACATCGAGACCAACCCCTTCGCCCGATGCACCAGTGTCGGCACCGGCCGTGGTGAAGCCGGCAGCGGAGATGACCTCCCACAGAGAGCGGCCGCTTCCCCGCGCCTGCGCGGGGATACCCCTGCCGTCGTCGTGGATCCGAAGCACCGTGTCGGGATGCTGCGACTCAACAGAGATTTCGATGACGCCCGTTTCCGGCTTGCCGGCCGCGGTCCGCTGCGCGGGCGGCTCGATGCCATGATCAACGGCGTTTCGCACGAGATGAAGGAGAATGTCGCGCACGATGTCCGCCACCGGAAGAAACAGCGATACGTCGGCCGCGGTAATGCGAACGCGAACCTGCTTGCCCGCATCCCGGGCGATGCGTCGCACCACCGCAGGCAAGGGATCGAGGATGGTGCGTGCCGAAACATAGGAGGTCGCACGGATGGTGGCCGCAACCGAATCGGCGAGCCGTTCCGTGAGCTCAAACCGAAGCCGGGACTCACGGCTCAGCGACTGCAGAGCGCTGCGATCGCGCTCCACAATCTCGGCAAGCTGATGCGTGAGCTCATCGGCGTGCAGACAGAGCTGTTCGTAGCGCCGTGTCTCCATTGACAGCGTAATGCGGTCCGCTTGCACCATCATTCCGGAGCGATACTCGGTTGGATCGATGGGGTCGAGCTCGCTGTATTCCAGTGACTCAATTTCCACCTGCTCGACCGCGTCCACGGCAACCGCCCGACGAAGCTCCTCCGGCCCACCGGTAAGTGCACACAGGACTTCGATCCGATCCACGCCGTCAACCAACCCATCAAGCCGAGGAAGCGTATCGATCACGTTTGCGGCTTTCTCCAGGTTTCCAATCACCAGATAGAGGCGCGGCGCGACCATCTCCGGAATCTCATCTACCCGACAGCGCACCAGAAAGAGTTGCTCACCGCGGACGCGCGACGCGCGGAGACGCTCAAGACGCACTGCATCAAGCGGGCTATCGAGCAGGTGCGTTTCATCCGCGAGTAAAATCCGGCCACCCCCGGGTCCATCCGATGCCAATGCCGGCTCCACGCCTGATAGAGCGTGGTCGAGCGCGACAACCGCATCACTGAGGCCCTGTGAGTCCGATGCGGTCGCCCTGCCCGCCTCACGGCAGCGACGCAGGATACGCTCTACCTCCCGAGCGGCTGCAACGATGCTGCCGTATCGCAGGAATGACGCTTCGGAGCGGATCGAATGCGCGTACCGAAACGCTTGATCGATCGACTCCAACGGATTCTCGGTTCGCCCGATCCGCGCGGCGATGAGATGCAAGAGCTCGATCATTCCCTCTGCGTCCTCACGGAACATTGCCGCGAGCCGCGCGTTTTTGTCAGCCATGTGGGTTCACCGTTTCCCGTGCATTGCCTGCTGCCGCCACCTGTCGGGCGTAGAGCGACAGTGATCGCTTTCGCACCGAGAGGTCACGATCGCGCATTCCTACAAGAACCACATCCTGAAACCGAGGAGTCCCCTCCCGCTGTTCCACGATGTCGAGAATACAGTGCTTGGTCTCCGGATCGGTCCGAAAGAACAGTCCGGCGAGCTCGGCGGCGCACCCGGCGACGTTGAGAGTGCCAATTGCCTGCACTGCCGAGCGAACCACCAGCGGATCCGAATCGTAGAGGGCGGGACGCAGAAACGCGTACGCGGAGCGCTTTCCGGAGTTGCCCAGGCGCCTCGCCGAAAAGGCGCGCATTGCCGCGCTTCGCCCGTGAGCCACCAGGTGTCCAAGCGTGGCCAACTCTTCGGGGGTAACATCAGGCGGTTTGGCGGGTCGTCGCCGTGAGTTTGATGGAAACGGGACGATGCGGGGTTGATGCTCTTTGAGGCTTCGATACGCCTCAACCACCGCCTCGAGTCGGCGCCGGCTGCCCTCCTCCGACGTGAGATCAGGGTGAAACTGCTTCAGTAACCGATGGTACGCCTGCTTGACTTCCCATTGCGGCGCCGCGGGGGTCACGCCGAGCGTTCGGTAGGCTTCAAGCACCTTCATACCGTTCCTGCAGACCTCCCCCGGCCTGAATGCTGAGCTCGTCGATTACCGTTTCCAGGGCGAGCCGACACTCGCGCAGCGTCTTGACGTCGTCTCGAGAAAGCGCTCGTCGCGCATGGGCGACCAGATCCTCGATTTCCTTCGCAAAGGCCGCATCCACCGTTGATGCGGCAGACCGCCGCTGGTTGATCGTCCGGTCTATGAGCGACTCAACGCTGCGCTGGATCTGCCTTGAAGTATCCCCATCGTCATCCGGTACCGGATGTACAGTGATGGTCTGTCGCGCACCGGTGTCGACGTCGTGCGCACCGACGTGCGCAATGCCATCTGCGTCCACGGAAAATATCACTTCGATCCGCGGCTCTCCCCGTACTCCTTCTCGAATACCGGTGAGCAGAAAACGTCCGAGAGACTCGTTGCGCGCCGCTTCCGGGTGTTCTCCCTGCAGGACGTGAATCTCCACGGCGTCCTGGTTATCCGAGACGGTCGTGAATACGCGAGTAGTCTCGACGGGAATCTGGGTGTTCTTCGGAAGCAGGCTCACGAATCGACCGTTGTCGATTTCCACACCAAGCGAATACGATACAACATCACGAAGGTGGATGAGCTGCTCGGATTGGGCCAGCGCATGGGCCTGAACCGCGGCACCAAGGGCTACGATTTCGTCCGGATTGACAAGCGCGACTTCGTTCACGCCGAGCGCTTCGCGCAGCATCGTATGGACGAGCGGGATGCGGCTGGAGCCTCCGGAGAGCACCAGAGCGTCGATACCGGCCGCGTCAAAGCCCGCATCTGCAACCGCACTTTGGGTGAGAGCAACCGACTCCTGCACACGATCCTCAATGAGGTGATCGAACTCCTCACGGGTAACCTGAAACTGAAGATGAACCGATTGAGCACCGGCTGCGATAAACGGCAACGCACACGATGCGTCGTTTCGGGTGGAGAGCTCTATTTTGGTACGTTCTACCAGCTCGTACACCTGCTGAAGGAGAACCGGATCACCAGAACAGTCGAAACCCGACTGATCGCGAAACTCGGCAAGAACCCGATCCGCAAGCACCCGGTCGAAGTCAATACCGCCGAGATGACTGTGGCCGCGGCTCGCCTTCACCGTGAAGTTTGCGCCGTGCGCCTCCAGACAGGTCGCGTCGAAGGTCCCGCCACCGAGATCGTACACCACAATGCGCTGCACGTCCTCGCCGCGAACCCCGTACGCCAGGGCGGCCGCGGTTGGTTCATTCATGATGCGCAGAACGGTCAGTCCCGCCAGACGCCCGGCCTCCACAGTAGCCTTTCGCTGCTTGTCGGAGAAGTTGGCCGGCACCGCGATCACTGCCTCGCGCACCTCCTCGCCGAGGTACTGCTCCGCATCGCGCTTTACCTTGGCAAGAATGAACGCGCTGATCGCCTCGGGGGAATACCGTGTCCCGTCAATCTCGGTTGCGACCGGTTGACCCATTTTTCGTTTCACGTGTGCAACGGTACGAGCCGCGTTGACCACCGCCTGGTTCCTCGCCGACTCACCCACCAGCACGTCACCGCCCGGCGCAAATGCGACAACCGAAGGCGTCAACCGACTTCCCCGGTCGTTGGGGATGACGCGAGCTTCTCCGCCTTCCATCACCGCCACAACGGTGTTCGTAGTGCCAAGGTCAATGCCGATGATGCGCGCCATTTTCTTACCGCTTCCTCTGTGTTAACGACACAATGAGCTCAACCTCACCAACGGTCGTGCCCACCCGTGCTGCAATGATGTTGGACGCGATGCCCTTTTCGTACAGATCGAGAATCTGCGCTCGCTTGTCACCCGCCGCACCGCCGGGCCCCGGGGCAGTGCCTTTCGAGGCAGCGCCTCCCGCGGGAGCGGCCGAGGCGGCGCCTGAGGCAGCAGCCGGCGCGACATTGGTGGGGGCCGCGGATGCGATCTCTGATTCCGGGGTGCGCCGGGTCGGGGTATCCCCCCCGCCGCTCATCTGCGAACTCGGCGCCTTGGGTCTCCCGTACGCACGCACGGGTCCCTGGTGCACGTCGATGTCCCGGCGCAGGACGGACGCCCGACGGTCCGCCTCTTCCAACAGCTTACTCAGCCGGAGAATGCGCTCCTCGATCAACACCACGTTTCGCTCGGTGGTCTGATTGAACTCCACCATGAGCTCGTCAATCTCCGCGCGGATCTGCTCCAGAATCGCCGTGGGCTGAATCCGCCGTTCGATTCGACGCACCAAAAAAAGGACGGCAATGAGCACAACTACGCTGTTTGTCACAAACAGCAGAAACCAAGACATGCCCACCTCTACCTTGTAATGTCGATATTGCGTCCGAGATCGGGATCACGGAGAACTTCGGGTTGGGCCTCTTCGCTGGAATCGCGCGGTGCCTGATCGGACGAGCGTTTATTGCTGTTGTCCGATCCGTCCTCATGCAGCTGCTCGGGACCGTCTTCCACATCGTGGGACTCATCGACAACGCTTTTCTTGAGCTCGCTCTGCCGCGCGATTTCGGAACCGACGACACTCTGGCCCTGTTGCAGCGCGTTGCGTTCCGCCGACTGCTCATGACCAATCTGGTTGAGGCGGAGAAAGAGGGTCTGCATATCGATCGGTTGTATCGACATCAGCTTCTCCTCGTGACCTCCACATCGGTTTCGGTTTCCACGTACTTGGTCACACGGACGGTGTTCGCCTCACTGATGAAGGTCACCGCCTTAAACTCGTTGCGCACTTCGAGCGCGGCATCCTTAATGTGTATCTTTACGCCGGGGAACACCGTACCGGATGCACTGATCCGCCCGTGGGTCTTGAGTTGACTCAGGTACTCCTGAATCTCCTGCATTTCCGAGTCAATCTTCTTGATCTCTCTGAGAATCTCCTGCTTGTGCTTCTGCTCCGCAATCAGATGTTCGAGTTTTTCCTTGGTGAGATTGCCCTTGTTTCGCTTGAGGTTCTCAAGCGTGCCGAGGTTGCGGTCGATCTCTTCCTGCGACTTCAGAAGCTCTTCCTTCCGAACGGAAAGATCGTCGAATCGCTTTTTCCGCTCTGGATCGTATCCAACTTCAAGAATGGTCTCGACCCCTGCGGTCGAGCCGAGCGCCTTCGCATCGATCTCTTCGCTCGCCCGAATGTGACCACCAACAATGCTGGCGCGCTTTCCGCGGCACACAACCTTCTTATTGGCATCGACCTCGGAGTTCATGATACCGTCGCTTACCGCGACCACGCCTCCGGCCTGGACAGACGCATTCTCGATGAAGCGCGACCAGAGGTTCTTCCCGCATCGCACCGTTCCGCTGTTCTTGCCTGCAATACCCTGATGCACGATGATGTCACCTTCAGCGTCAAGCGCACTCTTCCCCACGTTGCCCATGATCTCGATATTCCCAGCGGCTTTGACGCTGAATCCGTCGTCAACGTTCCCTTTGACCAGAACCGTTCCCAGGAAGAGCACGTTTCCGGTTTTCAGGTTGACGTTTCCGTTGATCACGTATACCGGCTCAACGTTGATCTTGCCTGCGAGCAGAGTGACCTGCCCGTTGATCTCAGCGTAAGCGGCAGACCCGTCGTCGGAGAGGCGGACATTCTTCCCAATCTGAATGGTCGTCTGACCACCGTCTCTCGCGGGCAATAGTTTTCCAGTGACCGTGCGCCCCGGCTTCCCCCGTTCCGGCGGTGACTTCTTCGCGAGCACCTGTCCCTCGACAACGTTCTGCACGAGGTTGAGCTCCTTGAAGTCGACCTTCCCATCGGTCTCCTTCAGGTGCACCGTACTGGAGTCGGTCTCAAAATTGTAAACCACCCGCGCGTCGCGACCGTTCTCGGGCTTCTCACCCTCTGCCACCAGCACCGGTTCCTTGTACATTGGCTCGTCGACAAACTGGGCCAGAAGATCCTCGTTCAGCCCGGAAACCACACCGTTTGATTCCAGAAAGGTCACCAGCGTGTCACGATCGGGGTCTGAACCACCCTTGCCCGGCGGAAGGGCAGTGAGCCACGCCTTCATTTCGGCATCGGTGATTTCCACGGAAAGAACCGCGTCATACGCAGGGTTGTAGTCATACCGGCCCACCCGAACGTACTCTCCGTCCGCGTGCTTGACGACCTTGGCCACCATCGAGGTATCAACGGTGGTGTCGGTTCGCGCAACAATGCGCTCAATTGCCATACGTTCGGTGGCGCGAACACCGCCGCGGTCCGGCGCGGTGACCTTGAGCATGACACCATCGGGAGTCAGCCGCACGAAGACGCGCCCATCTCGCACCGTTTCAGGTTCCAGCGAGTCAAAACCAAAGTCAGAGTCGAAGCTTGAGTCGTCCCCGGTCTCGGCCCCCTGGCCCATGGGATAGGCCATGACGAGAAACGGCTTACGGGTCTTTCCCAGAACGTTCTTTGCGCCCTTCTCGAGTACTTCGTATTCGATTTTTTTTATGGGGAGTGAAAGCTCGATCGACGCCTCACGCAGTGCGTCCTGAAGCGTGTCACCGGAAACATGGACAAACCGGCGGGTTTTATCTTCGTCCAGCCGCTGTCGCATGTAGCTCCGCAACTGGGACATCTTGACCATGTTACATAATCCCCTTCTTGATATTGGTCAGCTTGGCCCGAAGCCGCAAAATGGCTTTGGTATGCAGCTGCGAGATCCGCGACTCGGTCACCTCAAGCACCTGGCCAATCTCTTTGAGCGTCAGGTCCTCGTAGTAGTACAGCACGAGCACCGTCTTTTCCTTCTCAGGGAGTTCCTGAATCGACTGGACGATGACCCGCTTGATTTCTTCTTTTTCAACGATCACATCGGGATTCAGGCTGTGGGGCGACTCGATACTGTCCGCGATCGAAACCTTGTCGTTATCGTCGCCGGTATACCAGACGTCGTTGAGGGAAAGGATGGAAGTACCGCTGATCTTCATCATCAGCTTTTCCAGTTCCCGCACGGTGATTCCCAGATCACGGGCGATCTCTTCGTCCGTTGCCGGTCGGCCCAGTGACGCTTCGAGACGGCGCACCGTTTCTTCGATTTCGCGGGTTTTCTGTCGCACCGAACGTGGGACCCAGTCGATCGACCGCAGCTCATCGAAAATCGCTCCACGTATACGGGTGACCGCGTAGGTTTTGAACTTGACGTGCTTGTCGGGATCAAACTTTTCGATGGCGTCAAACAGTCCGAACACGCCGTAGCCCACCAGGTCGTCAAACTCAACGTTGTGCGGCATTCCAACCGCCACTTTGCCGGCCACGTACTTCACGAGCGGAGCGTACTGCTTGACCAGCATTTCCCGGATATCGGGATTCTTGCTGTCTCGGTACAGCCGCCAGAGCTCATCCTCGGTTTTGTTCGCCAGCACCTGTTCGGCCATGCTCATGCGTCCCTTTTCAACATAGTCTGCAGTGCCCGCGCCATCATCGCCGGGTCCTGGTCACTGGAGCCCGATCGTTCGCGCTCACCTTCGCCCATTCCAATTGACTCGGGCGCTTCAAACGAATCGGAAAACCCGCCGACGTCAGGAAGAGTGTCTACTCCCTTCGGATCCACCGCATCGGTCGGATCGGTCTGGATACTCGCGTTCTCATCGGAATCCCCGTCAACCGCAACCGCGTCGGCAACAAGATCGTCATCCTGATAACCGGGCTGATCGTCACCAGAGTCAAAGGAGGGCACGTAGTCGCCGTCCTGATCGTCCTGACCGCCATCCTCACGTTCGACGGCGTCATCAACGTCGGCCACGGGATCTTCCGTCGAGCCGGCAAACGCGTCACCCTCCGTCAGATCGTCGTCTTCGACCACGATATCAACGGTACCTCCCGGTACCCCGTCGACGTCGTCCCCCGCTGGGGCATCAGCGGATGCAAACACCTGCTCAAGTTCGGGCAGAAAGGTTGCAATCGCCATTCGCACCGCTGTGCCGCCGGCTCCAAACAGAACCGCCGCGACAATGGCACGAAACAGCGTCGTTCCCACCGGGTTTCCGCCGAGCGCCGAACTCAGGCCTGCCACCACGAGGGCAAACAGCGCGCATCCTGCGGTAAATCTCCATCGTTTCGCGGTCACGTCGGCCCTCTTCCCGTTTGCCCGATCGCGTTACGGCACGTCGCGATCTCCAGAGTAGGAAAAATCATACAACCCGTCAAGGCGTGCCTCCCAAGGGTCACCATACACGCTACCCGGTCACTCAACCGATGTCCTGCTGAACAACCGCTTGAGAAACCGACCGACGCCACCACCTTCGCGATACTCAACCTTCTCCAGACGACTGACGATGTGCTCTACGCACACCGAAGCCTTTCCCTTGGGATCAAGCACCAGGAACGGTCGCTGCTTGAGCACCGCCTCGTGCACGGCAGGGTCCTCATAGACGTACCCGAGGTAGTCAACCTTGACGTTGAGAAACTGGCCGGCGATGTTGATGACCCGTTCGGCCACCTTCTTCCCTTCCGTCACCGAGCGCACCCGGTTCACAATCAACTTCAGCCCAAGACCCAGGCTGTCGATCTCGGTCGCGATAATCTTGATGATGCCATACGCGTCGGTAATGGCGGTGGGTTCCGGAGTCGTTACGATGATCGCTTCGTCGGCGGCAGCGACAAACGAGAGAACGTTGTTGGACACGCCGGCGCTGGTATCGATGATAATGATCTCCGCGTTCGACATCTCGGAGAGTTCCCCGACAAAGGCGCGCCGCTCGTCTTCCGAGAGGTTGGCAATTTTGGCAAAGCCCGACGCACCGGCCACGATCTGGATGCCGTATGCGGTATCCATGATGATCTCCTTCATGGACTTCTGCTTGCGGATCAGATGGTAGAGGTTGTACTTGGGAATGATTCCCAGCACCACGTTCACGTTGGCGAGGCCAAGGTCGGCATCCATCAGGATGACCCGCTTCCCGAGCTTCGCGTATGCAATCGCGAGGTTGGTGGAGATATTGGTCTTGCCAACCCCACCCTTACCGCTCGCCACGGTAATGATGCGCGTCCGGGTCTCCCCGTTGTGATTCTTGCTCTTCATGAGCTCGCGCAAAGTCTCTGCCTGATCAGCCATTCACGTCTCCATGCTCGTGGATTGGGAATCGTTCGGACAATCGGCGGCGATTGATGCGCAGACGTTCCAGCGTCAACAACAGCCGCTCAACCGAGCCCACCTCGAGGTTTTCGGGGACTCGCTGTCCATCGGTAAGATACGAGATCGGTTTCTGCTTCTCGTGCAGAACGCTGATAACATTGCCGATTCTCGTTGTCTCGTCGAGCTTTGTTACAATTATCGACCGATATCCAAAGGGCTCAAACTGTCGCAACAGCTCATACAGATCGCTGGTCTTGGTTGTCGCGCTCACCGCGAGGTGCACCTGGGCATTGCTCCCGCACGCACGAACCACCTCGTTCATCTCACCGAGCTGGCTGAATTGTCGGGGACTCTTTCCAATGGTGTCAACAAAGATCACGTCCGCGTCCTGATAGAGCGCGATCTGCTTTTTCATATCCGCTGCAGAGTCTACGCAGGAAACCGGAATTCCCATGATTGTCCCGTAGGTTTCGATCTGCTCTTTAGCGCCGATTCGGTAGTTGTCAATGGTAATGATGCGCACTTCGTTTCGTCGCGTCGATCCGTTGGTGGTGACACCGTAGTGTGCCGCCAGCTTTGCGATGGTGGTTGTTTTGCCAACACCAGTGGGGCCAACCAGCACAAAGACATCCGGACGCGGCTGCCGGATTGGCTCTGAGATCCGTATCGACTCGCCAATCCATTCCACCACCCGCTCTTCTACCGTCTCCACATCATCCAACGCATCGATCGAAAACTCACCGCGTATGCGTCGGACAATTTCGTCGATGTAGGTCGGGGTGAAGTCGTTGAACGCGAGCGCTTCTTCCACGTGAACGATGGTGGGGTGATCAGCGGGAACCGTCGCAACCGGCTGCTCCACGGATTCACGAAGCCGGCGCAATTCGTCGAGTACCATCTCCATGGTCTTGTCCGACTTCTCGGTCGGCTCATTCTTCTCGGATTTGTCGGTCTTGACCGCGGTAAGCAGCCTGCGCTTCTCTTCCTCAAGGTCAGCAGCCTTGCGAACCGCTTCAGGACGCGGCTTGATTGGCTCGTGCGAAAAATAGCCGGTCACCTCGACCCCCTCGCGCTGGAAGAGTCCCAGGAAACCACCCATGCGGATGGTACGATGGTGCATGATTCGCGCCTTGTCACCGTATTTGGTGCGAATTTTGTGCTCGGCTTCGCGATGTGAGGTTGCCTGTTCTACAAAGTACTCCATCTTCTTCCTCTCATGCTTCAATCCGGATTTCTCCAACGCTCTCTACGCGAATTTCGGGGATGATTTCGGGAACGGATAACACCACCAGATCGGCAAGATCGCGCGCGGACCCCGACTTGATCAACGGGCGAGCAGCTTCCGAGCAGAGCACGATGGGAAACGCTCCCTGTTCCTGTGCCTGACGGACGCCGTTCCGCAGGGCGGTGATCCAGTGACGCTGCACATCCGGCGGGAGCGCCGCAATGACGCCCGCCGAGGTCTCAACGCGCGACTCGATGATCCGTTGCTCGAGCGAGGGCTCCACCGTCAGCACTCGAATGCTCTTTTCGTCATCCGCGTACTGCTGCGAGATCTGTCGCCGCAGCGCCTGACGCACCTTCTCGACCAGAAAGCCGGAGTCCTTTGTAACGTGCCCAAAATCGGAGAGTGTTTCCAGAATGGTCACGATGTTGCGAATCGAAACCTGCTCCCGCAGCAGCCCCTGAAGCACTTTCTGGATGTCACCGAGTGACAACACCGACTGCACATCTTCAACCACGGCCGGGTAGTCGCGCCGCAGCGCTTCGAGGATCCCCTTCACTTCCTGCCGCCCAAGAATGTCCGCACCGTTGCGCTTGATGACCTCGGTAAGATGGGTTGCGATGATCGATGGTGAATCAACCACCGTAAAGCCGTTACGCTCGGCCTGTTCGCGATGTTCCTCGGTAATCCATAGTGCGGGAAGACCGAACGCCGGATCCACCGTCTTCTCACCGGGAATATCATCGCGTTCGCCGCCGGGATTGATGCAGAGATACCGACCCATTCGGATGGTACCGCGACCAACGTCGACCCCGCGAATCTTGATGCAGTACTCGGATGGATCGAGGCGCATATTGTCGATAATGCGAATGCGAGGAACTACCAGCCCCAGGTCCAACGCGGTTTCGCGGCGGATTCGCGTCACCCGGTCGAGCAGCTCGGCGCCTTTGTCTTTGTCGACCAGCGGCACCAGCCCGTACCCAAGCTCAAGCGAAATCGGGTCGAGCGGCGCCACCGGAGAGATCTCCGCGGGCGCTTCCTTTGCGCGCTCCTTCTTCTCATCGGCGCCGGCCTGCGCCTCTTGGGCCATCTGTGTGCGTCCCAGCGTAAACGCGAGAAAGGCCGATAGCAGGCCCATCGGAATCAATATGTACCACGGAAAGCCCGGGAGGATCGCGAGCACAAAGAGAAAGCCGGCAGCAATCCAGTAGATGCGCGCCTGAGAGGAGAATTGTCTGGTGACGTCCTCTCCGAAGGTCGCATCGGATACCGAGCGGGTAACAATTACACCCGTTGCGGTCGAGATGATCAGGGCGGGAAACTGGGTCACCAGACCATCGCCGATGGCAAGCGAGATATAGGTGTTGAGGGCCATGCCGAAGCTTTCGTTGTGGATCGTCATCCCGACGATGATGCCACCCACGATGTTGATCACTGTAATGAGCAGCCCCACCTTGACGTTGCCCGAGACAAATTTGGACGCACCGTCCATGGCACCGTAGAAGTCAGCTTCGCGCTCGAGATCCGACTTCTTCTTGCTCGCCTGCTCTTCGGTAAGCGCTCCCGAGTTGTATTCCGCTTCGATGGCCATCTGCTTTGCCGGCAGAGAGTCAAGGGTGAAACGCGCCGCCACCTCGGCGACGCGGGTGGCGCCCTTGGTGATTACGATGAACTGCACGGCAATGATGATAATGAAGATGATCAAACCAATGACCAGACCTTCGGTGCCTTCCGTACCCACAACGAAGGTGGAGAAGGCCCGAACAATCTGTCCCCGGAAGTCCGAACCTTCGGAGAGAATGAGCCGGGTAGAGGACACGTTGAGCGCGAGCCCGTACACCGTCACCACCAGCAGCAGGGTTGGGAACACCGAGAAATCCAGCGCGCTCTTGGTGTAGAGAACGATCAATATGATCAGCAGGCTCAGCACCAGGTTGAGTGCCATGAAGGTATCCAGCAGGACCGACGGCAACGGGATGATGAGCATCATCACCACTGCAACAACACCCACAGCAACCAGTACGTCGGTTCGGTGGCGCAGGAATGAGTTGCTCAGGACCGATTGAACATCTGCCATATCAGCCTGCCTTCACCGTACGACCGGACATTCGATATACCTCTTTGAGCACCGCAACCACTGCTTCGTAGAACGCTTCGGGAATGGTGTCACCAATTTCAACCTCGGCGTAGAGCGCTCGCGCGAGAGGCTTGTTCTCCATGATGGGCACGTTGTGCTCCTGCGCGATCGCGCGAATTCGCTGGGCCATGGCGTCCTGGCCCTTGGCGATAACCGTGGGAGCCGTCATCGAAAGCCGGTTATACTCCAGGGCCACCGCGAAGTGGGTGGGGTTGGTCACTACCACGTCGGCCTTGGGCACGTTCTGAATCATGTTTTGCTGCAGGATCTCCTGCATGCGCTGACGAAGGCGACTCTTGATCAGAGGGTCACCTTCGAACGTCTTGCGCTCCTCTTTGATCTCCTCTTTGGTCATCTTCAGAGACTCAATATGCTGCTTGCGCTGGAAGAAGTAATCAAACAGCGAAAGCACCAGCAAAACCACCGCGGCCTGGATCAGGATTGTGAACGCAGTCCCCGCAACCAGACTGAGCGACTGCATGAAGGGGCGATGCACGAGATTCGCCAGGCGCTCGATCTGGGAGCTGATGTTGAGATATGCAAGCGCCGCGATGATGATGATTTTTCCGAGCGACTTGGCGAGATTGAATCCCGCCTCCGCGGATGCAAACGCCCGCTTGAAGAACTTCCCAAAATTGGGTGCGATCTTGTTGAAGTCCGGGGTAATTGGTTTCAACGAGAACAGCGCCCCCACCTGAATGTAGTTGCCCATGATCGCCGCCACGAAGGCGATGCCCCCAATGGGAAGCGTCAATCGCAGAAAGTAGCTGTAGAATGCGGCGAACGGCGCGGAGCTGCTGGTCACGTCAATCATCACGGATTGCCGCAGGTAGTACCCCACCATCTCAACCGACACCGACAGCAGATAGCGGCCCAGCAGTCCCAGACCAATGGCACAGAAGAGCAGCACGATCGCACCGGTGACGTCCTGAGACTTTGCCACCTTCCCGTCTTCGCGCGCTTTTTTGATCTTGTGTTCGGTTGGATCTTCGGTCCGCCCCTCGTCCTCCGCGGCAAACCACTGAAGATGCACCTGTGCAAACCGGGCGCGAACCTCGCCACGGCGACGGTCTTCAAGCCGACGCAATTCGAGAATCTCGGCCTCGGCAAAACGCTCCTCGTGGAGCAGCGCCGACGTCACGCAGGGACCTCGCGCGCAAGACGCAGAATCTCAAACAGACCGTTGAACGCGTGATCAATGACCGCGGCAAAGGCGTCGACCAGGAACGGCAACGAAACAAACAGCAAAAGGAAACTCACGCCAATTGAGACGGGGAACCCGAGAATGAGAAGGTTCATCTGGGGCGCCGCCTTCGCAAGCAGGCCCATGGCGACGTAGACCAGAACAAGGGTACCCAGTATCGGGAAGGCCAGAATCAACGCGTATTCAAACAGCTGCGACAGCCGAACGAGCAGCCCGATCAGCAGCCCCTCGCGTACGCCCACAAAGTCTACCGCCCGAACCGCCTGGAACGACCGTATCACCCCGATGTAAAAGAGCCGCTGAAAGCCGTCGACCCCAATGAAGACCATCATCGCGACCAGGTTCAGCAGCTGCCCCATCAGTGGGATCTCAACCTGCGCCATGGGATCAAACACCTGCGACGCGCCAAACCCCATCTGCAGTGAGAAAAACTGCCCGGAGACCTGAAAGGCCGTGTACACGATGGCCAGGAAGAACGCCATGATGATGCCCACCAGCGCTTCGCCAATCAGCAGCAGAACGTACGCGAGACCGTTTTCGGGAATTGGATACCCGGTGGCGGCAACCCACGGGAACACCAGAAACGCGCACAACAGCGACAGGGCAATTTTGACCAGCTGGGGAATAGCGTCTGAGGATACCAGCGGAGCGATCTCGATCAGCGCAAACACGCGAGCCATGATGAGCAGAAAGAGCTGCGTGTTGTAACCAAAGATCGCGTCCATGAGCGTCCTTACCGTACCATCTGCGGAATCTGGGTGAAGAGGTTCATGGTGAATTGCACCACCGTCTGGATCATCCACGGCGCAAAGAAGATCAGCGCCCCGAGAATCGCGGCGATCTTGGGAATAAAACTCAGCGTCTGATCCTGGATCGACGTTGTCGCCTGGAAGATCGACACGATGAGTCCAACCACCATACCGATGATCAGCAGCGGTGCGGAAAGCACCAGAACCTGTAGAACACCAACCCGGATGATGTTAATGGCAAAACCGGTATCCATCAGAACCCTCCAAAGCTCGCAACGAGCTGCTGCGTAATCAGTCCCCATCCGTCCACCAGCACAAAGAGAATGAGCTTGAACGGAAGCGAAATCATGACCGGCGGAAGCATGATCATGCCCATAGACATCAAAATTGAGGCCACCACCATGTCCACGATAATGAAGGGAATGAAGAGCAGAATACCGATCTTGAACGCAACCGTGAGCTCGTGAAGAATGAAAGCGGGTATGAGCACGCGCGTGGGTACATCGGCCAGACTGTTTGGTCTCGGCAGATCGCTCATCCGCATGAACAGCGCAATGCTCGATGGGTTACTGCGCATCTGCCGGAACATGAACAGGCGCATCGGCCGTTCGAAATTGCCGTACGCCTCTTCAATGCCAATTTCGCCCTCCGAGAACGGAACGTAGGCGTTGTCGTAGATACTCATGATGGTCGGCCACATGATGAAGACCGTCATGAAGAGGGCTATTCCCATCAACACCTGATTGGGCGGCACCTGCTGCAGCGACAGCGCCCGCTTCACGAAGTCCAGCACAATCGATATGCGCAGGAACGCCGTCATCAGAATGACGATCGACGGCGCCAGACTCAGTACGGCCAGAATCAGAAGCAGTTGCAGCGAAAGCGCAACTTCCTGGTTACCCTCGGGCTCGCGGATCTGCAGATCCACAAACGGAATCCGCAGCGCCTGCTCACCCTGAACCTCTTGCGCGTGAAGCTGAACCGGGGCAAGGCCGGCGCAGAGTGCAAGAATAAAAAACAGAAGAACCGATCGTTTCACGTCCCCTCCCAAGGCCGTTTCGGCGCGGTCAGCCCGAACGGAGTCTCTTCAGTCGCTCCTTCTGTTGGTGCATGAACTGAAACGGATGCGCTGCGCTACCGGACGATACGCCGTCGGTCGAAGTGCGACCGCCCGACAGTACCCCCGAGAGCAGCTGTGAGAAACTCTTCTTTCGATCTTCGCGAAGCGTGGTCCCCTCAAGCACAAGGCGATCGATGGTCTCTTTGTCCGAGATCTCTGCGATGAGGCTGACGGCGTGATCGGCGGCACCGATCAGGAACACCTGGTTCCCGATTTCCACGAGATGAAGCGACTTGTTGCCCGGAAGGGTACGCGTACCCAGCGGCCGGATGATGTCGCTGTCCGTTGTGGTGCCGAGCGACGCCTTCTTCAGGACGAAGAACACTCCGTAAATGGATGCAACCACCAGCCCCAGAACCAGGACCATCCGGACAAAATCACCGACACCGAATGCGGGCGCGGACGTAAAGCCGTCGGAGCCTGGTTCTCCCTCAGGTACATCGAAAAGCAGCGTGGTTTCGTCTATTGGTTCAGCGGCAGCTCGAGTATCCGTTTCCGGAGACCCGTTTGATTGTGCATACACCGACGGTGCCATGAGCGCAGCCGCCAACGCGAGCACGAGGAATAGCTGTTTCAGTGTCCCCTCCCCTAACACACGAAGTTCGTCGGTCTGCAGTCCGCCAAACTTCGCTGCTATTCTACGTCATATTCGTAACTCTTTCCATAGGCGACACGATCTCCGTGACACGCACGCCGAAGTTCTCGTCAATAACCACAACTTCGCCTTTTGCGATCAGCTTGTGGTTCACCAGGATGTCTACCGGCTCACCGGCGAGCTTGTCCAACTCGATGATGGTACCCTCGCCCATTCCAAGGATTTCTCGAATCAGTTTTTTTGTTCGCCCGAGCTCGACGGTCATCTCCATGTAGACGTCCATCAGGAGACTGATGTTGCCTTGCTCGGTCTGGGTTACCTGAGGCTGCAGACCGGGAAACTGCACCGACTGCACATTGGGCCCGCCGCCACTCTGGACAGCACCGCTGCCCGACGACGAGCCGCCGCCTCCGCCCGCCATCGCCGCAAAGGGATCCGCGTTTGATGAAGCAACGCCAAACGGGTTGGACTGCGCCTTGGGGGCTGCCGAAGACTTCCCGACCACCGCGGAGACAATCCCCGCATCGTAGATTTCGATGATCATCGCCGGTTCGTCGCCCTCAACGGTGAACTGGTAGGTAATGGCGATGAAGCTTTCCTCGGGGACCGATACATCGTCGCGATCGGCAACCCGACCGGTGGGCGCCTCGGTCATGATGGTCTTACCGGTCTTGTCTCCCAGCGCGGTTACAACCGGACCGGAGACCTGGGAGAACGCTTCCTGAAGCGCGTTCACCGCGGCATCGTCGAGCTCGACCCCGTCCTGCCCCATCATGGGGGAAGCGATCCTGATGGCCGATGCGCCGTCCATCACGTAGAGATGGCGCCCCGAGACTCCGTCGGAAAAGTCGAGCTCAATTTCCACAACTTCGTTGG
Organism: Spirochaetaceae bacterium; assembly: GCA_007693485.1. Lineage (GTDB taxonomy): Bacteria > Spirochaetota > Spirochaetia > DSM-27196 > PWMO01 > PWMO01. Next base: position 22,974 of record REDM01000154.1, read on the forward strand.
CCAGTTTCTGGATCAGGGCCGGGCGGGTGAGTACCTCGGCCGACGCCGCCTTCACCGATGCACTCTTTGTCACCAGCATGGAGAGGTTTGACTTCTGGGACGCAACGGTTTCTTTGATCACCGCGAAGAATGCATCGCGGTCTGCGTCACTGATTCCCGCACCGCCCCCCGACTCGGCGCCGAAGTCCATCCCGCCGGTACCTTGCAACAATGCGTCGATTTCGTCTTGGGACAGGGACCCGTCGCTCATCCTACTCTCCTTCTTCCACGGTCAGTTCCTCGAAGTCTTCCTGTTCGATGTCTTCGAGTTTCTGCATAATCTGAACCGCGAGCTTGCTGCCGACCTGTCCCGGTTTACACAGGAACTTGGGTCGGTTTCCAATTTTGAGCACCATCGGATCCGAGGTGCGGGTATTCTGCAGGCGGATGACGTCCCCCCCTCGCAGAGAAAGCACGTCTCGTACCGTGAGGTCCATGGCGCCAATCTCCGCTACCAGAGCAACCTCGATAGTCGCAAGCCGGTCACGAAGAATGTTGAGGTTCTCGGTGGTTGTTCCCCGACGCACCGACGAGTACCAGTACTGCGCCGAGAGCTTGGAGATAATCGGCTCGATGGTAAGGTAGGGGATACAGAAGTTCATCATGCCTTCAACATCGCCGACCTTGGTCTCGAGCGTTACCAGCACCACCATCTCGGTGGGAGGCACAATCTGGGCAAATTGCGGGTTGGTTTCGATCTGACCCAGCCGCGGGCGAAGGTCAATTACCTGGCTCCACGCTTCACGCATGTTGCCCAGCACCCGAACGATGATCCCTTCCATGACCGAGCTCTCAATATCCGTGAGCTCACGCATGACGTTGGTTCCTTCACCGTGGCCCCCAAAGAGACGATCGATGATGGAAAAGGTGATCGCGGGATCGATTTCGAGAATGGCCGACCCTTTCAGCGGATCCATGTTGATGACCGCGAGGGTCGTCGGGTTGGGAATGGAGCGAATAAACTCTTCGTAGGTGAGCTGATCAACCGAGGCGACGTGAACCTGCACGAGGCTTCGAAGCTGGGCGCTGAGGCTGGTGGTGGTGAGGCGCGCAAACGTCTCGTGCATGATCGAGACGGTACGGATCTGCTCTTTTGAGAATTTGTCGGGGCGCTTGAAATCATAGATCTTGATCTTGCGCTTACCGGCGGGTTGTCGACTTTCTTCGGTTTCAACGTCCCCAGAGGAGAATGCGGTCAGTAACTGATCGATCTCATCCTGAGACAGGACCTCGGTCATTCTATTATGCTCCCCTTCCCAAGTTGAATCCTCTCACAGTTTTGCATATTTTGCAACAACCGGTATGGTCAGAACGCAATAATTGTAAATACGTCAAAGGCTATGTCCCTGACCCGCCCCGAGCGCATGATGTTGTTGTTCAGTCGCGTCACCAGATCGCTCTGGATCCGCGTGCGGTTCTGGTGGTTCTGTAGAAACGCCGCATCCTGTGAGTTGAAGTAGAGAAGAATCTCGGAGCGAATCTGAATTCTGCGCGAGAGAATCTCGGTGAGCACTGCCTGCGCACCCGGATCGTAGCCGATATGGGGTTGAATGATGAAGGTGCTCCCGTCGCGCGTGGTACCCCGCAGCTCATCGAGAGAGTGCCAATCGTACACCGGCAGCCGGTCGGCATAGCTCTCGGAGTCAACCGGAATGCGGGTCTGTGAGCCCATCCGATCGCCCATAAAATTGAGGGTCACCACCACGACGGTGACCACGAAAATGATGGCCGCCAGTACGATCCCGACCCACTTCAGGATCTGGATTACCATGCCGGATAGAAAACCGATCTTTTTTCCGCCGGACGCCGCCTCTTCGCCGGCAATCTCCTCTTCGGATTCAAACAGTTCGTTGTCAGACATCGCTTACTCCTTAGAGGTGACCTTCCGTCAGGATAATGACGTCGACCCGGCGGTTCAGTGCCTGGCCTTCGGGCGTTGCGTTGGAGGCAAGCGGCACGGTGTCGCTGAGGCCCATGACCTGGAACCGGTCCTCCGGTGCACCGTAATCGCGCAGCAGCCGAAAAGCACTAAGCGAGCGTGCAACCGAGAGTTCCCAGTTGCTCGCCCAGATGTCCGCGTCGGGAGCGCCCGAATCGGTATGCCCCTCGATCCGGAACCGCCGATTGGCCAGCTCGTCCGATGTCAGCAAACCCGCGAGCCGGATGAAGACTTCGCGGGACTCCTCGATGTCGAGTTCGGCGCTCCCGGGCCTAAAGAACGCATCGGCGGCAAGGGAAATAACCAGGCCCCGCTCGTCCTGGGTAACCCGAACCTGCTGGGTTCGGATCTGCGGCTGAAATATGCTGACCGCGTTCTGCCGTGCCTGATTGAGCGCCCGTCCCCGCTGCATCGAGGGCAATGACAGGATGGTATTCCCCAGCTCGGGAAGCCGTCCCTGTTCGAAGGTGTTTCCTCCCTCCATGCTTCCCAATCCGGGGAAGGCCGCGAGAATCAGTCGCAGCTGTTCACCGTCGATGGTCGCCGCGGTGAACATCAATACAAAAAAGGTCAGCAGCAGCGTGGTCATGTCACCGTAGGTGAGCAACCAGTCTGCTGCGCCCTCAGAGGGACATTTCTTCTGTTTTTTTGGCGTCATAGTGCTAGTCCCTTCCAGACTCCTGTCTGATTACTTCGCGTTGCCGCGGCGGCAGGAACGAAACCAGCTTCTCAAGCAGAATACGCGGGTTATCTCCCGACTGAATCGAGAGAATGCCCTCGATGATGATTTCCTTCGTGCGTGTCTCGTCCTGATCGCGGTCCTGCAGTTTGCTCTTCATGGGAATCAGCACCAGGTTGGCAAAGATCGCCCCGTACATGGTGGTGATCAGTGCGAGCGCCATACCGGCACCGATGCTCGACTGGTCTTCGAGGTTCGCGAGCATCGCGATCAGGCCGGCGAGCGTGCCGATCATTCCGAAGGCCGGGGCAATCTTGCCCCAGTCGTCAAACACCTTGATCCCGGATTCGTGCCGTTCCTGAATCTGGTTGAGATCGTTGTAGAGGATGGTCTTGATAATATCGGGATCGGTACCGTCCACCACCAGCTGAAGCCCCTTGCGCATGAACTCGTCTTCCACCTGGTCCATGTTGTCTTCCAGAGCAAGAAGACCTTCGCGACGCGCCCGCTCGGAGAACCCGACGAGTTCGTTGATGATCTTCTCTTCCTGCCAGTCGGGAACCCGCATGGCGTGCCGGGCGTACTTCATGATCCCAAGCATCCGGCTCATTGGGTTTGCGACGAGCATGGCGGCAAAGGATCCGCCGAGAACCATGATGGCCGAGGGGAGGTTGATGTAGGAACCGGGCGCCCCACCCGACGTCAGAATCGACATCGCGATGAGAACGAATCCCGCGGCAATACCAATGATCGTTCCGAGATCCATACTCCCCTACTCCTCGTTTTTGAACGCACCGATCTGGCGACGGTACGCCACAATGCGTTCAAACACCAACTGGTAGTCCTCCTGGACCACCAGTCGTTTCCCAGACAGCATGACCAGCGTGATGTCCGGGTTCGCCTCAATGTACTCAATCTGATGCGGATTCACGTAGTAGTTTTTTCCGTCAAGGCGCGTTACCAGAATCACCGCTGATCATACCTCTTTTATCGTTTCAGTGTTAACACTTCCTGCAGCATCTGATCGGCCGTCTGGATCGATCGCGAGTTTGCCTGGAAGCCGCGCTGCGTGACGATCATGTCGGTGAACTCCTGCGACAGGTCAACGTTACTCATTTCCAGCGTACCGGCAATCATGATGCCCTTGCCCGCGGTGCCCGGTGCGCCAATGTCGGCGAGGCCCGAGTTGATGGTCTGCACGTAGTTGTTCTCGCCCGCTTTCTCGAGACCGCCCGGGTTCACGAAGGATGCCAGCGCAATCTGGCCGAGAGTACGGTTAGTCCCGTTGGAGAACACACCGGTGATCTCACCCGACTGATCGATGCGGTAGTCCTCAAGGTAGCCCATGGGATAGCCGTTCTGGCGGAACACCTTGGTAGAGCTCTGCGATGAGTACTGCGTCATCGAGTCGGTAAAGGCTCCGACGCGACCAAGGTTCAGGTTGAAGCTCTGGGTTGCGGGCCCTTCGGGCAAGCCGGTGTCGGGATCGATGGGGATCGACGTCTCGGGAACCAGAAAATCGATCGCCACCGAGATGTCGCCGTCATTCTGCAGTCCACCTTCCGGGTTGGACACCGACAGGAGGGTTCCGTCGTTGGAGAACTCCACGATGAAGCTCTGGCCATCGGCGCTCGCGACGCCACCCACCGCGATGTTCTGCAGCGTCTCGTCGGCGAGCTCCGGGTTGACCTGCACGGTTGCGGTCCACCGGTTGGGCTCGTCGGGAATACGGGTAAATGCAACGTCGAGGGTGTGGGTGTTTCCGAAGGTATCAAAGATATCGTACTGGACGGTCCACGTTCCTTCGCGAATCTCCGCTGCGCTCGAGTCGGGGCCAATCACCGGGGTGTTCTTGTTCAGGTTACTCGCCAGAAACACCTCTGTGGTTGCGGCGGCCGGGTCTTTCCCCCCGATCGGAATCACCAGATCCTCGAGCGAGGCAGAGGTATTGATGACGGTCTGACCGTCGATTACCTCCGCTTGCCACCCCTGCACGCGCATACCGTTGGCAGGATTAACCAGCATGCCTTGTTCATCCAGCGAAAACGCTCCCGCCCGGGTAAAGAGGTTCTGTTCCCCACTGCGCATGACGAAGAAGCCGTTGCCCTGAATGGCAACGTCGCTCTTGACGCCGGTGGTCTGCAGCGAACCCTGAGTGTGTATCGTATCGATCGCGGCGATCTGAACACCAAGACCAACCTGTTTCGGGTTGACACCGCCGACCTCGACGCGAGGTCGTGCCGCACCTTCCATGGTCTGCGAGATCATGTCGTGAAAGTTGACCCGGCCCCGCTTGAACCCCGTAGTGTTCACGTTCGCTACGTTGTTACCAATGACGTCCATGCGGGTCTGGTGATTCTGAAGACCGGATACACCGGCCCATAGTGAGCGCATCATGCCGAAGCCCCCTTATTCCTGTACTCGACGTATCTGAGTCTGATCGTAATACACACCATTTACCATGATCTGCGGGAAGTCACCCCCGGTTATCTCGCTCACCCGACCGGTAACCGTACGGTCGCCCTGCTCGAGTTCCACCGTCCGACCCAGGAGATCGAGAGCCCGGCCTGCCGACAGCGTCCGCGACAGCTGAGAGAACTCGGTCGCCATATTGGTCATCTGCTCCAGCGAGGAGAACTGCGCCATCTGCGCGATGAACTCCTTGTCTTCCATGGGCGACATCGGATCCTGATTCTGCAGTTGCGCGATCAACAGCTTGAGAAAGTCGTCTTTCCCAAGCGTCTGAGTCGCAGGCCGCCCTTCGTTCAGTTCCGCGTTGAAACGCGTCACCGTGTTCTGCAATCGCGCGACCTGGTCGCCGCTCATCATGTTGGAGATTTCCATCTCGCTTTCCTCTCCTTATGCGTACAGGCTTACGCGGCTGCTGTCGTCAAACCAGCCGGTCAGCTGGGGAACCATCTCATCAAAGCCATGCGCGACCCGCCGACGGTTTCCGTGGTGCTGCGGGGACTCGTCGTGGGAATCCCCTTCGCCGACGGTCACTTCCAGCCCGGCCGTTTCCAGCCCGGCGTCCCGCAGCGCGCGCTCCAACGCCTGTACGTTGGCCTGAAACGCATCCCGGACACTTCCATTTTCGACAATAATCCGGCCCGCTATACGGTTATCTTCCAGGTGCAGACTGATTCGTACGCGTCCGAGCTGCTCTGGTCGCAACGTCAACCGAATATCGCCGCTTGACTCACCGCGCACGACGAGTCGAGCGTGTCGGACCAGTTCCGGCTGCAGCTGCTCGCGCAGAGCTCTTCCGGGACTCAGATCCGGGCGTTCGCCGCCCGCGCCACGTCCCGGGCCGTCAATGCCGTCGGTCCGCCGACCGGAGACGGTGCCATCGAGTTCGATCTTCGTGCCGCTGCCTTCGGCGCTTTTGCCCTCTGCGCGCGATTCCCGTGCAGCGTCGGTACGAAGATCTCGTACGTCCAGCCGAACGCGTCGCGATCCTTCGGCGCCGTCTGCGCCGCGGCGCTCGCGCCCTTCGGACCGGTCGTCATCCGCGTTCTCATTGGCGGCGTCTCGCTCCGCACGGGTCCGTTCCATCACGGCGAGACGCTCCCCGGTCCGATCCTGCTCCAAGGCAGAATCGGTCTCACCGTTTCCCGCGGCGGCATTCGCGGCACGGCGGCCCTCCGAAGCGGTACCGGTATTTTTTGTATCTGCGTCTTCCGATGCGTCTTTGTCGACGGCACCCACGGCAGCAGCCAGGCTTGCCTTCTCAGCACCCTCGCTCGCGCCGTCTCCCACTTTCCCGTTCGCGGTTCCCGAACCGGAGCCTCCAAACGTACGAAGCGCGGGGCGTTCGGCCTTTTCTGATTCGTCTTCCGCGACGGTATCTGCGTCCGCCTTGAGTACATCGATCACCGTTGTGGTCGCCGCGGCGGCATGGTTGTCGGCGGTCGAACCATCTTCATCCGCCTCACCTGATTGCCCGGTCTTTGACCCGTCGCGCGACGATGAACCGTCAAGGGCCTTTGATCCGTCCCCGGTATCGTTGACGTCATCCGAACGCTCTGCGTTCGCGGAATCGCTCGATTGTGTCTCCGCGGCCTGCTGCGCTGCATTGTCCTGGCGGCCCGTCTTCGATACTGCGTCGTCGCCTGTAGATTGCTCGGAACCGCCGGTTTTGTTTCGATGGGAGTCGGTACGGCTGGGATCGGAGTCTCCTGGTCGTTCGAGCCGACGCGACGCCGCCTCACGCGCCTCGTCACTCCGGGCACGGTCGTCAGATATTTCTTGCATGCCTGACCGATCCTGCGTCCACCGGTTTATTGCAGAGTCATGGGATGGATTGGGGGCGGAGTGCGAGCGTCTTTCGAACCGCAGAGCCGATTCGAGGCTGTTCAGAAAGTCCGAGCCGCTGCCCGTTGGAACCGCGGACAGAGCGATCCCCCCGTGCCCCACCGGTATTCGAGAGGGGGCGAGAAAATCGGGAACAGCGGATAACGATGTGCCTGTGGTGTGCACCACTCGAGCACCTCCGGTTTCACTCGGCGGCCCTGATCGTCATCTTTCGCTGAATCTCCGCCGCGCGCTGCGGGGGAAACTGCGACAACCAGAACGGCACCAGCGAGAATTCTCCAGCGTCTACCGCGATCCGCTCAGTCACCTGCAGCGTTTCGATCAACAGCTGGTCTTCAAAGCCCTGCAGAATTGCAACCGCGTTATCGGGAGGCATCCCGGTAAGGTTTCGCGAAATCTGCTCGACCCTTGCTCTTCTATTCTCGTCGTCTCGCATCCTTTGGTTGAACGAAATCTCGCGATCCTGCAATTCTGCTTCTCGGGCTCGAATTTCATCCTGCAGGGCAACCAGCTCGGCAGTGGCGTTCTCGAGCTCGCGTTCGCGGCGAGCGATCTCTTCGGAGAGCAGCACCATCGCCTCCTCCCGCTTGGCCAGACGCACACTATCGAGAAGGATTGCGTCGTCGCTCGGGTCGATCTCACTCGGGCGAGAAACGCCGAAGAGGCGGGCCACCGGAGCCACCAGTCCCCGCGCGTCCACCAGTCCCAGACGGTTAAACCAGAGCAGACCGCCAACGGCGAGGACCAGCACCAGCAGCACCAGGACAAAGATTCGCGGAAAAGCCCCCACCCTGTTATATCGAGCCATTCTTCGTTCCCTCCGTAACTGCCACCGCGTGGCCCGATCGTACCGCACGGCCGCGAACGCGCGCGCTGCGGGCGTTGTTGGTGTCGTCGATCACGTTCTCCTCGTGCAGCGTCTGCTCGCGCCGATACGCGCTCTCCTGGCGCTCGCGCAGCTGGGTGAGCACCTTTCGCTCCTTCATCGCCTCGAGGTAGCGCTCCTGGGCCGCCTGGCGCGCCTCTTCGGCGATCGTAAGATCCCGGCGGCACTCTGACCGGCGCTGTTCCAACAGCGAGAGGTAGGCGGTCTGCCAGATACGATATTCCATATCAACCGCACGCGCTCCCGATGCGAGCGAAACCGTATTCTGATATTCGGTTGTGAGAGAGTTGATCTCGTTCTGGATTGACGCGACGCGCGATGTGGTCTTGCCCAGTTCAAGCTCCTGCTCCCACTCGCGATGTTCGCGAAGCCGGAGCACCGCGTTCAGGGAGAACAAAAACCGCTTCACTCGATCGCCTCCGTTTCTATCGTACCCATACCCGCGATCGCCATGATTCCGCTCTCGGTGGCCTCGATTGGAGCTTTTTCGTCGATGTCCTGACGGAGAAACCCGTTAATCTGAGGCATTTTCTCAATTGACTCATCGATCTCCCGGTTGGTGCCGCGCTGGTAGGCGCCCACGTTAATCAGGTCCTCGGAGTCGGTATAGGTAGCCATCAACCGACGAAGATACCCGGCCGCCTGGCGCACCTGCGGTCGAGAGACGCGGTTGGCGAGGCGAGAGACCGACGCAAGCACGTCGATCGCAGGATAGTGATAGCGCTGGGCAAGCTTACGCGTCAGCACAAGGTGTCCGTCGAGGATACCGCGAACCGCATCGGAAATGGGCTCGTCCATGTCGTCGCCCTCAACCAGAATGCTGTAAAACCCGGTGATCGTTCCACGATCGGAGGTTCCGCATCGCTCGAGCAGTTTGGGAAGCAGAGAAAAGACCGACGGCGTATATCCACGCGTCGCCGGAGGTTCTCCGGTGGCCAGACCAATCTCGCGCTGGGCGCGGGCGAAGCGGGTCACCGAGTCAAAGAGTAGCATCACGTCCTGGCCCTGATCGCGGAAGTACTCGGCGATGGCGGTTGCCACGTAGGCTCCACGGAGTCGGGCCAGTGGCGGCGTATTGGATGTGGAAACCACCACCACCGATCGTGCCAGCCCTTCCGGCCCCAGATCGTTCTCGATGAACTCCCGCACCTCGCGGCCGCGCTCACCGATCAGCGCGATCACGTTGACATCAGCCGAGGTGTTGCGGGCGATCATGCCAAGAAGGGTGGACTTGCCCACTCCGCTGCCGGAGAAGATGCCGAGCCGCTGTCCCTTTCCTACGGGGATAAGACCGTCGATGGCGCGCACCCCGGTGACGATCTGTTGGTCGATCGGATCACGATCCAGCGCATTGGGAGGCGCGCCGACGGCGGGATAGAGCTCGGCGGAACCGATATCGCCACCGCCGTCGATCGGCCTGCCGCGGCCGTCGATCACCCGGCCGAGGAGCTTGTCGGATACCGGAACCTGGAGCGTTTCACCGGTCCCCACCACCGAGCAGCCCACCTCAATCCCGTCGACCTCCCCGTACGGCATCAGATGTACCAGCGCACCTTCCACGCCCACCACCTCCGACCAGACGGTCCCACCGCCGCGCGGCATGACGATCTGGCAGAGTTCGCCCACAAACACCGGTGGGCCGTCGCTCTCGATAAGCAGTCCCTGTACCCGACGGATGCGGCCGATCTGCTTGATCGGCTCGATCCGGTCGACGACTGCGGCGTATTTATCAAACATTCCCACGGACCCCTCCCGATTGTCCGCGAATTACTCCTTCAGCTTTGGCCTGTTCTGAATGGGGGTGATCTCGAGGATGCGATCCTCGATCTCCCGAAGCTGAGAAGCAATACGCGCATCAATGCGCCCGAAGTCGGTCTCGATGATACAGCCGCCCGGATCGACGGTGGTGTCTTCGGCTATGGTGACGTGCCCAACCCGTTCGACCATCTCGATGACTTCCTTGACATGTTCCGTCGCCATCTGCAGATCCTGCAGGTTCACGCGGATGGTGACGTCTGATTTGTTTTTTAGCTTGCGAAGAGCCTGCACCATGTTGTTGATCACCACGTTCTTCTGGTTCTCAGAGATGACCTTGACCACCTTGGTCGCGATCTCGAGCACCAGGTGAATGAGCTGCGCTTCGGACTCTTCGATGATCTCGTGCCGTCGATGGATTGCCTTGTCGATGATCACGTGCAGGCGGTCCACCAGGCGTCCGGCTTCGGCCTTCCCCGCATCAAACCCTTCGGTCTTCCCCTGCTCGAGCCCGCGCTCATGCGCTTCCTGCTCGACCTCACGCGCGCGCGCCTCGGCAGCGGCAACGATCCGCTCCGCCTCAGCCCGTGCTGTCGCAACGACCTGCTCGGCCTCTTCCTCGGCCTCCTGCTTGATCGCCTGCGCTTCGGACGTTCGGCGCTTCACCTCGTCAAAGGCACGGTTCTCCGCTTCCTCGGTGATGCGTTGCGCCGCCTCACGCGCTTCGGTGAGCATCGCCTCGCGTTCAGCGTCCCAGTTCTGCTTGAACTGCTCCGCCTCGCGCCGCAGATCGTCGGCGGTAGGCCCCGAGTATTCTTCGATATCGGTGATCTCGTCGAGCTCGTCCACCACCTGGGGGGCGGCGGGTCCCGCGATCAGGACCCTCTCGTCGAGAACGTTCACTTCAGCGGCGCGAAATACGTTCTTGGCCACAGGCTAACCCCTACACAACCAGCTCGTCCTCGCCGGCGCGGGCGACCACGATTTCGCCCTGCTCCTCGAGTTTCCGGATTATTGACACGATCTTCTGCTGCGACTCTTCGACGTCTTTCATGCGGATCGGTCCCATATACTCCATGTCCTCCTTGAGCAGCGTCGCCGCCCGTTTGGACATGTTTCGGTAGATCTTGTCCTGCACCTCGGTGTCGACCGACTTGAGCGCCTTCGCCAGCTCGGTCGTGTCCACCTCGCGCAGCACCTTCTGGATTGCCCGATCGTCGAGCATGACGATGTCTTCGAAGACAAACATGCGCTTCTTGATGTCTTCAGCGAGCTCGGGATCCTCGTCCTCCAGCGACTCGATGATCTTCTTCTCCGTGGAACGATCGACAAGGTTGAGAATCTCGACGATGCTCTCTACGCCTCCCGCGGAGGTGTAGTCTTCGGACGAAAGCGTCGAGAGCTTCTTTTCGAGCACGCGCTCGACTTCGCGAAGCACCTCCGGAGAGGTCCGGTCCATCTTGGCGATTCGCTTGGCAACGTCCGACTGCACTTCGTGCGGAAGGTTCGAAAGAATGGTTGATGCCTTCGCCGGCTCGAGGTAGGCCAGGATCAGGGCGATCGTCTGCGGGTGCTCCTGCTGAATGAAGTTCAGCAGATGCGTCGGATCGGTCCGCCGGATGAAGTCAAATGGCCGAACCTGAAGGCTCGAGGTGAGGCGGTTGATGATATCCACCGCCTTCTGCGACCCAAGCGACTTCTCCAGCAGCTCCCGGGCGTAGTCGATGCCGCCGGTGGTGATGAAGTCGTGAGCCATCATCAGCTCCTGGAACTCCATCAGCACCTTGTCGCGGTCCTCCGGCTCGATATTTTCGAGCCGCGCGATCTCGAAGGTCAGCGCCTCAATCTCGTCTTCACGCAGATGCTTGAAGATCTCCGAGGAGATCTCGGAACCGATGGTGATGAGGAAGACGGCAGCCTTCTGCCGTCCGGTGAGGTCCTTTCGGTGCGCCGAGCCCTTTTTCCCGGTGGTAGCCGTGCCACCACCGGCCGCGGATGCCCGCGTTGTCTTGGCCATACCCTACTCCTCCATCAGCCAGGTGCGAATCAGCTGAGCGACATCCTCGGGATGCTCGCGCGCCATATTGATGGCGTTCTCCTGCATCTCCAGCCGTGCCCGCTCTTCCACGGACATCTCCACCTCGGTCCCCTCGTCCTCTGCGCTGCGCAGCGCCGCTTCGCGCATCGCCTGATGCTGCCGTGCAAGCTCCTCTTCGCGCAGCCGGCGGCGGCGCTCGATCTCGCGCGAGATCAGCCGGAAGACAATGAAGGAGACCAGCAGAACCGCAACACCGATGAGCGAATAGAGCACGATCATCTGAATCTGCCTTCGGCGTCGGAAGGCCAGATCCTCGACTTCGTGTTCCCGGGTTCGGTCAAACTGGATGTGCTGCACGGACACGTTGTCGCCGCGAATCTGATTGAAGCCCACCGCGTTACGCACCAGATCGAGCGCGCGCGCCAGCTCGTCGTCGGTCAACCCAACATAGAGCCGGTCGATGCTGCCGTCGGGGTTCATCAGCAGATTTCCCCGTTCATCATACTGTCGCCGCCAGACACCGTCCAGAGCTACGCTCGCGGTGACGCGACGGATCTCAGGGCTCTTTTCTTCGAACAGCGTCCGCGTGTTGATCTCAAAGTTGGTGCGGTTCTCCACGTTTGACCAGCGCCCGATCATGCCGTCCAGATCGCGGTAGGCGGGAGGAGTCTGCCCCTCCTGCCCCGGAGGGCCCTGGGGGTTGAATCCGGTGCCCTCGTAGATCTCCTCCACGACTTCCGCAGATCGTGGAATGGAAAGAACAAACTGCCGCTCGCTGAACGGCGTTCGCGGGTCATCGGGGACGGTTTCAATGGGAAAGTGCTCCTGCGTCTGCACGGTGCGCACGCCCATCAGGAGGTCGACATCGATGTTCACTACCTTCACCCGGTCCTGGCCGTAGATGCGTCCGAGCGCGTCGTGAATCGCGCGAATGTACCGCCCTTCGATTTCCTGCTTCAGACGAAACTCACGGCGGGTCAGTTCAAGTCGATCGAAACCCTCCATGCCTTCAAAATCGTTGAGCACCACGCCACTACGATCAGAAATGGTGATGTTCTCCCGCCGCAGTCCTTCAACCGCAAACTGCACCAACTTCTCGATTCCCTCGATCTTGCGGCGGTTTTCGCGGATATCCGATCCGGGCTTGGGCGTGATGATGACCGAAGCGGTAACCGGATTCTGGTCGTCGCGAAAAAGCTCCGTCCGCGGAATCACGAGATTGACACTTGCGGCGTCGATGTCATCGATAGCGACGATGTGCTGCTGCAATTGCCGGGTGATTGACCGCTGCAGGTTGACGTTTCGTTCAAAGTCGGTCTGCGTCCACCGATCGATGTCGAAGAGCTCCCACGGGTCGGTATTTCGCGGAATAAGGTCTTCACGCGTCAGCAGCGCCCGCATCCGTTGCGCAGTCGATTCACTGTCGACCATGATGCGCCCGTCGGCGGCCACAGTATACCGCACCCGCTCCTCATCGAGGCGGGCAGTGATGCGGGTGAGTTCCAGGTCATCCGTGATCGCCCTGCTCACCAGGGGGACCATGCGCGGCGCCGAACTCAGCGTCACCAGCAGCACGACTGCAACCACCGCGCCCACGGCGACGGTGATGAAGACGCCCTTCTGGAGCGGCTTCCATTTTGCCCACAGATCCCTGATCTGTCCGGCGATGTTCTTGAGCCAGTTATTCATGTCCCCTCCCAGTGTCCATGGCGCCATCCGGCGCTCCAGCCGATTGTTCTCCGTTACGCGGTAGTCACTACCTCATTCCGGTCTCACCGTACATTGGTGATGTCTCGATACGCGCGAATCACGCGATCAACGACGTTTCGTGCGATATTCAGCGACAGATTTGCCTTCGCTCCGGCGATGGTCACATCGTGCGGGTGTACGCTGTCCGGGTCGATGATTGCGCGCACCGACAGATCCGCGTGTTCCTGCTGCAGCTGGTTCACGTTGTTCAGACTGCCGATGAGCAGCGAGCGAAAGTCCTGCGGTCCGTTCGTGACGGGGCCGTCGTTTCGTCCCGGAACGTGCAGCGGATTGGTCCGCTCGAGCCGGAACAGATCGCCGGTCACCTGTTGCGATGAAAGCATTCGATGTATCATCTTCCCTCCCTATTACGCCACGGCCTATCCACGGCCAATGTCCAGTGCGCGTTGAAACATGGTGCGCGCGCCGTTAATTACCTGAACGTTTGCTTCATACGACCGTGAGGCAGAGATCAGGTCTACCATCTCGTTGACCACGTTCACATTGGGCATCTCCACGTAGCCGGCCCGCGGTCCGGACTGGATAGCATCCGGGTGCGTCGGATCATATACCAGGCGCAGCTCGGCATCGAAATCTTTTTCGATTCCCGCCACGCGGACCCCGCGGCCCACTCCGTTATCGAGGCGCCGGGGAACAAACGGTCCCTTGAAGTAGGGCTGATCGACGCGAGGACGGAAAATCACCCGACTGCGGCGAAAGGGCCCACCCTCGGTGGTACGCGTGGTCGTAGCGTTGGCGATGTTATCGGCGATCACGTCCTGGCGCAGTCGCTGCGCGGTCAAGCCGCTCGCCGCGGTGTTAATGCTGGAAAACATACCCATTCAACGCCCCCTATCCACGCAACACGATGTTGACCTGCTCGAGCTGCGAGTTCAGTGAGTTGGTCATCAGCGTGTAGAGCAGCTGATTGGTCAGCAGCTCCGCGGTCTCCACTTCGATATCCACGTTGTTGTCGTTGTTCTTGCTCGACGTCAGGTGGTCCAGAAACCGCGTCGGGCGAACCGATCGATAATCCACCGGCCGGTGAAACGGTATGTGTCGCTCGTTGGTGAGGGCCGGCTGAAACCGCTGCGGTCGGTCCGAGCGCAATGCGTCGCCGAGCGCGGTCTCGAAGTTGACCACCGTCCGCTTGAAGTTTGGAGTATCCACATTGGCGATGTTGTTGGCGATCACGTCCTGCCTCAGCAGACTGACATCCATGCTTCGGTGCAGAATGTCGACGGTTCGCCCAAAATTGGTATTCAAGAACATGCGCTGATCGTCCTCCTCTCTTTGATCTTCGGCCTTCCACCGACGATCTGAAGCAAATTCACAGGATATACCGGGCCAGGTCCTGATCCTGAACCAGGTCCTCCAATCGCTGCCGAACGTATTCCCGGGTGATCGGGATCGTCTGGCCGCTGAGGTCCGGCGCCGTGAACGACACTTCCTCGAGCAGCACCTCCATGATGGTGTGCAACCGTCGCGCGCCGATATTCTCGGTGCTCGAGTTCACCCGCGCAGCGATCTCCGACAGTTCCCGGATTGCCTCGGAATCAAACTCCAGCGTCACACCCTCGGTTTCCATGAGGGCGACGTACTGTTTGATCAGCGCATTCTGCGGCTGCGTGAGAATTCGGAAAAAGTCATCGTTGCTGAGCGCCTCGAGCTCGACCCGCAACGGAAAGCGTCCCTGCAGTTCGGGGATGAGGTCGCTGGGCTTGCTGGTGTGAAACGCACCGGCAGCGATGAAGAGGATGTGCGACGTATCCACCATTCCATGTTTGGTGTTCACCTTGCACCCCTCCACAATGGGAAGAATGTCGCGCTGCACGCCCTCCCGGCTGACATCAACGCCTTGCCGATTCTCCTTCGATGCCACCTTGTCGATCTCATCGATAAAAATGATACCCATTTCTTCCACGCGGCGGCGCGCGAGTTCAGAGACGCGGTCGGAATCGACCAGCTTGTCCATCTCTTCCTGCAGCAGAATGTCACGCGCCAGTTTGACGGTGGTGCGCTTCTTCTTCTTTTTGCCGCCGAAGAGGTTGGAAAGGTTGCCGAGGTTGAGGTCCATCTCCTCGAAACTCGAGCCGGAAAAGACCTCAATCGACGGGAAACCACCTCCGGCCGAAATCTGCACCTCAACGTCCTTATCCTCGAGCTTTCCGGCCCGCAGCATGGTGCGAAACTTCTCACGGGTGGACTCGGACACCGCCGGTGGCGTGTTGACCTCCGGTGCGTCCGATGCCCCGGAGGCGTCCTCACCGGTACCACCGACGGAAAGGGTAAACCCTGCGGTTCCTCCGTCTGTGGGCCGTACGGGAGCCGGTTGCGGCTTGCTTCCCGGAAGAAGCAGGTCCAGCAGCGCGTCCTCGGTGCGTTTTTCCGCCTCGACGCGAACCTCCTCCTGCAGTTCGAGCTTCACCATCGCGATGCCCTCGGACATGAGGTCGCGAACCATCGACTCAACGTCACGCCCGACGTAGCCGACCTCGGTGTACTTGGTCGCCTCGACCTTCAAAAAGGGCGCACCGGTCAGGCGGGAAAGCCGTCGTGCGATCTCGGTCTTTCCGACGCCCGTCGGGCCAATCATGATGATATTCTTGGGCGCGACTTCATCGCTCAGCTCATCGGGAAGGCGTTGACGGCGCAGCCGATTGCGCAACGCAATTGCCACCACCTTTTTTGCCTTCTCCTGCCCAATGATATATTTGTCCAGCTCTCGAACGATCTCGGCCGGAGTCAGGGTCTCAAGCGCAACTTTCATGCAAGCTCCTCCAGGACGATCTCGGAATTGGTAAACACACAGATGGAACCGGCAATCTCGAGCGATTTCCGTGCGATCTCAGCAGCCGAGAGCGCACCGGCATCCAGATAGGCAAGCGCCGCGGCGTACGCGTAGTTGCCCCCCGAACCGATGGCAATCGCTCCTTCATCGGGCTCGACGATGTCCCCAGTCCCGGAAATGAGCAGGGTCTTCTGTCGGTCGGCCACCAGAATCAGGGCCTCCAGGCGGCGCAGCGCGCGGTCCATCCGCCAGTCCTTTGCCAGCTCCACCGCACCCCGCGTAATATCGCCTGAGTACTCTTTCACCTTCCCTTCGAACCGTTCAAACAGGGTGAACGCGTCCGCGGTTGCGCCGGCAAAGCCAACAAGCACCTGATCGTCGTAGATCCGACGGACCTTGCGGGCGTGAGCCTTCATGACCGTGTTGCCCAGCGAAACCTGGCCGTCTCCGGCCATCGCGACCACGCCGTCCTTGCGAACCGCGACAATCGTTGTACTGCGCCATTTCTGTTTCATTGGTTGTTCCTTTCTGAAGATGGTACGGGCAAAATTGGGGAGTTCGGGATTTCACTGCCGCCTCCCCCGTGGGGGTGCGCCTGCGCGTAGATCTTGCGCAGCTTGCCCAGTCCCAGATGGGTGTAGACCTGGGTGGTTGAGAGGCCGGCGTGTCCGAGCAGCTCCTGGACAACCCGAATGTCGGCGCCGCGGTCGAGCACGTGCGTGGCAAAGGTGTGGCGGAACGTGTGTGGCGAAGTCCGGGTCGCGATACGCGCGGCGCGCACCCGCTTTTCGATGATCAACGCTACCCCTCGCACGGTGAGCGCTCCCCCGGCCTGGTTCAGAAACAGTGCGCGCACCTCACCCTTACCGAGCCGACGGGCAAGGCTGTCACGCAGCGGAAGATAGTCGCGAAGCGCCGCGCGGGCGGGGGCTCCCAGAAACACCATCCGGTCCTTGCGGCCCTTTCCGTGCGCGATGATCGAGCCTTTCTTGAAGTTGATGTCTTCCACCGTGATCGCCGTAAGCTCGGAGACGCGGCATCCGGTTGAGTAGAGGGTCTCCAGAATGAGGCGGTCCCGGGCGGACTCAAAATCGTCCCCGGGAATCTCGAGCAGATCCTTGATGTCCTGGTCAAACAGGATGTCCGGCAGCGTGCGACTGCGACGGATGCTTCGCACCCCATCTACCGGCGAGCTTTCCACGAGTTTCTGCCGAATGAGGAAGCGGTAATAACCCTTGAGGGCCGACAGTTTGCGGTTCATGGATGATGCGGCGGTATGGGAACGCGTCAGGTGCGATACGTAGCGCCGGACGGTCGCGGTATCAACGGCCACATCGTCACCAACCCACGCGAAGAAGGCTCGCAGATCCAGGCCGTAGGCTCGGACGGTTGCCGGCGACAGATTGCGTACGCTCTGCAGGTAGGCGAGATATCGATCGACGTGTGATCCGTGGGCCGTTGTCGTACTCATGATCAAACCCCAATCTCCCGTTCCAGCTCAAGAGCGAGTTGTCGTCCCACCGCCGCACCACTTCCGCGGTACCTCGCCCCGGATCCCGCCGGTGCCTGCTCGGCAGACCGCGCTCCGGCCGACCCCCAATCGACAAGAATGTCGCGTACGTCATCGATCACGGCTGCTCCATCGCGCGCGAGCGCGCGGCAACCGGCACCTGCTTCCCCGTGCGTCCCGGCCGCCAGCACGAAGAGGTCCCGTCCCTGCTCCAGCGCAAACTCCGAGGTGTGCAGCGCCCCGGACTGCGCCGGCGCCTCCGCCACTACCACCGAGCGGCAGATCCCGCTGATGATTCGATTCCGCGCAGGAAAGTGATACCGTATTGGCGGGGTTCCCGGAGGGTACTCGCTGACGATGGCACCCCCTTGCTCGAGGATGCGGTAGGCCAGCGTTCGATGCGAGCTCGGGTAGACTGTGTCGATCCCGTTCCCAAGCACCGCGACAGTAATGCCCCGACGCCGGAGGGCTCCGAGATGTGCCGCGGCATCGATTCCGCGCGCAAGTCCCGACACTACGGTCAGACCGGCGGCGGCGCACCCTTCGGCGAGCTCATTGGTTGCGATCAACGCCTGCTCTGAGGGTTTGCGCGTTCCCACAATCGCAACCGAGGGCGTACCCGAATCGGGCATCGATCCTCGAACAAAGAGCAGATAGGGGGGGTCGTGAATCTCGGCAAGCATCGGCGGATAGTCGGGATCGAACCGATCGATGACAGATACGGAGTGCCGCTCCACAAACCGGAGGTCCGATTCAGCCAGCCGGAGCGCAACCACGGGGTCCCACGCGGTGCTTCGAAGCACCCGCCCCACCACCTGCGACAGCATGTCCACCGTCAGCGTGCGGAAAAAGCCCTCCGAGCTCACCATGTCGGCAACAACGGTCTTTTCGTCCGCACTGAGAAACTCGGCGCGGTGAATTGCCAGAGCAAAGAGGCTCTTCATCGCATTGCCTCCCGCACCAGGTCGCGGTTGCGAAGAGCTTCACGGCGGATGTCGGGGTCTCCGGTGATATCGGCAAGCTGAGTGTACATGCGTGCGGCCTCCTCGAGCCGATCGGTCGTGGCGTAGACCCGCGCGAGCAGAGCCATTGCCTGAACGTTCCGTGCCTGCCGATCCAGAATGCGCGTAAGCAAGGGCTCCGCCTCCTCGGGGCGATCCATCTCAAAGCTGTAGAGTACCGCCAGGCCGTAGAGCGAGTTGACGTGGCGGGAATCCAGCTCGATCGCGCGTAGATAGAACGCCTCGGCGCGACTGAGATAGCGTTCACGCTCGCCGGAATCGACCATCGCCTTTGCAAAGCGCGCTGCCGAAACACCCGCATAGTAGAAGAGCTGCGGGTTCTCCGGCTCAATACGAATCGCCCGGTCGAGCTCCTCGAGCGCCAGTCCGTACATCGATCGATTGATGTATTCGATCGCCAACATTCTATGATACACACTCAATTGTCTGGCTGATTGCACTGTGGCGCGAATTTGTTCCTGATGAAGCCGAATTCCCTCTCGCAACTCTCGAATTCGCTCGTCAGGTATCTCTCCGCCGTCGTACCGCGGTGATTCGAGTTCACTCAGCTGGCGGATCATGGATTCGCTCTCCGGCCTGCACGCGGTAAGCAGCACCGCACACGCGCAGAACAGTGAGATTCGAGCCATGGTGTTCCGGCCTGCCGACTGTTTCTTCACCAATCCGTCCTTTTGCGTTCCACGTCGTTATCCGCGCGGATGATGCACCTCGTGATACCGGCGCAACTCTTCCTTGTCGATGTGCGTGTAGATCTGAGTGGTCGCGATATCCGCGTGTCCAAGGAGCTCCTGCACCGCCCGCAAGTCCGCCCCACCCTCCAGCAAGTGGGTGGCGAAACTGTGTCGAAGCGTGTGCACTTTTGCCCGAATCCCGGCTTTCGCGCACAGCTCGTGAAACCGTTTCCACATCCCCTTGCGGGAAAGCCCGCTTCCAAGGTGGTTCAGGAAGAGTTTCTCCGCGCGAACGCCTTTCCGAACCAGACTCGGGCGGCCCTCGTTCAGGTAGGTTCGCAGCCATTGCACCGCCTGCGGCCCCATCGGAACCAGCCGTTCCTTGTTTCCCTTTCCCCGTACTCGCAGAATACCCTCGTCCAGATGCACCTTGGATGGGGAGAGATCCACCGCCTCTGAGATGCGCAGCCCCGCCGAGTAGATGAGCTCAAACAGCGCCCGGTCGCGGAGTCCAAGCGGCGTTGTGGGATCGATGGCCTGCAGCAGCGCTTCGATCTGGTCGATGCTCAGCACCCCAGGTATGCGATGTTCCATTTTGGGGGACTCTACGAGGAGGGCCGGATTATCGACGCGCTGCTCATCGAGCACCAGATACTGGAAGAACGACCGGAGGGCGGAAAGGATCTTGGCAACCGTCCGCTGATCAACGCCGTTTTCCCGCGTCTGCCGGTCGATGAGGTAGTCGGCGATAGTTGTCACCCCGACCTCCTCGGCGGTCTCGTTTCGCGGCTCGAGATAGGCGCAGAACATGGTGCATTCACGCGTGTAGGTCTCGACCGTGCGGGGAGAGAGGCGCAGCTCGGTCACCAGGTAGTCCTGAAAACGCTGTACCAGTTCCATTATGCACCGCTGGATCCGGCCGATACCTGACGGTAGCGAAGGTAGGCCGGTACGCCGAGTTCCTCCGATATCGGCTCTTCCCGCAGAGAATCCCCCTGAGCGCGCCCCGAGCGTCCGCTGGTCATTTCGACCCATTCATCCAGCGAGATAAACTGCTCGCGCTTCTGCTTGACCGGCTCCGAGGAGACCTTCTCGCGGTCCTCATTCTCGAACCCTGTTGCAATAACCGTAACCTTGACCTCGTTGTCCATCAACTCGTCAACCGCACTTCCCGCTATGATCAGCGCGTCGTCGTCGGCGTTGGCCGTTATGATGTTGAGAACCTCTTCGTATTCGGAGAGCGAGAAGTCGACCCCGCCGGAGACGTTCACCAGAATGCCCTTCGCGCCCTCGATGCGGGCGTCTTCGAGCAGGGGGTTGTTGATCGCGTTGGTCGCGGCGTCGACCGCCCGGTTTTCGCCATTCCCTACCCCAATGCCCATGAGAGCGTCCCCACGACCGTTCATGATGGTCTTCACGTCGGCAAAGTCGATATTGATCTCGCCGGGCTTGGTGATGAGGTCGGAGATACCCTGCACGCCCTGCCGCAGCACGTCGTCGGCAATGAGGAAAGCTTCCTTGATCGGGGTGCGGCGTTCAACGATCTTCAGAAGATGCTGGTTGGGAATGGTGATCAGCGTGTCCACGGCCGCGCGCAGCTTGGCAATGCCCTCTTCGGCGAGCTGCTTCTTGCGCCGCCCCTCGAAGTCAAACGGTTTGGTCACCACGGCGACGGTCAGAATACCCATCTCACGGGCAACCTCGGCGATGATGGGTGCCGCCCCGGTACCGGTTCCGCCACCCATCCCCGCGGTAATGAACACCATGTCGGCGCCCCGGATGATGTTCTGGATTTCTTCCTTATCCTCGAGCGCCGCTTTCTCGCCAACCTCGGGTTTCCCACCGGCACCGAGGCCACCGGTAAGCTTGCTTCCCAGGGGCAGCCGGGTTTCGGCGTTCGAAAGCTGCAACGCCTGCAGGTCGGTATTGACGGCCAGGAACTCTACGTTGGTGAGTCCGGCCGCAATCATGCGGTTCACCGCATTGCTCCCACCACCGCCAACGCCGATGACCTTGATGACCGTCGGGCTCCCGTAGGAATCCTGCAACGACGCTTGCTCTTCGATGATCTCGAACTTCATATCCCCTCCCAAGGTGTTATGCGGCGGCTACCGTTCTGCAGTCGGTGTCCGTCCGCGTTCGATTCCGACCCTATTCAAAAAAGTTTCTCATCCACTTTCGCAACCCGTCAAAAACTCCGGGAACGTTCTCCTTGCGGTGTGGTTCCCGGCCCGACGCGGAGAGCACCGCGTCGCGATAGAGCAACAGCCCCACTGCGGTCGAGTATTCCGCGCTCTGATAATGCTGCGTCACGCCGCCGAGGTTTCCCGGCTGCCCCACGCGCGCCGCGGTCTCAAAGATCTCCTGTGCCAGTTCGGCCGCCCCGCTCAACAGGGCTCCGCCCCCGGTCAGCACCACCCCACCGGCGAGGTGACGCATCAATCCCTTCTTATCCAGCCGGTCGCGCACCATCGCGAAAATCTCCCCCATTCGCGGTTCGATGATGTCGGCAATCTGCTTCCGACTCACTGCCAGCGGCGGTCGGCCACCAACGCCGGGAATGATGACCGGCTCGCCTTCGTCTACCATTGCCGGAAAGCAACAGCCTGCTTCACACTTGATTCGCTCCGCCGCGTCGATGGGGGTCTTGAGCACGATCGAGAGGTCGGAGGTAACCTGCGCGCCGCCGATCGGAAGCACGCTGGTGTAGTACGGCGCTCCCTCAATGTGGAGCAACACGTCGGTGGTTCCTCCGCCGAGGTCGATGAGAAGCACGCCCAGTTCCTGCTCGTCGCGCGACAGCACCGCGCGCGATGCGGCCAGCGACTGCAGCACGATATCTTCGACCTTGAAGCCGGAGCGGTTGATGCACTTCACCAGATTCTGCGCCGATGTAACCGAGCCGGTGATGATGTGCACCTCGGCTTCAAGGCGGACCCCGATCATATCCAGGGGATTCCGGATCCCGCCTTGATCATCAACGATGAACTCCTGCGGAATCACATGAAGGATCTCACGATCCATGGGAATGACAACGGCTCGCGCGGCATCGATCACACGATTGACGTCGTTCTGGGTAATTTCGCGCCCCTTGCCGGTCACCGCAACCACACCCCGCGAATTCAGCCCCTCGATATGCCCACCGGCAATACCGGTAACCACACTCTCGACCTCGCGCCCCGCCATCTGCTCGGCGGCTTCCACGGCCGCATTCACCGACTTCAGGGTGCTCTCGATGTTGATCACCACCCCGCGCCGCAACCCCTGCGAAGGACAGCGGCCGACGCCAATGATCCGAAGCGTGTCGTTCTCGTCGTATTCGCCGATCACCGCGGTCACCGTGGTGGTGCCGATGTCAAGACCGACGATCATGTCGTCCGAGGCCACTCACTCCCCCCTCAATCGGTAGACCACTTCACCGGCGCGAAAATCGAGTTCCGCAATTGCCGCCAGCCGCCCTTCGCGCTGGAGAACATCCAGCACCATCACGATGTACTTACTTAACTGTTCGTCGATACCGGATCCAATTCGAACCGGCACCGGATGACTGACCGGATAGACCAGCACGTCAAAGTCGTGCTCGCCTCGCCGGACGATTCGGTACTCGGAAAACTGTCGAAACAGCGTGGGCGACGCGAGCTGCAGGGCACGCAGATCCGCGAGAAACCCGTGCAGCATCGGCGGGAGCACCACCCCGGGGCGGACGCTCTGCAGTTGAAGGCCGGAGATTACCGGGAGGTCCCAGTTGGCCGGTGCGCCCCCCACCTGGAACACAACGCCCTCCTCGTCAAACATGACCGGAACGCTGCGTCCATCGATTCGGACGAAACTCACCGCGAGTGGCTTGCGCGCGGTGAGTGCTATCCTCACCGTATCGGGAAACGCCTTCTCTACGAGGGCGGCGCGAATGAGTGGATACGCCTCGAGGTTGGCCTGTACGGCCGCGATATCGAGGGAAAAGAAATGCTCCGCTCCCGAGATCCCGGCTATCTCCAGCAAACGCTCATTGGGTATCATCAACTCGCTCTCGACGCTCACCCGTTTTACGGTAAACCGATTTTTCAATACTAACTGGAAGAGCAGCTCCGCGCCAATAAGCACCCCCAGCACCACAACGGCTCCTAGAATCGCGGGGTGCATACGCACGCCACGGCCGGCGCGACCAGCAGTGCGATTTCGTCGAGCGGAGAGTACGGCATCAGCCACGCGCTACCTCCTCCGACGACTCGATGCGCCGAGACACGTTCAGCAGCAGCCCGCACATCATAAGGGTTACGAACACCGACGATCCGCCCGAAGAGAAAAACGGAAGCGGCACCCCGGTAGCGGGGACCATTCCGGATACCACCGCCATGTTGAGCAACGCCTGGAGAAAAATACTCGACGTCAATCCAAACGCAAGGAAGGAATGAAAGCGGTCGCGGGCGCGAAAGGCAATCCGGTAGCCGCGCCATGCCAGCATGCCGAAGAGCGCGACAACAAGAAAGACGCCGATGAACCCAAGTTCTTCTGCGATCACGGCGAAGACAAAATCGGAGTGCGCCTCGGGCAACCGACCGAGTTTCCGAACGCTTCCTCCGACACCGGCACCCCATACTCCCCCGGAAACCAGCGCCGCTCGCGAGGTAAGCACCTGATAGCCGGCACCGCTGGGATCCCGACCCGGCTCCAGAAAAGCCATGACGCGTAGAACCCGATGCTCCCGGGTCAGCAACATGAGCACCGACAACGGCGCAATCATCGCCCCAAGGCTGAGAAAGTACCGGATGGGCACACCGGCGACAAAGAACATCGCCATCGAGACTACCATCACAAACACGGCGCTCGAGAAATCGTTCTGAAGATAGATCAGCGCGACGAAGAGTCCCACCACAATAACCGGTGGAAGCAGCGCGTTCACCGGATCGTCAATCTGAGTCTGTTTGCGACTGAGAATGAAGGCCAGATAGACAATCAGTGTGAGTTTGACCAGCTCAGAAGGCTGAAACGAGTAGCCAAAGAGGAAGACCCACCGACGCGCGCCGAGAAATCGCACTCCAATGCCGGGAACGAAGGTGAGCAGCATGAGCCCGAGGGTAGAAAAGAGCAGAAGGGGGACCCACCGCTGCACCAGATCCAGCGAGATCCGCGTTGCGACCATTGCCGCAATTGCCCCCAGTACCACCCAGAACGACTGTCGGCGAAAGAAATGAAACGGATCAGAAAACAGGTTCTCCGCGCGGAAGTACGACGAAGAGAAGAGCATCGCGGTTCCCGTGCCCAGCAGCAGCACCAGAACGGCCAGAAAGACGAGATCAGTGTGGCGTGACGTTATCCGCTCGGCGGCAAATCGTTCCATCATCGTATTTTCAGCGTCGAGAGGCTCAGGATGGCAAACAGCCCTCCGAGGATCCACAGACGCATGACCACCTTTGATTCGGCCCAACCCATCAGCTCGAAGTGATGATGAATCGGTGCCATCAGAAAGACCCGCTTCCGGCGCGTCTTGTACGAAACAACCTGAATGATGACCGAGAGCACCTCAAGCACAAAGACCCCACCGATCACTACCAGCAGGATCTCTTTCTTGATGGTCATCGCGACTACGCCAATGGCTCCACCCAGGGCCAGGCTCCCCGTGTCTCCCATCATGATCTCGGCGGGGTGCGCGTTATACCAGAGAAATCCGACGCACGCGCCGACCACCGCCAGACAGAAGATGGCAAGCTCCCCACCGCTGGGCACGAACACGATTTGCAGGTAGGAGGCAAAGTCAACCCGGCCCGCCAGGTAGGCGAGGGCCGCAAAGGTAAGCGCAACCATGATCACCAGTCCGGTGGCAAGACCATCGAGGCCGTCGGTCAGGTTCACCGCGTTGGTACAGCCAACCAGAAGAAACACACCAAATGGAATATAGAGTACCGAAAGGTCGATCAGAGGGTCCTTGAAGAAGGGGAAATAGAGCTGCGTGGTCACCGCAGAGCCGCGGCCGTAGAGCCAGAGCGTCACCACAAGCGCGACGATTGTCTGCCCCGCGATCTTGACCCCGGCGCGCATACCGTCGGAGTTTCGCCGGTAGAGTTTGAGATAATCATCGATGAAGCCGATCAGCCCGAAACCCAGAACCGTGAAAACCACCGCCCAGGTGTAATAGCTCGCGACGTCCATCCAGAGAATGGAGGACAACACAATTGCGGGAATCATCAGCAACCCGCCCATGGTCGGAGTGCCCGACTTCACCTGATGAGTCTGCGGGCCGTCCGCCCGGATTGACTCGCCTGCTTCCTTCCGGCGTAGAAAGGAAATGACCGCCGGACCAAAAAGAAAGCAGATCAGCAACGAAGTAATCGCGGCGTACGCCGCGCGAAAGGTGATGTACTGAAACACATTCAACGGGGTAAAAAACCGCACCAGCGGATAGACAAATCGGTAAAACATTCCCTACTCCCCTTCCGCCTCGAGCTGTGGCACGATTCGCTCCAGTGCCAGGCTGCGACTGCCCTTGATCAGGACGGTGTCGCCGCCCCTGATTTCCGTCGGCAGTGCCGCGGACAGTTCTTCTATCCCGTCGAAATACCGAAACCGCGTGTCGTCCACGGGTGCAGCGTCTTCAAATTCTTTCCCCACCAGGAACACACGATCGAGAGGCATTCCCATCGCCAGGGCAACCACCGAACGATGGGCACCGTCGGTCAGCTCCCCAAGCTCCTTCATCGCCCCCAATACCGCGATCCGCCGGCCGGATGTGCCCGTTGAGCTGAGTAGACGAAGCGCCTCTCCCATGGATTCCGGATTCGCGTTGTAGCAGTCAAGGATGGTCGTGGTCCGGCCGCGAAGGATCTGTCCGCGACCAAAGAGCGGCTGCACCGATTCGATCCCGCTGACGATGGCCTCTTCGCCAATACCAAAGAGCAGTCCAACGTGTATGGCGGCCAGTGCGTTGCGCACGCTGTGGGCACCGCACAGCGACAGGGTGATGGTGCGACCTCTCCAGTAGAGCGTCGAACCCAGAACGCCGTGGTCTTCAAACCGCTCCCATCCCGAGGTCGAACGCGGTCCGTAGGGCTCTACCGTCCCGCGAACGTTTCGCGCCAGTCGCTTGAACTGCGGCTCATCCTCCCAGATCAACAGCCGTTCGCTGCCGCTGAACTCTGAGGTGATCGCTTTTTTTTCTTCAGCGATTCCTTCGATCGAGCCGATATTTCCGATATGGGCAGTCCCGATGTTGGTAATCACCGCAACGTCGGGACGTGCCATGCGGGCAAGCTCCTGCATCTCACCGACTCTGTTCATGCCCATCTCAAGCACCGCGTAGCGATGCTCAGGTTCGATGCAAAACAGCGAAAGCGGAAGACCGATATCCGAGTTCAGATTCCCCCGGGTCACGAACGCGGGGTGCGCCGCCTGAACTACCGCCCCGATCAGCTCTTTGGTGGTTGTTTTTCCGTTGCTCCCGGTAATCCCAACCACGGTGACCGATTCAACCAGATCACGATAGGCCGCGGCCATCGCCTGCAGAGCGGGAAGCGTCCCCGCCACCTCAAGAACGGTTTTATCCGCCCGCATCTGGACCACGGCGTGGGGCCCGGGGTACCGATCTCGAGCGGAGCGAGCCACCAGGGCTCCGGCAGCGCCGGAGTCGAGAGCCTGCTCAACAAAATGGTGTCCGTCGGTTCGCTCGCCGGGAAGCGCGACAAAGAGCGCACCCGGCGTGACTTCTCGTGAGTCAACGACAATTGAGGAAAAGCGCTGATCACTCGCGCCGTGGTGCCGGGCGCCGGTAATCGAGCAGATGTCGCGAATCGAGAGCCGATCAAGCCCCATGTTATCTCCCCGACTCAAGGTGGATCGTATAGATACGGCCGATGTCAACGCGTTTCAGATCGAGTTGATTCCGGGCGATGTCCCTGACCCGCGACGGCGAGCGCAAAACCGAAAGCGTCGCAATGGCGCGCTTCTGCTCCTCGATGACGTCGTGCTGGTGGCGTTCGAGGCGCACGGTCTCGCGCGTCAACGCTTCGTAGCGGTACGCCTGCCAGGAATTGAGCAGCAACAACAGAGGAATCGACAGCGCAATTGCAAGAACGACGAGACGATTCACCCGTTCCATCCTTTTTCGGCGCCAGACATCTGGTTTACCGCGTCCTGGCGCAACGCCTTCTCCAGAACCCGAAACTTGGCGCTTCGCGAGGCGGGATTCTCCCGGCATTCCTGGTCGCTGGGAACCAGCGGCTTTTTCGTCAGAATGCGAACCGGCTCATCAATGCCGCCGCCGTCCCCGGAGTGCGCACCTGCACCCGAGTACGCTCCGTCCCGCCCTTCTCTACTCATCGGCGAGAGGCTCGTCTCCATACACTGTTTCTCAGGGGTTCCCGCGCTGAAAGCGCGGAAGGTCTGCTTCACGATCCGATCCTCAAGAGAGTGAAACGAGATAACGCCGAGCCGTCCACCGGGGGCAAGGCGGCGAATCGCCGCACAAAGTGCGCGCTGCAGACGGCCGAGCTCGTCGTTTACCACGATGCGAAGCGCTTGAAAGGTGCGGGTCGCCGGGTGAATCCGGCCGTGCCGGTACGAGACGGGAACCGATAAAAAAACGATCTCGGAGAGTTGATGCGCGGTATGAATGGGCTCGCGTCGCCTCTCGCGACAGATAGCCGCGGCTATCCGCCGTGAGAGGCGTTCTTCACCAAACTCAAAGATGAGATCGGCTATCTGCCGCTCGGGCCACCCATTGCAGATATCGGCGGCGCTCAGACCTACCGCCTCGTTCAACCGCATATCCAATCGCTCCTCCCCCGAGAACGAAAACCCACGACCGGAAAACCGGTAGTGGTACATCGAAATGCCAAGATCGAGCAGGACCGCAGCGGGTCGCTCGTCGCCGGATTCCGATGCGAAGTACTCATCGAACCAGACGTTCCGCAGGGCAGTGCGTCCGGCATACGGAGCGAGCCGCCGAGCGGCCCGCTCCACCATCGTTGCATCCGCATCCAGCCCAACCAGATGCGCGCGAGGTGAAGCCTCAAGAAGCAGTGCCGAATGGCCTCCTTCCCCAAGGGTTGCGTCCACAATCAATCCGCCTGCAGGCGGGGCCAGGTACCGGACCACCTCGTCGGGCATCACCGGCACATGGATTACATCGTTCATGTCGCCATCCTAAAAGGAAACGAGTCCTCCCAGTTCTTCAGCAGCCTCCTGGAACTCCTCTTCGCTCTCGTCCAAATACGCGTCGTACGCGTCGACATCCCATATCTCCACGTACTTTTTAATGCCAAGAATCACACACTCGCGCTGCAGGCCAACCGACGTTGCGAGTGCCTGGGGAATGTTGATCCGCCCGGCCTTGTCTACCTCAACTTCCTGCGCGGGCGCGATGATGCGTCGCTGCAGCAGTCGAGCCCTTTTCGTAAACGGCGAAGCCGCTCCCATCAGACTGTCGGACAGTGTCCGCCAATGCTCGGGGGGGAAGAGCCAGAGGCAGCGGTCGATACCGCGGGTGATTACCAGCACGTTGCCGGTGATCTCGCCTCGAATCCGGGACGGGATGAGCAGACGACCCTTGTCGTCGAGCGCGTTCTGAAACTGGCCCGTAATCATGCCC
>REDM01000027.1 GCA_007693485.1 Spirochaetaceae bacterium
GCGTAGAGGTGAAGCTTCGGCTGGTCGTCGGGCGGGATGGCGCTCCACTGCTCCTGCAGAAAACGAACCAGCGGCTCGGTGACCGGTTCAAACACCACCCCGGGCGCGGGGACTTCGGCGTGTTCGTTCTGCGCACCTTCCGGCAGACCGGAGTGCAGCACAAAGAGGTACTCCTGCTGCACCGGGCCGCCCACGTAGATGGGGATGGCACCGGCGTCGTCCTCAGCAAAGCCGGGAAGCACCTCATACAGGAGCGAGGTTGACTTCCGGTTGAGGACCAGACCAAAGGCGCCCTGGTCGTTGTGGTCGGTGATCAGCACCACGGTGCGAAAGAAGTTTGGATCCATCAGGTCGGTCTCTGAGATCAGAAACTGTCCGACCAGCGATTCGGGTAACTGCTGTCTCGAGGGGTCGATCGGTTCGGGGGTACGCTCTTCAGCCATGTGTCTACTATATCCCTTTGGTGATCGCCTGTCGCGCCTCGTCGGCGATGACGGCGATTCCCTCTCGCACGTCGGCCTCGGCCATCGCGTAGTTCACGCGAATGCACTGGTCGCGGTGATCCCACGGTTGGTCGAGCCCGAAGAAGAAGTAGCGTCCGGGAACCACGATGGTATGGCGCCGCTTCAACCGTTCGTAGAGCTCCATGGTGGTGATCGGCAGGTTGCGAAACCAGATCCAGAGAAAGAGGGACCCTTCGCTCTTGTGCACGGCGTAGTCGATATCGGACCCAAAGCTCTCGGCAATCCATTGACGCGCCTGCTCGGACTTTTGCTGGTAGAAGGGCGGGATGATCTCGCGGGACGCACGCATGATGTCGCCCGAGTCCAGAAGGGGAGCGACCAGGGTCTGTCCCACGCTGCCGTTTGCCAGGGCCACGATGGCGTTGCACGAGGTCATCGCCTCGATCACCTCCGGGGCGGCAATCACCATTCCGGTACGCACCGACGGAAGACCCAGCTTGGAGAGACTCATCCCTACGATCATGTTTTCGTTCCAGACCGGGGTGGCCGGGGAGAAGATCATGCCGGGGAAGGGCAGACCGTACGCGTTGTCCAGAATGAGGGGGACCCCCGCGTCGCGGGCGAGCCGGTCAAGGTGTGAGACCTCTTCATCGGTGAGTACGTTGCCGGTGGGGTTGGTTGGGCGCGAGACGCAGACCGCAGCGATGTCGGGACTGAGCCTCAGTGCATCAAAGTCCACGTGATACTTGAAGGTGTGATCATCGATGGTTTCGATGGAGGGCCTGATGGAGACAAAGTCAGCGGCGTCGAGGCTCTGATCGGCGTAGCCGATGTACTCCGGCACCAGCGGAAAGAGAATCCTTTGGCGGCCCTCAGGTCCCGGCCCGGCAAACATGTTGAACAGCAGATAGAACGACGACTGGCTGCCGTTGGTCACCGCGATGTTTTCCGGGCCTACCGGCCAGCCGAGCTCGCGATTCAGCAGCCGCGCGAGCGCTTCGATGAATACCTGGTTGCCCTGGGGCGGGTCGTAATTGGCGAGCATGCGCTCCATAGCACCCGGCGTGGCAAGAATCTCTTCCAGGCGCCGCCGCCACAGCTCGTTCATCTGCGGGATGTGGGCCGGGTTTCCGCCGCCAAGCATCAGCGTGCGCTCGCTGCCCGAGAGGGCGCGCCCGAGATCATCCATCAGCGACAGAATCCCGGTCCGAGCGGTAAACTTGCGGCCAAAGTGTGAGAGCTTCATGGCCACCGAGCGTACTACGGCTCTGTGGCGGGCGTCTACGGAAGACACTACCCCGGAGGCGACTCGAACGCCTGGGCCGACGAACCCCTTGGATTTGTTTCGTCACCGACCAATGATCGGTATGCCAAGATCTTTGCAAATCTTGCGTGCGAGTTGATCGGGCACCTCGGAATGTCGCGGGACAGCAGTTCGTTTGCCGGATTCGTCATTTTTCCACCACGCATGTCGCGATCCCTCTCGAACCAGAGAGCAACCGTTTGACATCAGGTGTTGCAGGAGTGCGGTTCGCTTCACAGCGCGATTGGTTCTTCCGTGTAACCGTGTTCTGCAGCCTCAAGAGCATCACGCCGGTTCATCTCAAGCGCTTCTGCCAGGCATTCTCGGAGAGCCACGAGCAACTCCTCACGGCTTTGTTCCTGCGCGTTTACTCCGGGTACTTCTTCTATCCAGCCGTACCACCACTGATCATCTTGTTTGATTACGGCAGTGAAGTTGTTCATACGGCAAGTATACCAGTAACGCGAGGATTGAAGAACCTTACCCCGGAGGCGACTCGAACGCCTGACCTGCTGCTTAGGAGGCAGCTGCTCTATCCACCTGAGCTACCGGGGCGCGGGACATGGTGTGGAGTCTACCGGCCGCGGTCCCGGGGTGTCAACATTGCGCGGTTTGGGTAGAATGCAGTGAGGAGCATACCATGAGCCACGCATCAACACTCGCTTCACCAGGCGCCTCCGCTTCCGAACAGGCGCCCCCGTCGCGTAAGCGCATCCTGATTACCGGCAGTACGGATGGTATCGGCCTTGCGGCCGCCTCCCAGCTCGCCGCCCAGGGGCATCAGGTGATCCTCCACGGCCGGAACGAGGAGCGCATCCGCTTTGCGATGCAGAAGGTGTGGGAACACGCACCCGACGCGGAAGTTGAGGCAGTGATCGGTGACTTCAGCGGACTGCAGCAGGTGCGCCGCGTTGCCGAGGCGGTGCTTGGAAACAGCGATCGCCTCGACGTGCTCATCAACAACGCCGGTGTTCTGCTGCGCGAGCGTCGCGTGAGCATGGACGGATTTGAGCTCACCATGGCGGTGAACCACCTCGCGCCGTTTCTGCTGACCAACCTGCTTCTGCCGCTGCTCAAGAAGAGCGCCCCCGCGCGGGTGGTCAACGTCAGTTCCATGTCGCATGCGTCGGGACGGATCGACTTTGACGATTTCAACTTCGAGCAGCAGTTTGATGGCTACGAGGCGTACGCCGCTTCCAAGCTCGCCAACGTACTGTTTACCAACGAGCTCGCCCGCCGGATGACCCGACTGGGTGTCACGGCCAACGCGCTCACCCCCGGCGTGGTCCGTACCAAACTGCTGCACGTGTATTTCTCCGGCGGCGTGTCTACCGAGGAGGGCGCCGCGACCCTCGTCCACCTGGCCACCAGCCCCGAGGTGGAGAACGTCTCCGGCGGCTACTTCTCCGAGTGCCGCAAGGTGAAGCCCGCGCAGAACAGCGAAGACCCGGAACTCGCGGAACGGCTCTGGCAGGAGAGCGCCC
>REDM01000026.1 GCA_007693485.1 Spirochaetaceae bacterium
CGCACCCTCGAAATGGTGAAGGCCGCCGGCTGGAAGCCGCTTCTGCTCGAGTTCATGGCGGCTTTTGGTCAGGTCCGTCCCGAAACCGATTCCCCGGAGCGCGTCCGTGAGGTCTACCATGACATCCGAGGAGGCGCGCTCTCCATGGTCAACATGCGGGTGGAGATCGCGGTGATGAAGGGCACCGAGGCCGACATGGACGATGCCCACGGCATCTTTTTTGCGGCCCGCGATCATCTGAAGATCCTGCGCAACTGCGTAATTGATATCGACCCTCCCCGACGCGAGCGCGACATGGAACACCACCTGCACTCCGCGGAGCTTCTGCGGCAGAAGTGGACCGATCTGCACGCGGGCGATCTGGAGATCGAGTACCACTCAGACTTCGACGGCGCGATCTCGAGCTGTTGCCTGGAGTTCTCCAGCCTCGAACGCGTGCTCTACAATCTGGTGAACAACGCCGCCAGACACAGCGCAGACGGGAAGGTGCGGTTCTTTGTCCGGGAAGTCAGCGACCAGACGGAGGGTCACGACGTGCAGTTTGCCGTGGCAAACCGGGTCAAACCCGATGAGGTCACCGTGCTCGAGCAGCGGTTTGGCGACGATCTTTCGGGGCTGTTTCGCGGCGGCTTCACCATCGGCGGAACGGGAGTGGGGATGAAGGTGATCGCCGAGATCGTTGCCAACGCGTACGGCCTCACCTCCGTTGCCGCGGCCACGGAGGGCGGTTACGTCGGCGCACGAATCATGGGAGATGAGTTTGTCGCCTGGGCGCACTGGCCGGCGATTGAGTAGCGGGCGCCCGACCGCACCCCGAACGGTTGATGAGAACGCCATGCTCGATTATCATCGAGATATGGCCATTGCTCCTTCCTTCGACATAGAGGCTGCTCGTGCGTTTCTCAGAGAGAAGGGGGAGCGGCGCGCACGTGGCCTCGCCGACCGCAGGGCCCGGGCTGAAGCGGATTTCGCAAAGATCGTGGAACACATCGGCCGAGTCTACTCCCCGAAACGAATCCTGCAGTGGGGGTCCCTCCTTCCCGGTGGAGACGTCTCCGAGGTCTCGGACATAGACATTGGTCTGGAAGGCCTTGAGGATGCCGCCCAGTACTTCGCAATCCTGGGTGACGCCATGAAGATGACCGACTTCCCGCTCGACATAGTGGAAGTCGATAAACTCAACGAAGCGGCGGCGGCACATATTCGCCGAACCGGCCGGGTGGTATATGAGCGAGACAATCCAGACCCTCCGCGCGATTCTCACTGAAAGTCGGGAGCAACTCGACGAGCTTTACCGCACGGTGAACCAGGTGTACGACGAGGATCTTCCCAAGATTGGCCGGTCAAACCGCTCTGCTTTGATGGTTGCCGGGCTGCTGGAAAACTATTACACCTGCCTGGAGACTCTTTTTGTCCGTATTGCGCAGACGTTCGAGAACAACCTTTCACCCGAACGCTGGCACACCGACCTTCTTGAACGAATGGCGCTCTCCATTGAAGGCGTGCGGATCGCGGCGGTCTCGCGTGAAAACCAGAGCCGCCTCACTGAGCTTCTGAAGTTCCGCCACTTCCGTCGGTACTTTTTCGAACTCGAGTACGATTGGGACCGACTCGCCTTCCTGAGAAAGAAACTGGATCAGGCCCATCCAGTGGTGCTCCGTGACCTGGCAACGTTTGATGAGTTTCTCCACGCCCTCAACGCAAAGTGAACCGCCGTAGCGGGCGCCCTCACCCCTCGCCGAGAGTCCCCAGCCGCTCGCCGGCGTTCATCAGATCGAGCAGCTGCCGCACCGTGTAGGCGCCTTCATATACTTCATTATCCACCAGAACGATGTTGGTCAGCTGTTGAATATCGGTGATGTTGAACTGCTGCATGATCTCGATACCAACCGGGTCCTCAAAGACCACCTTGAGCTCGTGATCGATTCCTTCAAACTGCAGATCCCGTCCGAGGTTATGCGCGTATGAGTTATACACGCGTGAACCGCTGATGAACACGGTGACGTCCCGCCCGCGAAGCGGCGCCACGTCGTACGGCGGCAGGATGACGCGCTCGGGCTGGTCCCCGCGCGGAGTTCCGATTTTCAGCACCCAGATCAGGCGGTTGGTTTCAGGGTTGCGCGCGTAGGCGAGCCCCACGTGGGTGATTCCCTCGTTCATGATGTTGGAGCAGTGCGGGGGACTGCGCAGCCAGCCCGAGACGGCGAGGTACTTGCTGTACCCGGCAAAGTGAATGTTCTCGCCCGCCATGAAGAAGTCCGGCGAGTAGCGACGGATTCGCTGCATGATGTTGCTGCCGTCCGAACCCTGATGGCCGCGAACGTTGTTGACCACCACATCGGCGGCGTGATCGAGGGCGGCGCGGGCGAGGTCGTCGTGCCAGGAAACCAGCGGTGCGATTCCCATGCGCTCGTCGCCACACATTCGATTGACCGAGCGCGCCCAGTTGAGGAGCTCAACCCCATCCGGATAGACGCCCGCTTCGGCGACGCTGCCGGGGTTTGCGGGCCGGCGAACGGAACTCTGTGCCACGGCGTGATGGGCCGTCATCAGCAACAGAACGAGCACTGAGCAGAAGAACAACGGGAGTCGGTTTGGCGTTTTCATGAGCGACACGGTAAGGAAAAACACGCTCGTGTTCAACCACCCGAACGGTCAATACCCGAGTGCGAGTGATACGGTAGCGCCCAGTCCGTGGGTGTTGAACACTCCCTTGGGTTCCGTGCCCACCGACTGCACCTGCATCGCCAGCTCAAAGACTCGAAGGGGAATCCGCAGACCGGCGCTCCCATACCAGAGCCAGTTCCGGTGCCCAAACCCCACCGAGAGCATGTTGACGGGGAAGAAGTTCCCTTCGACGGCCACCGCGGCGTTCAGGCGAAACGGGTCGTCAAACACCAGCTCGGCGCTGGGAATCACGTCCACCACCGGAACGGCAAAGCGGTAAAACCCGGATACCGAGACCGGCATGTGAACCCGCGGGCGATCAGAGGGATCAAGAGTGCGCACGTCGGCGTCACCCTCACTCGTGTCGGTGTCAAACGGGTCGAGACCCTCTTCGAAGCGATCGAGCAGGTCGTCCGTCTCAAACTCGAACCGGAATTGCTCGATCTCGAATGCGTACCCCGGGCGTGCCGCCACGAGCGGGATATTATTGATTGCCCCGCCGTAGAGAGGGCGTCCGCTTGAATCCGGCTTCACCACCCCAAGACTGATGTTGAACCCCTGACCTTCGAAGCCTTCGTC
>REDM01000065.1 GCA_007693485.1 Spirochaetaceae bacterium
GAACTCACGCTGAAACGGATCCACGGAAAGCAGGTAGGCCCCGGGCCCCCGGCCCGCGGCGCGCTCCATTTCGATGGCGCGTCGAACCACGACGCCCGTTGCTTCATGCTCGAAGTGCTCCCGCGCCTCCGACGGGCCGTCGGGTGCGACCACCAGTCGCGGGGCAAGCGCAGCAATCATCTGGGCAACCCGGGTTACCACCGCTTCTTCGCCGCCCCACGCATCCATGATCGCGTCCAGCGGCAGCTCGTCGGCGCGGCGGTTGTACGGATGGTTTCGCCATCCTGTGTGCAGGTAGTAGTCCGACCCGAGGATCGCCAGCGCGCGTCGCGCCTCCTCCACGCGTACGGCGCGAAGCGTCTCACCCGCGAGCCGCCCCTCCGGGTAGCCCGGCGGCACGGTTCGGTTGGGGTAACGGTCAACTCCCGACTCGCCGTCGGTCAGCAGCAGGGTGGCAATCCGTAAACCCCGCCGCGCGAGGGCGGCCATCAGCACCGCAAAATCCAGGCTCTCATCGTCCGGGTGCGCGTGGATGAAGAGCGCGTCCACCGTTCCCACGTGCTGCCGCCAGTCTCCGGATGCCATCTCTGCCGGGCCGATCACCACGGGAGTTCGAATTGCGTGCCGCGACAGGTCGGTGGGCACCAGGGCCAGCAACGCCGGGTCAATGGCTCGCTCGGGGAGCGGCCGCTCGTGGGTGACCGGCCCCGGTGTGGGTGCGACCGCGAGCTCCGGCTCCCGCGACGGTTGCGGGGGTGTCGGCTCCCGGGCCGCGGCCGGCGGGAACGTGCCCGATTCGCGGGAACCGCCTGAGTCTCCCGGCTCGGGGGCGAGCGAGGTGTTTGCCGGTTCGGGGGCGGGGGCGCGCGCTGGTTCTCCGCGCGCGGCTGAGACCGCCGCGCCGGTATCCCGGACGATCAGGGCCACGCCGATGCCCGCGGGAATCAGCACAAAGAGCAGCACGATTCCGGCGGCGAGCAGGCGCAGTTCGCGGTTGAGAAAGGCGAGCTCCCGGTCGTAGCGGGCGCCAAAGCCGGGAAACCGTGCCAGGCGGATCGCGCGCATCAGTACCGAGGCCACCACGATGACGCCGGCGAAGAAGAGGGGAATGAACAGAATCACGCGCAACGGCGTCAGGGCGGAAATCATGGTATGCGCCCGATGATAGGGTGAAGCGCTCGACAGTGCAAGTGCTCATTCGTAACCATTGATGGAGGATCGTTGTTTCATGGGTGGATGACTACGTAAGGTACACGATCCACCTTCCCAAAGGCCCGTCGGCTACCCCAAGCAGCGTCATTACCCAGGGAGGAACTCAAGAGATGAACCGATGGCGAATTGGTGTCGCGCTGGGAGTCGCGACACTGCTGCTCCTGCTCTCCGCGCCGGGCGCGGAAGCCGCCGGCCGACGAGATGCCGGTGTCAGCCAGATTGACATGCCGCTGCAGCCGAGACTCTACATCGCGCCGGCAAACCCCGATGCACCGGACCGGGTGCTGCGACTTCCGTTTTCTTCCGTGGTTGTGCCCGCGTCCGATGCGGCGATTGTGGAGTACAACCTCACCATCTTTGACGTGAGCGGCAATCCCGTCTTCACGCGAAGCGACGTCGAGTCCGCGCGGCTCGGGTTTTTCGGACGTGTCTTTGGCGGCGAACGCCCGCAGGTTGCCATCCCGGATGACCTCACCTGGGACGGTACCTTCCTCGGCTCGCCAGTGGGTGCCGATGGAGCCCTGGTTCCCGACGGTGACTACACCTACCAGCTCACCATCACCGACGACCGAAACCGTATGGCGAGAACCCCACCGTTCAATGTCACCGTCGACAACACCCCACCGGTGATTGATTTCGTCGAGATCCCGGAATTTCTCGTGTTCTCACCCGACGGGGACGGAATCCGCGACACGATCACCATCCGGCAGAGCGGAAGCCGCGAGATGCGCTGGGCGGCCCGAATTCTCGATTCCGGAGAGAGGCTCATCTGGGAAGAGGTGTGGCAGAACGCTTCACCCGACATTCGAACACGGGACGTCCCGCCTTCGTCGCAGACCGTCTGGGACGGTTCGATCCGCGCCCCCGGGCATCCTCAGAACGGCAGTGCGGCACCCGAAGGGGCCTTCATCTACGAGCTCGTTGGTGTTGACCGCGCCGGTAACCGTTCGGTGTTCCGTTCCGACTGGCGGATCTCGCTCAACCTTCGCTCCGGAGACGTTGCCCTGCGCGCCTCCTATCCCGCGTTTTCGCCCAACGGAAACGGCGTCCAGGACAGCCTGACGTTTGAAACCACGGTGCTCGAACCGGATGCAGTGGCCTCGTGGCGGCTGCAGATCAATCCCGAGCGGCAGCCGGCCACGGTGGTTCGGCGCTTCGAGGGCGGGCAGGTGGTTCCCCGGCGCGTCGTCTTCGACGGCCTGGACGGGCAGGGGCGCCGGTTGCAGGATGGTGCGTATCGCGCGCAGCTCTTTGTGGAGTACGAGAACGGCACGGTTGTGGTGTCACCACTCGTGAATTTCGAGATCGATACCGTTCCGCCGCGCGCGTCCATCAACGCCAATACCTTCCCGGAAGTGACCGCTACCGGGCAACCCCTGGTGTTCGGCGGAGCAGATCGCCGCGGGATCGAGCTTCGCATGCGGATTGAACCGGGGTTGGATTGGAGCGTGGTGTTCGAAACGCCGGTGGGTCGCCGCGTGCAGACGGTGCGCGAGCTTGGGTTCACCGAGAGCGAGTTTATCTTTCAATGGGACGGGATCGATCCCGCCATCGGTGAGCTTCCCGACGGCTTCTACTCGTTCTCGGTGGAGGCGGTAGACCGGGCCGGCAACCGCGGGCAGAGCAACGTGGTGCGGATCCGCAAGGATACGCGCGCGGCCGACGTGGACGTGCGGCTCGACGGAAACACGGTTCAGCTCGGACGCGCCAACGGCGGGGTGAGCATCATTCCCGTAGTCAGCGTCACGGAGGGCATCGACCAGTTCCTGCTCGATGTTCGCGATGAACGCGGGCGGGTGGTGCGAAGTCGCCACGTGCGGACCCCCTTCGAACGCCTGGTGTGGAACGGCGAGAACAACGCGGGCCAGCCGGTTGCCGAAGGCCAGTACACCGTCGATTTCCAGGTGATCTTTTCCAATGGCAACAAGCCGCGGATCTCGGGGGTTGGCCCCATCTTTGTGGACCGCGTCTCGATGTTGGTGCCGGAAACGCCCCCGGCGGTGCACGTGGCGGTGAGTCCGCTTCCGTTCTCAC
>REDM01000025.1 GCA_007693485.1 Spirochaetaceae bacterium
CACTCGATCCGGTGCTGACCTACGAGGTATTGAGCGCCATCAAGGAGCTTCGCGAACTCGGAATGGAGTTCGTCCTGGTCTCCCACGTGATGAGCTTTGTAAAAGAGTTCGCCGACTATGTTGTCTTCATGAACGCCGGTGAGATCGGCGAGCACGGCCCGCCGAGCATTCTGAATAACCCACAGACCCAGGCGCTGCAGGACTTCATGTCGAAGGTGCCCTGAGGGCGGCGGCTGAACGGCCGTCGGCATTCGTCCCCAAAAATACCGGTTGCGCGATACCCGAAACCGGGCGACAATAGCAGAGCACAACAAAAATCCCCGCGGGTGAAGCTGTCGCGCCCGCTGCAGATACCAACGGAGACGATGATCACCTCATCGCCGGCCGAAGGAGTCACCGTGATGGTGAGTGTTGCGGCGTTAACGGGGTTTTTTTCGTTTCTGCTTGGATATCTGGTGGTGCGCCGGGATCCCGCCTCGCGGGCCCGACAGGCGTTTCTGCTGGTGTCCGCGTTTCTGGGAATCTGGGCCATCACCGCGGTGTTCGCCCTGTCGACCGTCGAACTCGCTGTATTCCGGCGGCTGTTTCTGATCGGAAGCCTCTTCCAGCTGCTTCACTTCGGCGCGTTCCTCCATTTCGCACTCGCCGTCACCGACTCGGCCCCACGCCGATACCCGCTCGTGTATCTTGTCTATCTGCCGTGTGTGCTTTCGACCACGCTCTTCTGGCTGCACGAAGACTACGTCAGTGATTTCATCTTTGTAAACGGAGCGTGGCAGCTCAATCATCAGTATGGGTCCGCAGCGTTTTTCAGCATGCTGGCACTCTGGTTTGGGTACTACGTTCCGGCTACCATCGTCTATTTCCAGAGGGCATCGGTCTCTCCAACGGCCCGGGAAAAGCGTGTGTTCCACATCCTGGGGTTCTCCGTCGTGTTGCTGGTGGCGGTCACCTTCATCGAGGTCGTGATCGTCCCGCTGTTGTTTCGCGTCCCGTCGCAGGGAAGCGTCCTCCTGTTCAAGCTCATCTGGTTGCTCTGCTTCGGGTATCTGGTCGACCGGTTTCACTTCCTCACCGCGCCCCCACGCCTGGAAGACATCGCGCTGACTGCGTTTCCCGGATACGTGGTGGTGGTCACGGACCTCCGACGCACGGTGTATCGCATGAACCAGGAGGCGGCAAACCTGTTTGGGGTGGCGAGTGATTCGCAGCAGGGTGAACCCGTCGACCGGCTGTTCCCCGGTGGCATGCAGCTCTGCGAATTGATCGATGCACGCACCGCAGGGGGCCCGGCGTCCATTTCTATGGTTCTGGACCTGGGCAACCATGAGAGCTCCCGTGGTCTCATCGACCTCAAAGCCTCCGCCCTGAGGGACACCACGGGCAACCGGATTGGGTATCTGTTCATAGGCAGGCCGGTGATCGGCGCTCAGCGCTCCGATCTCATCGCAGGGATCACCCGACGCGAGACAGAGATTATCGAACAGATCCTCACGGGACGATCCAACGCGGCGATTGCGGATCTCCTTTCCATCTCGGAGCGAACCGTCAAGACCCATATCACCCACATCTTCGACAAGCTCGGAATTGAGAACCGTATCCAGCTCTATGGATTGCTCAAGGACCACAACTTCGTTTCGCGCCACGCTGCCGATCGGCATCTCATCCGTCCCCCTGCCGATCCGTAATCAGTGTACGGCGCACCCGTGTCAGGGATGTTCTGATTTCTCCGGGAATGCTCCTGATTGCGTTCTCCTCCGGCTCGGGCCACAGTGACCGTAGGTCGTATTCGACTCAGGAGGCAAGAGTATGGCAAGTCGATTCTGGATTCCCGCGGGTCTGATATCGCTGCTTGTGCTGTCAGCGTGTTTCACCCCGCCGCCGACGGCTCGGGTACAGTCATCGTCGGGCGCAGACATGGCGACCGCCCGCAGTGAGTCGTACCACGGCCCCAAAGCGGCGATCGCAGTGGCGTCGTTCGAAGACAAGACGGTTGGAAGGGGACGCTATCGCCACGAGTACGGTCGCGGTATGCAGGACATGTTGACGACGTCCCTGTTTGACACCAACCGGTTCATCGTTCTGGAGCGTGAGCAGCTTGGGGCGGTGATGGCTGAGCAGGATCGAGGCGCTACGTCCCGGTTTCGGCAGGACACCGCTGCGCCCATTGGAGAGCTCGAGGGAGCGCAGTTGCTGGTGGTGGCAGCCGTTACCGAATTTGATCCCGACGTGGGCGGAACCGGCGCTGCGGTCAGCGGCCGGGGCGGAAGCGGTTTGCTTGGGACCACGGCTTTGAGGGGCATTTCCGGCGGAACGCAACGGGCGCACGTGGGCATTGATATGCGCATCGTTGATACGGCTACGGGACGAATTGTTGCAGCAACCAACGTGACCGGCACGGCGCGCAGCTACGACATGGGTGTCTCGGTACTGACCCAGCACACGTCAGGGGCGCTGAGCACCTACGCGGGAACACCAATGGAGCAGGCAATTCGCAACGCCATCAACGCCGCCGTCGATTTTGTCGCAAGCCAGACTCCGGCGGAGTTCTACGCGTTCCGGTAATCCGGGAAGTGAGGTATGGAATGAAACGGTCAATGATCGTGTTTCTTGTTGCGATGGTGATTGGA
Organism: Spirochaetaceae bacterium; assembly: GCA_007693485.1. Taxonomy (GTDB): domain Bacteria; phylum Spirochaetota; class Spirochaetia; order DSM-27196; family PWMO01; genus PWMO01. The sequence continues at coordinate 2,631 of REDM01000025.1, forward strand.
TTGGGTATCACCGCACCCCTTGTTGCCAATCCGGGTGGTCCTCCGGTTGAGTTCACGGCCGATTTCACGTCGGTGGAAGGCGGCAAGACCACCGCGGGGCAGTACCTGTTTGGTAATCCCGGCGTTCGCATGGAGGGCAGCGAGGGTGGAACCTCGTTCATTACGATGTTTGTGCGATCCACCAACAAGATAATCAGCCTGATTCCCGAGCACCGGATGTCCATAGAGATTCCCTTCGATCCGGAGAACCTGGCGTTTCTCTCTGCCGGATCGGATACGCCAACGGCCTGCGGTGTCCCCGGTGAGGCGACGCTGCTCGGGAGGGAGACCCTGCACGGCCGCGCGGTAGAGAAGTGGCGATGTGTACCCAAAGACGGAACAGCAATGACAGAGCCAATGACTGTCTGGTACGACACACGGCTGCAGTCTCACATTCGAATCGAACGTGATAACGGCGGACGGTTTGAACTCACCAATATTCAGGAGCGCAGGGTCGATCCGGGTCTGTTCGAGATTCCAGCCGGGTACTCATCGCCCTTCGGTGGAATGGGCGGGATGTTCGGCGGCGGCGGTGGTGGAACGCCGCAACCACCCCCCGG
>REDM01000187.1 GCA_007693485.1 Spirochaetaceae bacterium
TGTTGCGATTGAACGACAGTGCGGCAACCGCGGGAGATCTCGGGGTAGAGTCGCTGTATGAGCTGTATCCCGCGTTTGCCGTTGTGCAGGTGGGGACCCCGGTTGTCGTGCCCGCGCGTGGCACGCTCGAGAGAGGCGGAGAGGGTTTTCGGGGCTGGAGCACCCGCCCGTCCGGTGGCGGCGTCACCTACCGGCCCGGCGAGGTCACGCCGATGCCGGCTCACGACCTGACGCTCCATGCGGTGTGGACCAGCGAACCGACGTTTGAGGTCACCTACAGCACCAACAGCGCCACCGGCGGGACGGCACCGGTCGACTCGATCAGCTACTTCCCCGGTGAAACGGTCACTGTCCTTCCAAACAGCGGCGGACTGGTTCGAACCGGGTACACGTTCGGGGGATGGAATACCGAACCTAGTGGCGACGGCGAAGACCGGCTACCGGATTCTACGTTCATGATGCCGGATGCTGATGTGACGCTTTACGCGAAGTGGATTCCCGAGGGGAGCACGTTCACTGTCACCTACCTCGAGAACGAGTTTGACGGAACAGTTCCCGCTGGTGATGCACCAATTGACGGAATCAATTACCTGGCTGGGGAACCAGCTACGATTCTCGATCACGGCTCCCTTGTTTTGAGCCATAACAACATCCAACTTCGGTTTGTAGAGTGGAATACCCAGCCAGATGGTGGTGGAACCTCGCACGCTGCGGGAAGCACGCTCACGATGCCGGCGAATAACGTGACGCTGTACGCTATCTGGGATGTGATGGGTGGGATTGGGCCTGGCGGTGGTCTGGTGTTCTACGATCGCGGCGAAGTAATCGACGGTTGGCGGTATCTAGAAATGAGCCAGACCGAGTGGAACACCATCCGATGGGGGCCAAACTCCTTGGTAGGATCTCCGACTGGGACTGGGATTGGAGACGGACGACTCAATACGATGCTTGTAGCGGCCTGGCTCGACTCGTTGTCGTTGGTAGATCGAGCCGCCCAGGTCGCTCGGGATCTGGTTGAGGGGGGCACGTTCGACGATTGGTTTCTGCCGTCCACAGACGAGCTGATGAACGTTCACTCCGTTTTGCACCTGGAAGGACTCGGCAGCTTGAATTCAAGCACCTACTGGACTTCCACCGAGGTGAATGCCTGGAACGCTGCCACGGTGAACATGAGCACGGGGTCATCCGGAAACAGCGATAAGACGTTCGTTTCGCCACGGTACGCCCGAGCAGTCCGCGCCTTCCGGTCTGATCAGCCAACCCGCATCGTTGTCTATCACCCAAACGGTGCGTCTGCCGGAATGGTGCCGGTCGATCCGTACCTCTACGAAGTGGGTCAAGGTGCAACGATCATAGGCAACACGGGAGGACTGAGCAGGCCAGGCGAGGTCTTCGTCGGGTGGAATACGGCCATCGACGGTTCCGGCGATGGGTATACCGAGTCAGATACCCATCCGTTTGTGGTCGGAGGTCCGGATTTGATCCTCTACGCACAGTGGGAAACCGACCCTGCGCCATCCCTCCTTACCCGCTGGACCCTCGATGCAACCCTGGCAGATTCCGTCGGTACGAACGACGCAACCGGCAGCCCGGTCTGGTCAACGGAAAATCCCGGCAAAGGGCTGGGCCAGAGTATCGAGTTTACAGGGGCGTACCAGCTTGCGGTGCCCGCAATCGATCTGGGAGATGAGTTCACCGTATCGGTCTGGATCCGCGTTTCCGGCGGCCAAAGTGTACGCACGATATTCGCGAACAATACCGACCAGGGTTCGTCTGATGGATTCAAGCTCTTCGTGAATAATTGGAACACATCGGATCGCCGACTCGTGCTGGAGACCGGCGATGAAACCAACCAGGAAAAGACTGAATCGCCGATTGATGCGGTGGTCGACGGAATCTGGCACCATGTGGTGTTTACCGTGAGTCGGCTGATGGCGACGGGTGCGATCTACCGGGACGGGGTGCAAGTCGCCTCGGGCCCGATTCTGAATGTGTTCGCGACCAACACCCCGCTCGCGATCGGGGGCGTCACCAACAACCTGTTCCGATTCAACGGGTTCATGAGCGACTTGCGGGTCTATTCCGGGATTCTCACGGAGCCTCAAATCTTGGAGATTTTTAATGAGTAGTTCGGGCCGATCCCATCCCCGCCCGCCGCTTCTGATGCGCACCCCGCTGCTCGCTTCAGCGCTTGTCACCGTGCTGCTCTTCGTGGCGATCTCGCTCCTCGCGCCGGAGCCCATCCCCGACACGCAGTTTGGTGCGGACGGGGAACGCATCGCAGCGATTCTCGCCGAGCTATCCGACGAAGGGCTCCTCGATGCGTATCGGCGTATGCTTCTCGTGGATTTCTTCTTTCCGCTCGCGTACACCGCGTTCTTTGTGCTCGCGCTTCAGTCGCTGTTTCGTGGGGCGCTGGGCCAACCCGGCTGGGCTCGGGGGCTCTCTGCGGTCGCTGTTGTGGCGTGTGTTCTGGACTACGTCGAGAACATCGCTGTTCTTGTCGCGTTAGCAGGTTTTCCAGCGCATCACCCGGTATTGCCGGTGATCGGGCCGGTCACCACGGCCAAATGGATCGCGGTTGTGGCAACGGTGGGGAGTCTCTTCATTGGAGCGGGAATTGTCACCGCTCGGCGAGTCAGGAAAAGTCATCACTGACCGAAGCCCGCACCCGGGGTATTCGCCGCTTTCGCCCCTGCTCGAACAAAGCACAATTTTCGCACCACCGGCTACAGTTTGCGCTCCATCGCCTTCACCAGCGCCAGCAAACTCTTATTGTGCGGCGTCGGCACTCCCGCGATCTCGCCGTACTCCACGATCTTCCCGTTGATAAAGTCGATCTCGGTGCGGCGGCCCGCTTCACGGTCGAGCAGCATCGACGGCTTGTGCTCGCCGGCGCGCGACAGGTAGTCGAGCGCGCCCTGGTAGTAGTCCCAGCCGAGCATGATCTCGTTGGCGCGCGCGACGCGTACTCCTTCGCGCATGGTCTCAATGGCGAGGTCGCGGGCGAAGGCGTCGCTCCACGCCTCGCGCATGTTCATGCCGGTGAGCGCGCAGAGGGCGTTGAGCCCCGCGTTCAGGATCGCCTTGCGCCACACCATGGAGACCAGGTTCTCCGCACGCTGTGTTGGCACGCCGCCGTCGCTCAGGAGCTCCGCCACCGACTCGGCGGCGGACCGGCCGGCCGGCGCCACCTCCTGCACGTAGTGCGGCGGCTGCTCGAAGGCAACCACTACCGAGCCGTCGGGTGCGAACGAGACGCCCTGGTTGATCACCGCGCGCACCGTCCGGTCTGCGCCAAGGCTCGCGGCAATCACGCGCTCGGTATCGATGCCGTTCTGCCAGCTCACCACCGTGGTCTCAGGCGGAAGCACGTCGGACAGGGCGTCGCAGATCAGGGGCAGGGCGGGTGCCTTGACCGCCAGGAAGAGCACGGCGGGCGGCTCATCGCGGAAGCCATCGATCCGTTCGATCACGCGGGGCACCGGAACCGCGGGTGTTCCTGCTACCGTGATGCCGGATTTGATCAGCCGCGCGCGCATCTGCGCGTTCACCTCACACACCGTCACGTGCTGCCCGGCGGCTATCAGCCGCGCGGCGAGAACGCTCCCGACCGGACCCGCGCCAATAATGCCGACGCCGCTCATCGCTCTCCACCCCGGGCGCCAAACAGCGCATCAACCGAAGCGGGCTCCCAGCCGTGGGCGCGAAGCGTTTCCACCGCGCGCTCGGGTTCGCTGAAGCGAAAGACCGCGATCGCGTCGTTGGCCGCACGAGAGAAGGCGTACATATAGACGATGTTGATCCGCGCTGCGGAGATCGGTTCGAGCAGGCGGGCAAGACTTCCGCGCTCGTCGGAGATGCGGATGGCCACAACGTCTTCTACCGAGGCGGGCATCTGCTGCTCCATCATCAGCTGGCGTGCCCGGTCTATGTCGGAAACCAGAAGTCGAAACACCCCGGCGGTTGCATTCTCCGACACCGTCATCGCGCAAATGTCCACCCCGGCGGCCGCCATCGCGGCGCTCACCACGTGGAGCCTGCCGGGCTGGTTTTCCAACTGGACGTTCAGCTGTTTGATCATCATGCTACCTCCGCACGGGATTACGTGTCCCACGGTATCCGCTTCGGTCTGGAACAAGCGCCACCTTTTTTGTAGGTTATACCAGCCCTGATCCCCCGGCACAAGGAAGAAGCCCATGAACCAGCACACACCCATCCCGCGCACCATTGTCGAGGCCGCAATCCAGAAGACCGGTCTCGCCAACGTTGGTGGCGCGTCCATCCGCGAGATCCGCCGCCTCATCGATCTGATCGAGGCCGACAGCGGCGTCAGTTTTCTTCGCATGGAGATGGGAATCCCGGGGCTTGCCCCTCCTGCCATTGGCGTGGAAGCAGAGCGGGCGGCGCTTGCCGCGGGTGTCGCGCAGCACTATCCGCCGGTAGCCGGGGTCCCCGAGCTCAAACACGAAGTATCGCGCTTTGTACAAAACGTGATCGGCGTTTCGGTGAGCGAAGAGGGCTGCCTGCCCACGGTGGGCACCCTGCAGGGAAGCATGGCCGCGTTCCTGGTGGCGGGGCACATGCATCCGGGGCGGCGTGCGGTGCTCTTTCTCGATCCCGGCTTTCCCGTTCACGCCCTGCAGGCGCGCATGCTTGGCCTCGAGGTGCGCCGCCTCGACATTGCCGACAGCCGGGGGCCGAAACTTGCCGAGGCCCTGGAGGCTCAGCTCGCAGACGGCTCGGTCTGCGCGCTGCTCTACTCCAATCCCAATAATCCCACCTGGATGTGTCTCAACGACGAGGAGCTCGCCGTGATTGCGGCCGCCGCGGATCGCCACGACCTGCTCGTGCTCGAAGATTTTGCCTACATCGCCATGGACACCCGCACGCCGTATCGCCTCGACGGCAATGCGCCGTTTCAGCCCTCGGTGCTGCACCACAGTGACCGCGCCCTGCTGCTCATCTCCAGCAGCAAGGCGTTCAGCTACGCGGGACAGCGCGTCGGAATGCTGGTTGTGCCGGATGCGCAGTATGCCCGACGCTACCCCGAGCTCGCCGGCTGGTTTGGGCACGAACGCTTCGGCGCGGCCCTGACCCTCGGTGCCCTCTACGGCTTCAGCGCGGGCGTCAGCCATTCGGCGCAGTACGGGCTGGCGGCCATCCTGAAAGCAGTCAACGAGGGCGAGTACCGTTTTCTCGACACCGCCGACGAGTACAGCGGCCGCGCCGCCGAGGCGAAGCGCATCTTCGTGCGCCACGGCTTTTCTCTCGTCTACGACACCGACGTAGACCAGCCGCTTGGCGACGGTTTCTACTTCACCATCGCCTATCCCGGGTTTACCGGAGAAGCACTGGTTGCCGAACTGTTCTATTACGGCATCAGCGCGATTGCCCTCAGCTCCACCGGCGCCCGGCGCGAGGGCCTGCGTGCCTGCGTCTCCTTCCTGCCAACCGAGGTGATGCCCGAACTGGACCGCCGCCTCGCCGCCTTCCGCGCGGATCATCCGGTGCCGAAATCGAACTGAGCGTTCATCGGTACTGTATCATTATGCGGGAACGCATTGCTTTTTTTCGATGAGTATGGTATCGATAGGTTTCAATTATTCCTTAAGGAGGAATCATGAAATCACGAAACAAGAAACTTGTACTGGCCGTTGCGGTGATGTCCGTCCTCGCGCTGATGGTCCTGTTGACCAGCGCCGGGCAGGGCGAGCGCGCAGCCACGGCGCCGATCCGCATCGGTGTCGCCGGTCCCCACAGCGGTGACCTCGCTACCTTCGGATTGCCCACCGTAAACGCGTCACGCATGGTAGCCGATCGCATCAACGAGGCGGGTGGAATCAACGGTCGCCGGATTGAGTTGATTGTGGAAGATGAGCTGTGTCAGCCGGAAGTTGCTGCCAACACCGCAGCAAAACTCATTGGTGACGGCGTAACCGCCATCATCGGACACATCTGCAGCGGCGCCACATTCGCGGTGCTCGAGACCTACCTGGACTCAAACCTGGTATCCATCTCTCCGTCCGCGACCAACCCTGCTCTGACCCAGAGCGGCGACTTCCCCAACTTTTTCCGCACCATCGCATCGGACGACGCTCAGGCTCGCCTGCAGGTTGACTTCGTGCTCGACACCATGGACGCCCGTCGCATCGTTATCCTGCATGATCGTGGCGACTACGGACGTGGTCTCGCTGAGTTTGCTCGTGGCTTCGTAGAAGCAGACGGCCGCGGCCAGGTGGTGCTCTTTGACGGAATAACCCCGGGTGCCGTTGACTACTCCGCGATCATTGCACGCGTCGAAGCCGCTCGTCCGGACGTCGTCATGTACGGTGGGTATCACCCGGAAGCGTCCCGCCTGATCGGCCAGATGCGCGGTCGCGGCATGACCGTTCCGTTTATCTCTGGTGACGGCGTGCAGGACGATGCGTTCATCCAGACGGCTGGCGCTGCTGCCGAGGGCGTGTTTGCTACCGGCCCGATGGATACGGCTGACAACCCCATGGCGCAGGATGCAACCAGCCGTCATCGCGAACGCTTTGGTGAAGATCCTGGTCCTTTCTTCATGAACGGTTACGCAGCTGCTGTTGCGCTATTTGCCGCGATTGAAGCCGGAGGCACCGACTACGACGGTATTCGTAACGCGCTGCGGAACAACACCGTTGAGACGCCGCTCGGCCCGATCCGGTTTGATGAGCGAGGAGACGCCATGGGCGTTGGTTTCGCCGTCTACCAGGTTCAGAACGGCCGCTATGTTGAGCTTCGATAACGAAACTCACCGGAGTTCCGTTTACCGTTCACACACGAGCCATCCCGCGCGACCGCGTGGGATGGCCTCGGTTGTATTCCAATCCCAGAAGGTGCTTAAACGGTGAACTATTTCCTCAATCTCGTCATCGGCGGGTTGACCCGCGGCAGCATCTACGCGCTGCTCGCGCTCGGGTATACCATGGTGTACGGCATCATCGAACTGATCAATTTTGCCCACGGTGAAATCTACATGATCGGCGCCTTTACCGCACTCATTGTAGCGTTGGCGCTGAGCTTTCTCGGTCTTGATGGCATCAGCATCCTGGTCATCGCGAGTCTGATCGCGATGGTCTACTCTGCAGCCTACGGGTTCACCATGGAGAAAATTGCGTACAAGCCGGTGCGAAACAGCCTGAGGCTCTCCGCGCTTATCAGTGCGATCGGTATGTCGCTCTTTCTGCAGAACTACGTCCGCCTCGCCCAGACCTCCAACTTCGTGCCCTTTCCGACGCTTATTCCAGAAATGCAGTTTCTTCAGACCTTGCCGGTGCGCATCAACTCTGCCCAGGTGGTAATTCTCACTACCACGGCTATCGTGATGGTTGCCCTCACATTTCTGATCAAGTTCACCCGAATTGGAAAGTCGATGCGTGCCGCAAGTCAAGATAAGACCATGGCGATGCTTCTTGGTGTCAACGTCAACCGCGTAATCTCGGTTACCTTTGTGATCGGTTCCGCCACTGCGGCCCTCGGTGGGGTGCTCATCAGCTCGTTCACCGGTCAGATCAACTTCTACATTGGCTTCATGGCCGGAATAAAAGCCTTCGTTGCCGCGGTGCTCGGCGGGATCGGAAGCATTCCCGGAGCGGTTCTTGGCAGCTTTGTGCTCGGCCTGACCGAGTCGTTGGGAGCTGGATACATCTCCAGCGACTATGAGGATGTCTTCGCCTTTGCCATCCTCATCATTATCCTGATTCTGAAACCCTCGGGCCTCCTCGGGCGCCCGGAAAACAAGAAGGTGTAGACCGATGTCCGATACAGCTCAGACAATCCGTCCCACCCTGAACCGGCACGTTGATTTTGCGCGGCGATCGTTGCTGATCTCCATCTGGTTTGCGATTCTCACCTTTCCGATCATGGTGATGAGAGCAGACGTGGCAGCTCGTTCCATTGTGTGGCGCTGGTCCAACCTGGTATGGGTGATTGCGGGAACCTTCGTGGGATCCTGGATATGGCGCGTTGCGCTGGAGCGGAAGAAGAACGGTGGGGGAAACCCTAGCGGTCCAGGTTCCCGGGGGATCGCGGCCGTGCGCGCGCGGATTGCGATACTGACCCGGCAGCGCCATTTTACCCTTGGATCGTTCATCGTGCTTGCGGTGGTAATTGGAATCTTTCCTTTTGCCGGTGGCATGTGGCAGACCAACGTGATGATCACGGCACTGCTCTACGTGGTTCTTGGCCTGGGACTGAACATCATTATTGGCCTCGGCGGAATGCTGCACATTGGCTACATTGCGTTCTACGCGCTCGGCGCGTACTCATATGCTCTGCTCAACCAGCAATTTGGACTGAACTTCTGGATGGCCCTGCCGGTTGGCGCCCTCATCGGCGGGGTTGCGAGCCTTCTGATTGGGATTCCTGTTCTCCGTCTGCGCGGTGACTACCTCGCAATTGTCACGCTCGCCTTTGCGGAAATAACCCGCCTCGTTCTTGAGAACTGGGCGGATGTAACGGGTGGTACCGCCGGTATCCGCAGTATCCCGCGCCCGACAATTCCCGGCATGCGTATGACGCTGCCGCAGACCACGGTCTTCATCTACTTCACCATGATCGCTCTGGTGGTGTTTACCATCTTTGTGGTACGCCGACTTGAAAACAGTAGAATTGGGCGACAGTTTGTTGCGATGAAAGAAGACGTAATCGCCGCTCAGGCCATGGGTGTCAACGTCGCCAAGACCAAGCTCACTGCGCTGGGGCTCGGCGGGGTCTGGGCAGGAATGGCGGGCGTGGTCTTCGCCGCCCGTACAACCTTCATCAATCCGGCGAGCTTTTCCGTCTGGGAGTCGATCATCGTGCTCTGTACGGTGGTGCTTGGCGGCATGGGGTCCATCCCGGGTGTTATCGTGGGGGCCCTGGTTCTCATTCTGGTGCCCGAGTATCTGCGCGCCTTCGTGCAGTTTCGCATGCTGCTCTTTGGGGCGATCCTGGTCACCATGATGGTCTTCCGGCCGGGCGGCATCATTCAGAAACGGCGGCGGGCGTACACGATTTCCTCAGTGGAAAAACAGCAGGCGGTCACCGAGTCGGGCGACCTCAGCATAGAGGGGTAGGGCGATGGTACTCGACGTTCGCGGACTGACCATGGACTTTGGGGGTCTTCGCGCTGTGGACCACGTTGATCTTCAGATCAACGATGGTGAGATCGTTGCGCTCATCGGGCCCAACGGCGCCGGTAAGACAACCTTCTTCAACTGCGTGACCGGCATGTACACACCTACGGCCGGAAGTGTCACCATTCAGAAGCCGGGGACCGATCCCAGGACCATTACCAATATGCGGCCACACCTCATCACCGCCCAGGGGCTGGCGCGGACCTTTCAGAATATCCGCCTCTTCCCCGAGATGACGGTGCTGGAGAACGTGATGATCGGACGCGACTGCCGGTTGCGCGCCGGAATACTCGGCGCGATCTTTCGCGACAAGCGCACGCGGGCCGAAGAAGAGCAGGTGGTGCTCGACGCGTATCGGGCGCTCGAGATAGTTGGTATCGGCAAGTGGGCCAACGAGACGGCCAAGAACCTGCCGTACGGGGCTCAGCGCAAATTGGAAATCGCTCGCGCCCTCGCGACCGAGCCGTTCCTGGTGCTGCTCGACGAGCCCGCCGCGGGCATGAACCCGCAGGAGACGCGCGATCTGGTGGGCCTGATCCGGCGTTTACGCTCCGAGCACAATCTGTCGATCTTTCTGATCGAACACGACATGAGTCTGGTCATGACGCTCTCAGAGCGCATCTACGTCATGGACTATGGCAAGCTGATTGCGGTCGGCAACCCTGCCGAGGTGCGGAAGAATCCCGCCGTCATCAAGGCCTACCTGGGAGAGGACGTCAGTGCTTGAGCTCAAGGACGTAAACACATTCTACGGGTCGATCCAAGCCCTGAAATCTGTCTCGATGAGCGTGCAGAAGGGTGAGATCATCACCCTGATCGGCGCCAACGGGGCGGGCAAGAGCACCACTCTCATGACCATCTCGGGGATTGTCCGGCCTGCGTCGGGAGTGGTCGCGTTCGAAGGACAGGACCTCGGTGCCCTGGAGCCCGACCAGATTGTCGCCACCGGAATCTGTCAGGTTCCCGAAGGGCGGCGCATTTTCCCCTACCTCACCGTGCAGGAAAACCTGGATCTTGGCGCCTATTTGCGCCGCGACAACGCGGAGATACACAAGGACCTGGATTACGTCTTCACGCTCTTCCCAATTCTGTCGCAACGGCGTCACCAGGCAGGTGGAACCCTGAGTGGCGGCGAGCAACAGATGCTCGCCATTTCGCGAGCACTCATGGCGCGGCCGCGACTTCTGTTGCTCGACGAACCATCCCTCGGCCTCGCGCCCCTCATCGTGCAGCAGATCTTTGAGATCCTGACGCAGATCAACCGCGAGAATGGAACCACCATCTTCCTCGTGGAACAGAACGCCTATATGGCGCTTCGCATCGCGCATCGAGGGTATGTGATGGAGAACGGCGTCATCGTGCTCGCGGATGCCGCATCCGCGCTGCTGGAAAACGATGAGGTCAAAAGCGCCTATCTGGGTGTATAATGGGCGTACGGAGTAAGCCATGATTGTTTCACGAATAATGACAGAAAACCCGTTTACCATTGAGCCCAGTACCTCAGTCACCGACGCGCAGGCGCTGATGCGCCGTGAAAAGATTCACCGACTCCCGGTGATGGACAAACGCGGCGCGCTGGTGGGTATTGTTTCCGAGAAAGACCTGCTGTATGCCTCTCCGTCACCGGCCTCAACCCTGAACGTCTACGAGATGACCAATCTTCTGTCAAAGCTGAAGGTGGAAACGGTCATGACGCGGAAGCCACTCACGGCCAATGCAAACGACACCATCGAAGATGCCGCGCGCCTGATGAGCGACAACAATATCGGCGGGCTGCCGGTACTCAATGACGCCGGAAAACTGGTTGGCATCATCACCGAATCCGACATCTTTCGGGTCTTTATCGATCTCTTCGGCATCCGGAAACCGGGTATCCGCGCTACCTTCCGCATTCCCGAACGTCCCGGCGAGATCGCCGACCTGGGGAAGGAAATCGGCGAAGCGGGGGGCAACATCGTTTCGCTGGGGACCTGGCCTGGCAACGCATCGGACAACTCCGTCTGCGTCATCAAGGTGGAAGGGCTGAGCCGCGAAGCGTTTCTCAAGGCCGTGGAGCCCAGCATCATCGAGGTGATGGACATCCGCGAGACCTGAGCTGTGCCGTCCGAAGATCCTCGTGATGATCCCGGCGCCTTCTGGGATCAACGCTACGACGCCGACGATTACCGATTTGGCACCGAGCCCAACGTCTTCCTCAAGACCACCCTGCACCTGCTTCGACCACACGGAACCGTGCTGGAGCTCGCCTGCGGCGAGGGACGCAACGCCGTCGCGTGGGCAGTGGAAGCCGGACACGTCACGGCAGTCGACGCGTCGGCGGTGGGCATAGCCAAAGCGCGCCGCCTCGCCGCTGAGAAGAAGGTCAGCGTCGAGTGGGTTCACGCCGACCTGCTCACGTGGCAACCCGCTCACCGTTACGACGCCGTAATCACCAGTTTCCTGCACTCGGCCCCAGACACCAAACCGCGCTGGTTTGCCCTGATGCGAGAAGCCGTTGCACCGGGCGGATTTGTTGCGGGCGAATGGTTCCGGCCCGAGCAGCGAACCGAGGGCTACACCAGCGGTGGCCCCCCGGACCCCGCCATGATGGTCTCTGCCGATGAGCTTCGCCGCGAGTTTGCGGGCTTTCACCTCGAGCTTCTCGAAGAGCTGGTCTACACGCTCAACGAGGGCCGCGGACACGGGGGGCCTGCCGCCGTGGTCCGCATGATCGCCCGCGCTCCCTACGATTGGCTCTGATGAACGCTGAGACGCGCACTCCGCCGCCTTCCCAGAGGTGGCAGCGCTTCTACAACGTCTGGGGCCTGACCGCTTCAGCGGCTATTCTGATTGTGACTGCGCTTGTAGTCCTTCCGTTGCCCTTTGCGATTGCTTCGCGATCCGCCGCCTCTCTACTGGTTGCCGGAACGCTCGCGGTGCTGCTTGCGGCCCTCTACTGGGGTGCCGGTGACCACCGCGGTGGATTTCACGTGGCAAACCTCGTGACCGCCGTGCGAACCCTTTGCGTGGTGGGTCTGTTGGCCTGGCTGAGCGGCGGTGAGGCGCGCGGAGGTGCGCTTGATCTGACGGCACAGTGGGTGGTGTTTGCTGTTCTGGTACTGGCCGAATTGAGCGATATGGCCGACGGAGCGGTCGCACGACGGTTTGGTGCCACGCCCTTTGGCGCCACCTGGGATATGGAGAACGACGTGCTCTTTTCGGTTGGGCTCTGTGTTCTCGCACACCGCTGGTTTGGTCTTGGTGGGTGGGTGGTGATTTCGTCGCTCTTCCACCCGGTCTACTTTCTGCTCTTCGGGTTCCAGAGCGATCCGCCACACACGCCGGCGGTGTATAAGCTGTTTGCAAAAACCGTCTGCGCGCTGCAGATGATTGCCCTGATCTCGGCCGGCGCCCCATTTCTGCCGTTGCCACTGGCGTCTGCGTTCAACGCCGTGGTCATCGTGTTGCTGGCGGTGTCGTTTGGATGGGATCTCGCCCTTCGGCCACAGCTGTGTTTCCGTTGGAGCCGCTCGAGCCCGTAAGTTGGGGCTCGCACGGAACGCAGGCTTATCGCTTTTCCAGCACCAGAAACCGGTACTCAATCATCCCACGACGCGTGGCCCGTTGCAGGGCGTCGCCACCGAGCATATTTCCCCAGAAGGGGCGCTGCGCGATTCGGCTCCGGCTGAACCGGCTCCAGTCGGCGAGCGCCACCACCACCCGGATGAACCGGTCGCGCAGTCGGCCCGTTTCGGTCCATTGCGTGAGATCAAGATCGAGGACGCAGGAGAGACCGTGATCACCGGCGCAGGCGCGAATTTCCCCGCTGCTCCAGAGTGTGGCAAGCTGCCAGCCACGCATGAATCGCCGCAGCAGCGGGTGCTCCCTGAACTCCGGGCGGACCGACATATCATCGCAGATGCAGAGCCGCCCGCCCGGCTTAAGCGCGCCTGCTACCGCAGCAAGCAGTTCAGTGGGCTTGGTGGCGTGTACGAACGCCTCAATGAGGTAGACCAGATCCGGGGCTCCATCCGTTTGAAGCTGCGCGATGGCTACACGGTCGCAGAAATCACCCTTCAGCACCGCTGCGTCGCCCCCCGCTTTCCCAAGTCGCTCCGACGCAAGTCGCTGCTGCAGATTGCTGATGGTCAGACCGCGGTAGCGGCCGGGACGCCGTGCGGCCAGGTACTCGATAGAGGCGCCAACCCCGCACCCAAGATCCCACGCCACCGGGGCCCCACCCGCGATGGTGGCCGGTGCGTGGCGGAGCAGCAGGTCGTGTACGGAGTGCACGGCCTGTGTCCGGCTGGTAACGCCCTCGCTCCACACGGCGCGATGGATGGTCGCACCCGCACCCGCAGCGGCAAAGCGAAGGAATCGGCTGGTGTTTCGATCGTAGTAGTGGGACACCGGATTCTGCATCGTTCACCGTCCAGAGTGAATATCGTATATTGGAGCGCATGAAACAACCGCGGCAGCCGCTGGGGCGCAATTTTTCTCTTCTGCTCGCGGGGAACGTTGTCTCTGTGTTGGGAAGCAGCGTGTACCTCATTGTGATCATTCTCTACCTGAAAGAGACAACCGGCTCGGCCACGCTGCTGGGATTCTACAACTTCGTTGCGCTGCTTCCGCCGGTTCTTCTTGGTCCGTTTGCGGGCGCCCTCGCCGATCGCTGGTCGCGGCGATCTGCCCTGGTGTGGAGCGACGCCGCGAGGGGAATCCTCATGTTGCTGCTCGCAGTGGCGGCGATGAGCCCAGCGGGGCTCTCAATTGCGCTTCTCCTGGTGATTACCGCGCTGGCCGGAATCTGTCACGCGCTGTTTCTGCCTGCGGTTCCCGCGCTCATTCCCGAGATAGTCGCGGAGCCCCAACTCAAGCGCGCAAACTCCCTGCGAGCGGCCGGTACCCAGATCGGTAACATGACGGGGAACGCGGTTGGGGGTCTGGTCTTTGCCGTGGTGGGCCTGGTACCGGTCCTGGTGGTGAATGGGGTGTCATTCTTGCTGTCGGCTCTGCAGGAGTCGTGGATTCGCGTTCCGACACCCCCCGGCGCCGGCGGGAGCGGGCGCGCAGTGGGAGAGGATGGCAGTCTCAGCGAGTCGCGTCCCGTGCGGGGAATTATCCGTCAGACGGTGGCAGGCGTTCGGTATCTGCTGCGTCGCCGCGGGCTGCGCGCGCTGCTGCTGGCAAACTCGGCGGTCTTCCTGCTCTCGCCTCCGCTGCTTCTGGTATTGCCCTTTGTGATCGAAGACACCATGGGGCTTCCTACCGCCTTCGTTGGGCTTGCCTTTGCCGTGACGCTCGCTGGAGGCATTGCAGCCTATCTGATGTGGGCGGCCGTGACGCTTTCACGCTCGGCAGACATGGTGGTTCTGGTGGGAAGCTTTGCCGCGCTCGCGTTGATGCTCCTGCTCATCGCACTGCTGCTCACGCCGTGGGTGCTGTTTGCAGGCTTACTGGTTTCCGGGGCTGCAATCGCGTCCATCAACCTGATGGTGAATACGGTGGTTCAGAGAACGGTGCCCGCCGGACGGCGGGCACGGGTGTTTTCATTGATCGAATCAGTAGCAGCTTTGAGCACCCCGTTTGCCTACGCCGCCTCGGGGGTACTCATCGACGCACTCATGCAGGAAATCCGGCTGGTCTTTGCCGTGACCGGTGCGGTGCTCGCTGCAGCGGCTCTGCTTGCAGCCTTCAGCCCCGGTCTTCGGCGCGTGGTAACTCAGCCAAGATAGGCGGTGAGCATCCAGATCGCTTTCTCTTTGTCCTTCAGCATGCCCACCGCATCGTCCGCGGTTCCTTCATCTCCGTGCTCACCGGCAAGATTGATGGTCTCCCGCAGCGAGTGGGTGAGATGTTGGTAGTCTTTCAGAAGAATCTCTACCAGCTCGGTGCCCTTGTAGGCTCGGCTCGGCTCTTCATGGAGGCTGGCATTCTTCATGTAGTCCGCCAGCGACGCAAGCGGGCGGTGCCCGATCTTGAGAACGCGCTCGGCGACGTCGTCGAGTTCAGCGTGAACGGCGTCGTAGAGACCTTCCAGCACCTCGTGCAGGGTGTAAAACGCTTCGCCCTCGACGTTCCAGTGAAAGTTGTGCAGCTTGGTGTAGAGCACGTGAAGGTCGGCCAGATAGCCATTCAGTGCCTGGGCAATCGCTTCGGTTGCAGCGGGTTCGAGGCCAACGTTGGTCTTGGTTTTTGTTGTTGCAGTCGCCATATGTTACTCCTTACATCGCGTTTCCGCGTGCCTTCAATGTACCACCGGGACGGGCCGGGGTCAAATCCGCGACGGCTACCAGATGATAAGGTTGGCGCCGTAGGTCAGGCCGGAGCCAAACCCTACGGTGATGATTCGGTGTCCTGGCTTGAGCAGATCGCGCGAGACCATCTCG
This sequence comes from Spirochaetaceae bacterium, assembly GCA_007693485.1. Lineage (GTDB taxonomy): Bacteria > Spirochaetota > Spirochaetia > DSM-27196 > PWMO01 > PWMO01. The sequence continues at coordinate 15,509 of REDM01000187.1, forward strand.
TCGAGGGCAATGGGGATCGACGCAGCGGATGTGTTGGCGTATTCAGCGATGTTGGTGAAAAACTTGGCAGGATCGAACCCTCCGCGTTTTGCGGCGGCGTCGATGATGCGCACGTTTGCCTGATGTGGAACCACGTAGTCGATGTCGTCAAAGGTCAGGTCGTTTCGTTTCAGAACGCTCTCAATGGCCTCAATAATGGCGGCAATGGCGAAGGTGTAGACACGGCGGCCGTCCATTGACAGGTAGAGGTCGCTGCCGTCCGCAGCGGTGGCCGGCGTGCGGCTGCCACCCGCGGGTCGGCCAAGCGCCGGAGCCCCCTGTCCTCGGGAATAGAGCACGCTGTCCACCACACGACTCGGGTTCTCCTCGCCGGAGGCGCAGAGGAGCGCCGCGCCGGCTCCGTCGCCAAAGAGCACGCAGGTGTTTCGGTCTTTCCAGTTGATGATTTTGCTGTACACCTCCGCTCCAATGACCAGCACCGTGCGGGCCGAACCGGATTGAATGAACGCCCGCGCCGTTTCGATCCCGTAGACAAACCCGGTGCACGCGGCGACCAGATCCATTGCCGCCGCCCGGTCCGCGCCAAGGCGATCCTGAACAACGCACGCGGTAGCCGGCAGCCCGGGATGATCGGGGGTGGACGTGGCGAGCAGAATCAGATCGATCTCATGTGCGGGCATCTGGGCGCGGTCCAGGGCAATTCGCGCCGCTTCAACCGCAAGGTCGGAGGCCGCTACCGCGTCGTCAGCAATGTGTCGGAATCGGATGCCGGTATGCGAGAAAATCCACTCGTCCGAGGTATCTACCAGCAGCGCGAGCTCATCGTTGGACATACGGCGGGGAGGGGCGTACGAACCAACCGCCCGAACGTGCGCGAAGTTTGATCTGTTCATGAGTGTGTCCATTGTAGCCGCCTTCCCCGTTCGGGTCAATTCTCTCAGAAGATACCAATTGTTCGGCTCGATGGGTACTCCTCCTGACGTGGTGCGAAAACTGTGCTCTCGGGAAACCACCAGTGTGGGCAAGGGCGGCGTTTTGTCGGCCCATGACCGACCTTGACACCGGTTTTGCCGCGTGCTACCGTTTTCTCCAACTCGGGAGGAGTCCATGCACTACAGTTTTCTCTATCCCGGACAGGGTGCACAATTCCCCGGTATGGGCCGGGATCTCTACGATCACTCCGAAAGTGTTCGTTCGTTATTCAAGCTCGCGTCCGATCAGGTAGGGTTTGACGTTGCCGCGCTGGTCTTTGACGGCAGCGAAGATGACTTGAAATCAACCGACAATACCCAGATCGCCATGACGGTGGTCAATATCGCTGCAGCTCGGGTGCTGCAGGAGTTCAACATCACCGCGGAGCGCGTAGCCGGGTTCAGCCTTGGTGAATACGCGGCGCTGGTAGATGCCGGGGTCCTGGACGTGCGTACCGTCTTTCCGGTAGTTCGCGCGCGCGGGCAGGTGATGGAGGCCGCCAGCCGCACACTCGACGGCGCCGACGGTCCTGCCGGCATGACGGCGGTACTTGGCCTCGGATACGACACCGTGGTCTCCGTCCTGAAGGGGATTCCCGACGCCTATCCGGGCATTCACAACAGTCCGGCGCAAACGGTAGTCTCCGGCACCAGCAGCGCGCTGACCGCTGCCGAAGCGGCCCTCAAGGAGGCCGGCGCCCGACGGATTATCCGGCTCAAGGTGTCGGGACCGTTTCACAGTCCCCTCATGGATCAGGCGCGCAGCGATTTTGCGCGTGAGCTGGCGGCCGTGCCCTTCGCGGACCCGCGCAAACCCGTCTATTCCAACGTCACCGGAAAATCGGTAGAATCGGGAGACGAGCTGAAGCGGCTCTGCGTCCAGCAGCTTGTGTCGCCCGTTCAGTGGACACAGACCATGACGAGCATGGTAACCGACGGCGTCATGGGGTTTGTGGAGGCCGGACCTGGTACGGTCCTCGGCGGGCTCTGGAACGCCTGGCTGAAGACCAACCCCGACGTGATGCTGCAGTGCAGCTCAGCGGGAACGCTCGAACAGATTGAATCGCTGGTCGCGCTTGAGCGCAGCCGGTCGGTCATATCCGGCTGAGGGGAAAACGAATATTCATCGCCCAATCGCGCGGCCGATGCGCAGACTCCGGCCGTTGCGGGCGCAGGCACAAAGGAGAAACTCATGTTGGTACAAGGAAAAACTGCTCTGGTAACCGGTGGTTCCCGGGGTATAGGAAGGGAAATCGTACTGACGCTGCTGAACAACGGCGCGTCGGTCTATTACATCGACCTCGCCGAAGGCGAGTCTCTGGCGGAGTATCAGGAGATTGCCGCGAAGCACGGCCAGAAGGCGGTATTCAAGCAGGGAAACGTGGCCGATGAAGCCGCGATCACCGCGACCTGCGAGCAGATTCTGGAGGAGTCCGGCGGCATCGACATCCTCGTCAACAATGCCGGAATCACCCGTGATGGGTTGGTTTTCCGCATGACCGCCAAGGACTGGAACGACGTGCTCACCATCAACCTCACGAGCGCCTTCTACATCTCCAAGGTGATCAGTCGCAGCATGATCAAACGCCGCGTCGGCTCCGTCATCAACGTTGCTTCGATCGTCGGTGTTATCGGAAACGGCGGGCAGACCAACTACTCGGCGTCCAAGGCCGGCCTCATCGGTTTTACCAAGAGTCTGGCCCGTGAAGTAGCGGGGCGCGGCGTACGCGTGAATGCGATTGCGCCCGGCTTCATCAACACCAAGATGACCGAGCAACTCAACGAAGAGCAGCGCGACGCGCTTCGAGCCCAGATTCCATTGGGGCGCATTGGTGAGCCGGAAGAGGTTGCCAAGGTTGTGCTCTTTCTTGCCTCCGACCTCGCCTCGTACGTGACCGGCCAGGTGGTGCACATCACCGGCGGAATGGGAATGTAGGAGCGCTGCATGCGAAAACGGGTCGTCATCACCGGGTTGGGAACGGTCAATCCGCTGGGAAACAACGTAGCAGACTTCTGGCAGGGAATTCGGGAAGGGCGCAGCGGAGTTGCGCCCATTACGCGCTTTGATGCAACCGAGTACCAGACCAAGATCGCCGCCGAGGTCAAGAACTTCAATGCTGCCGACTTCATGGACCGCAAAGAAGCCCGTAAGATGGACCTGTTTTCGCAGTACGCGGTTGCTGCGAGCCTGGAAGCCATGCGGGACGCCGGGCTCATGGCTGCAGGCGTTGCCGCAGAAGGATCCGTTTCCGAGGGCGCTTCGCCCTCAACCGCCTATGATCCAACCCGTCTTGGGGTCATTCTGGGTATCGGGATCGGTGGCTTTCAGACCATCGAGGACTCCTACTGGCAGCTCTACGAGAAGGGGCCCAGTCGCGTTCCTCCCATGACAATCCCCAAGCTGATCGCCAACATCGGTCCGGGAAACGTGGCAATTGCCATCAACGCCCAGGGGCCGGTCTATTCGCTCGCGACAGCGTGCGCCTCCGGTACCGACGCGCTTGGGAATGCCCTTCGCTGGATCGGGGAGGGGCACGGTGACGTGGTGGTTGCCGGTGGCGTTGAAGCGTGTGTCACCAGGCTCGGTGTCTCCGGATTCAACGTGATTCAGGCGCTCAGCACTGCGTACAACGATCAGCCCGAGAAAGCTTCCCGACCCTTCGACAAAAACCGCGACGGTTTTGTGATCGGTGAGGGGGCTGGGATTCTGGTGTGTGAAGAGTACGAGCACGCGCGCGCCCGGGGCGCCCGCATCTACGCCGAACTCGCCGGTTCCGGTGTCACGTGCGATGCCAACCACCTGACGTCACCCCACCCGGAGGGTCGGGGAGCGATCGCGGCGGTGAAGATGGCGCTGAACGACGCCGGACTCGCGCCAACGGACATCGACTACATCAACGCGCACGGGACCTCGACACCGGTCAATGATCCCATTGAGACCAGCGTCATCAAGCAGGTGTTTGGAGATCACGCCTACCGGCTGAAGGTTTCGTCCACCAAGTCGATGCACGGCCATCTCATTGGAGCCGCCGGCGGGGTAGAGGCAATCGTCTGCGTGCTCGCCATCCGGGACCAGTACTTTCCGCCTACCATCAACCTCGATGAACCCGATGAAGGCTGTGACCTTGACTATGTTCCCCACCGGGGCGTCGAGGGAACCATCCGGACCACGCTATCCAACTCCCTGGGATTTGGCGGGCATAATGGCGTGGTAATCCTGCGGTCAATGCAGTAGACTCAACTTCGGTGGAATCGCAACGGAAGCCGCTCATCCTGCTTGCCGATGACAACCGGATAAACCGGTTGTTGGTCATCTCGACGCTGAAAGACGAACCCTACCGGATCGTTGAGGTAACCAACGGCCGGGAGGCCGTCGCTGCCGCCCTGCACGAAGTCCCCGATCTCATTCTCATGGACCTGATGATGCCGGTGGTTTCCGGCGTTGATGCGACCCGCGAACTCAAGAGTCGCCAGGAAACCGCCCGCGTTCCCATCCTGATGCTCACCGCGTTGAATGCCACCGAAGATCGCGTTCGCGCCTTCGATGCCGGGGCGACCGGGTTTCTCACCAAGCCCTTCGACCGCCTCGAGCTGACCGCCACCATCCGGTCATACATCAACCTGTCGCTGATGAATCAGCGCTACACGCTGACCGCCGAGAATCACGTAACCGGCCTGCCCAACCGCGTCGGGTTTCGCGACCGCCGCGCTCACTTCACAAAACCGTGGCTCTATCTGGTCAAGGTCGACGGCCTGTCAACGATATCGCAGCTCTACGGTGAGACCGAGTACGGTGTCCCGACCTCCGCCGGTGAGCTCCCAACCGGGGGCGGCTGACACGCTGTCTGTTTCGGTTTAGGATGTACGGGTAACCGCGCGGGAGGCGCCCGAACATGAAACAAATACAATTACCGATAGCCGTCGCCCTGCTGCTCTGGCTTGGGCCGGCGGTGGCATTTACCCAGACTACAATGAGCGTCGAGGTTCGTGAGACTCAGTTGAGGGCCACGCCCAGCTTCCTTGGACGCGTTGACGCGCTGCTCCAATACGGCGATCAGGTGTCCGTACTCGAAGAGGCGCAGGGATGGGCCCGGGTTACGCATCAGAGCGCAACCGGCTGGGTCCACGGATCCGCCCTTACTACCAAGCGCATCGTCATGCAGGCCGGCGACGCGTCCGCCCAGCGCGGCGCCACCGGCAGCGAGGTTGCTCTGGCAGGTCGCGGGTTCAATCAGGAAGTCGAGGACCGGTATCGGGCAGAGCAGGGACTCGACTTTTCCAGCGTCGACCGTATGGAGGGCTACGGCGTGGATCCCACGCGCCTCGCAGCCTTCCTTGCCGAAGGAGAGCTGCGGCTCCCGGGAGCGGCCCAATGAACCGCCGCACCAGCTTTTCGAGAACAATACGTATCGCGTTCATCGCGACCCTGGTCCTTGCAGCCATCGGCTGCGCGGGCCTCGGATCGATCACAGAAATTGGAACGGGTGTCGCGGTTGCAACCGGGCGCATGACCGACCAGCAGGCGCAGTCGCTGACGCGAACCGCCGAGGCGGTTGAGCGAAGCGCTGAGGACATCACCCCGGAGCAGGAGTACTACATCGGCCGCTCCGTGGGAGCCGTCATCCTGGACCAGTACCGATCCTATGACAATGCTACCGCTACCGAGTACCTCAACCTGGTTGGGCAGGCGCTCGCGCTCGCATCCGACCGGCCGGAACTCTTCGGCGGGTACCGCTTCATGATTCTGGAAGCCGACGAGGTGAACGCCTTCGCAACGCCCAGCGGGCTGATCTTTGTTTCGCGTGGCATGCTCCGGCTCACCCGTTCTGAGGATGATCTCGCGGCGGTGCTCGCCCATGAGATTGGCCACATTCAGCATCGTCACGGTCTGAAGGCCATCCGTACGTCGCGGATCACAACCGCCCTCACCAGCGCTGCACTTACGGGCGCTCAGTTTGCAACATCTGCGGAAGTCGCTGAGCTGACCGCCGCGTTCGAAGGTTCCATCACCGACATCACCTCCACCCTGATCAACAGCGGCTACTCACGGGGAGCCGAACGCGAGGCAGACGAGGCTGCGGTCGAGATCATGAAGCGGGTGGGGTACGATCCGGCGGCTCTGATCCGCGTACTCGAGCGCATGGGCGAAGGTTGGGATCCTGCCGGGCCCGGTTTCGCGCGCACCCACCCGGCTCCCGACACCCGCGTCTCGGTTGTGCGGCGCGCCATTGGTTCCTACCGCCATCAGCCCGTGGGTGTCGCCGCCCGTCAGCGACGGTTTGACCGCGCCCTCGGTTCGATCTGAACGGGGGGAATGCCATGAGTGCATTGCAACCCGATCACACCCCGCGGACCGCGCGTGTCTTTACCGCGGCGCTGCTTCGCGGCAGCATTGTCGCGGCGATCGCTGCGGCCTGCGCTTTGCTACTCTGGTTCAGCGGCGCCCTCGAGACCTTTGAAGCCAGAACCTGGGACGCCCGGGCCCGGTTTTTTGCCTCGCGCCGGGAGCCCGACCAGCGGGTTGTTCTGATTCTTCTTGATCAGGCGAGTCTCGACTGGGCGCGCGATGCGATGGGCCTCACCTGGCCATGGCCGCGTGAGGTCTACTCCTACCTGGTGAACTTTGTCGGCCGCGCCAATACCGAAGCACTCGCATTCGACGTACTCTACCTCGAACCGTCGGCGTTTGGGGTGTTTGACGATCAGGCCTTCGGCACGGCGATTGCGCAGTACGAGCGCTTTGTGGGTTCCGCGTTCTTCGGGCAGGAAACCGGGACGGTCCTTCAATGGCCGTTGGATGTGCCGCTCCCGCGTGTGGAGGCCGTACGAACGGCCGCTGCGGGCCGTGGAGAGCGCGATCCCGTTCTGGAATACCGGTACCCGCGCGCAGCGTTTCCCATTCCCGAAGTTTCCCAGAACAGCCGCGTTCTCTCCAACGTGCAGCTTGAACCCGACAGCGACGGAGTCTACCGGCGGGCACGGCCCATCGTGATGTTTGACGGCCAGGTGGTCCCCTCGCTCGGTCTCGCCACCTGGCTCGCTTCACTGGAGGCCGGCTCCGCGCTCACCCTCGAGCTCGACGGCAATACGCTGCGCGCTGGGGAGCACTCGATCCCGCTGGATGCTTCCGGCCGGGTCATTCTGCAGTTCAAAAATGAGCGGGGACGGCATCGCGATTTCAGCGCGGCGGCCATCCTGCAGAGCGAGATTCAACTGCTTTCCGGCGAGGAACCGCTGGTCGACCCGACGGAGCTCGATGGTGCCTACGTCCTGTTTGGGTTTTCCGCGCCCGGGCTGTTTGATCTGCGCACTTCCCCGATCACCTCGCTGGTGCCCGGAGTGGATGTTCACGCGACGCTGCTGGAGAACCTGCTCTCCGACGACTTCATTCGCCCCTTCCCCGTCTGGGGCGCCGTAGCGCTTACCGTGCTGCTGGTACTCGCCTCCGCTCTGATCGCGACCCTGATCGCCGGCGCGGGCCCTACGGTCGTGGCCTACCTTGTGCTTCTGCCCGTTCCCACGGTTGCCGCTTTCATCGGGTACCACGGCGGTTACTGGGTCCCGTTGCTCCTGCCCACGGTGGGGGTTGGACTCGCGTTGGTTGGGTCCAGCGTGGCAAACTACGCAACCGAGGGCAAACAGAAGCGCTACATAAAAAACGCGTTCCAGCAGTACCTCAGTCCCGATGTCATCGAAGAGCTGATTCAGGATCCCGGCAGGCTCCGACTCGGCGGGGAACGTCGTGAGCTCTCGATCTTCTTCTCCGACCTTCAGGGATTCACGTCACTCTCGGAGGGGCTCTCGCCGGAGGACCTTACCGCCCTGCTGAACGAGTACCTCTCCGCGATGACCGACATCATCCACGATGAAGGTGGAACCGTGGACAAGTACGAGGGCGACGCCATCATCGCCTTCTGGAATGCACCGCTGGCACAGGAGGATCACGCCGAGCGTGCGGTGCGGGCGGCTCTTCGCTGTCAGCAGAAGCTCGCCGAGTTGCGGCCGGTCTTCGCCGAACGAGTTGGAAAAGAGCTCTTCATGCGAATTGGCATCAATAGCGGTCCTGCGGTGGTAGGGAACATGGGTTCTCGTACGCGGTTTGACTACACCATGCTGGGCGATTCGGTGAACCTCGCGGCACGGCTGGAAGGCATCAACAAACAGTTTGGAACCTACACGATGATTTCGCACGCCACGCTCTCGCGCACGGGATCGCTCTTTGCGGCGCGTGAACTGTCGCGCGTTGCGGTAGTGGGCCGCGCGGAACCGGTTGTAGTCTACGAGCCCTTTTTCCCGGATGAGTTCGAACGGGAGCGCCCCCGCCTCGACGCCTTCCGGGACGGGCTGCAGTCCTATTACGCAGGAAATTTCGCGGACGCCGAGGCGCGGTTCACCCGGATCAGCACGCAGGATCCCCCCGCCGCGCACTACCTGGCCCGCTGTCGCGAGCTGCAGGAGCAACCTCCGCTGGAGTGGGACGGCGTCTGGGTGATGACGTCCAAATAGCAAAAAATCGCGCCCCGGGGTGCCCCGGCGCGGTTACTCTTCGGGACTGAACTCTTCTTTCGGAGCGCCACAGACCGGACAGACCCAGTCTTCAGGCAACGCGTCGAACGTGGTTCCGACGGGGATCCCGGCGTCCGGGTCTCCTTCGCTCGGGTCGTAAATGTAACCACACACCATGCAGACGTACAGTGTCATTTCTCAATCTCCGGAGATTACGGCCACTGCACGTCGGTGAGCAGCGTGAGCTTGGTCCGGGCACGTTCGTCCTCGGGGTTTAACTCTACCGCGCGTTGCAGGCTCTTGATCGCTTCGAGATTATTGTGGAGCCCGTAATGGGCAACCCCAAGCATGTAGTAGACTTCGGCAAAATCGGGAGTGGCCTCGGCGAGCTCGGTCAGCAGGTCGAGGGCTTCTCCGTACGCCTTGTGCTTGATCTTGAGCTGCGCGAGGTAGAAGTTGGCGATCAGCGACTCGCGCGAGGTTTTCCGGAACGCCGCAAATCCCGCGGCCGCCGCCTCGTCCTTGCCGAGAAAGAATTGAATCAGCCCCACAAAATAGCCTGCCATCGCGTGGCTCTCGCTTCCCATCGCAACCACGGCAGAAAACGCGTCGAGCGCCTCGTCGAGGCGCCCCATGCGGTAGAGACAGACTCCGAGCTTGTAGAAGGCAATACCAAATTTGGGATTGATCGCGGTCGCCTCGCGATAGGTCGCGATCGCGTCTTCGAGCTTGCCCAGGGAGTAGCGGATGTTTCCAAGGATGAGCAGGAAGAATGTGTTGTCGGGATCGGCGCTGCGTAATTCGCCAAACGCGGTCTCGGCAGCGGCCCACTCGCCGGCGAGGTAGTGGCTCATTGCCTTCTGATACTGGGGATCGGCGTGATTCAGTTCCATCGATTGTGCTCCTCGTTGTATTCCGGTGGCCGATTGCGCTTCAGTCTACTACGCATGTCCACCCGGTGCAACCAATGGCGTCCGCCTTCCCGGTGCCGGGCGGCGGGCCTCAGCCGGCGTGCCCCAGCCGGCGTGCTCCCACTCAGATCATTCCGCGGGGGTCGAGCAGCTCCGCCACCCGCTCGTCGGGAAGAACCTTTGCCTCCAGCACTACGTCGCGGATTTTTCGCTTCTCGCGGTAGGCGGTGTAGGCAAGCTGCGACGCCTTGTCGTAGCCTATTTCGGTTGCCAACGGTGTGACCAGAGCAAGACTCCACTCGATCCAGTACGCGAGGCGATCGGTGTCGGCGGTAATTCCGTCGATGCAGCGCTCGGCGGTACGTCGGCAGGTGGCGGCGAGTACCGTCATTGCCTCTACGGTCTCATAGGCGATAAGGGGGTGCATCATGTTGAGTTCCAGCGGCGCGTGCTGTCCGGCCGTGGTCACCGAAACCACCTTGCCCATCACGTAGGCGGCTACCTGGATCATCATTTCGGGGATGACCGGGTTTACCTTGCCGGGCATGATCGAGCTGCCCGGCTGCAGCGACGGAAGGATTATCTCACCGAGGGCGCCCCGCGGACCGCTTGCGAGCAGGCGCAGATCGTTGCCAATTTTCATGATACCGGTGGCCAGCACGTTGAGCGCGCCCATCAGCTCGACCTGCGAGTCGCGCGCCGCGATTGCCTCAAACCGGTTATCGGCGGGCCGAAACGGCAGACCGGTCTCCGCGGCAATGCCGGCGATGGTCTTGTCGGCAAACTGCGGGTGGCAGTTGATCCCCGTGCCTACCGCGGTGCCGCCGAGGGCGAGCTCCTCCAGGTGCGGCAACACCGCCGCCACCCGCGTGCGATCCTTGCGGATCTGCGCCGCGTACCCACCAAACTCCTGGCCCAGGGTCATTGGGACCGCGTCCTGCAGATGGGTCCGTCCGAGTTTCACCAGGTCGGCAAATTCGTGCTCCTTGGCGGAGAGCGACTTCTCGAGTACCAGCATATCGGCGAGCAGCTGATCGACCACCATGCGGTTTGCGATGTGAATGGCGGTAGGGATGACATCGTTGGATGACTGGCCGCGGTTGACGTGATCATTCGGGTGCACCGGCTTGCGGGTGCCCAGCGGTTGACCCAGAATTTCGTTGGCCCGGTTTGCCAGAACCTCGTTGGTATTCATGTTCCACGACGTACCCGACCCGGTCTGAAAGACATCGATGGGAAAGTGCTCATCCCAGCGACCGGCGTACATCTCGTCCGCGGCGGCCACGATCGCATCGGTGAGCGCGGCGTCCAGAAGCCCGAGTGCAGCGTTGGTTTTCGCCGCGTGCTTTTTGATCAGCGCCAGCGCCCGAATCATGGCGACAGGGATACGGATCCCGGATACCGAAAAGTTCTCGACCGCGCGTTGCGTCTGCGCTCCCCAGTACGCCCAGTCGGGGAGGCGAATCTCACCCATCGAATCGGATTCGCTTCGGTGTCCAGCCTGTTGCATCGCGTTGTTCCTCCGCAAGACCGTGAGTTATCGTGACAGAAATCGTGATCCCGGGTATATTACCATCAGGAGCAGAAAATGGCAAACATCGGCATCATTGGCAGTGGAAACGTTGGGGCCAACTGCGCGTTTTTTATCGCGGAGAAGGGCGTAAGCGATGTTGTCCTGTACGATATTCAGGATGGCATGTCCACCGGAAAGGCCCTCGACATGATGGAAGCGGCGCCCGTGCGCGGCTATCGCACCAAGATCAGCGGAACCGACCGCATCGAAGACGTGTTGCGCAGCGACACCCTGATTCTCACCGCCGGAGCGGTGCGGCAACCGGGCATGAAGCGCGAAGACCTCTTTGAGGCAAACCGCGAGGTAGTCAGCGAGATCGCACAGAAGATCGGCGCTCAACCGCAGAAATCCGAGTACAAGGTGATCGTGGTGACCGAGCCGGTCGACATGATGACGACCCTCTTTGTGAAGAAATCCGGGCTCGCCCGCGAACGGGTCATGGGGCTTGGCGGCACACTCGATGCAACGCGGCTGCGCTATCTGATCGCTCACGAGCTGGGGGTGACCATGGAAGACGTATCGGCCACCGTTGTCGGACGCCATTCGTCATCCATGATTCCGCTTGCCAACTACTGCACGGTCGCCGGAGTTCCCATCTCGCGCCTTTTGTCCGCAGAGAGGATCGAGGCGCTGTTCGAAGCAACGCGAACCGCAGGAGACCTCATCGTCAAGATGGCCCAGCGCGCAAACGCCTACTACGGTCCGTCGGCCGTGGCGTGCGACCTTGCCGAAGCGATCATCCACAACTCGGGGCGCATCCTTCCGGTCTCGCTGGTACTCAAGGGCGAGTACGGCGTATCCGGCGTTGCGATGAGCCTTCCTGCCGTGATCGGGAAGAACGGTGTCGAGCAGCTGCTCAAGCCACAGCTCAGCGACGAGCAGCAGAAGCAGTTCACCACTACGGCCGACGAGCTTCGCCTCGCGATCGACGTGGCCTGACCACGGAACACCCAGCCGACAGGAGCAATAACATGAGCAAGGTATCAGTCATCGGCGCCGGAAACGTGGGAGCAACCGCGGTCTACTACATCGCCGAGAAGAACATCAAAGAAATTGTCATGATCGACGTGGTGGAGGGGCTTCCGCAGAGTAAGGCGATCGACTTCCTCCACGCCGCCCCATCGCGGGGCTATAACGCCAACATCATTGGAACCAACGACTACGCCGACATCGCAGACTCCGACGTCGTGGTTCTGACCGCGGGCATTCCGCGCAAGCCCGGCATGGACCGTATGGACCTGCTGAAGACCAACGTCGGCATCGCCAAGACTGCGGCGCAGGCCATTGCAACGTACGCACCCAACGCGGTGGTGGTGGTAGTATCCAATCCGCTTGACGTCATCAGCATGGTGGCGCTGCGTGAGAGCGGATTCGCCCTCAAGCGCGTGGTGGGTATGGCGGGCATCCTCGACAGCACACGGTTTCGCTACTTCATCGCCGAAAAGCTCAACGTGCTGCCGAGCGACGTGCAGGCCATGGTCCTCGGGGGCCACGGTGACACCATGGTGCCGCTCCCGCGCTACACCTCGGTGGCCGGCTTCCCGCTGACTGAGCTCATGCCCGCAGCTGAAATCGAGCAGTTGGTGAACCGCACGCGAAACGGCGGCGCCGAGATCGTGAACTACCTCAAAAAGGGAAGCGCCTACTACGCACCCGGCGCCTCGGCTGCCAAGATGGTCGAGGCCATCGTCCACGACGAAAAGCGCCTCTGCGCCGCCAGCGCCTACCTGCGCGGTGAGTACGGCCACTCGGACATTTTCCTTGGGGTACCGGTTCTCCTCGGACGCAACGGCGTGGAGAAGATCCTGCAGCTCGACCTGCTCCCGGAGGAACAGACAGCGCTCGACGCATCGGCGGAAGCTGTTCGGGAAGGGGTACGAAATCTGGAGACGTTTTACACGCCGGGCTGACCCGGAACCGGTTTATTGGTACGCAACGCGCCGGGCAAAAGCCCGGCGGTTGCCGGCGTACCGTATGAGGATGGTTTATCGTTGGGTGATCGGAGTGATCGGCCGTTCCTGGTGGCCCACGTAGAGCGCCTTGGGACGGAAGATCCGGTTGTCGGAGCGCTGCTCAAGGATGTGCGCGAGCCACCCGGGAGCGCGCGCGATCGCGAAGATCGGCGTAAAGAGCACGGTGGGGATGCCGAGCAGGCGGTAGACCGCCCCTGAGAAGAAGTCAACGTTGGGATGGATCGGTTTCCCCTTTTCTTCCATGCGGTTGCGGAACACCGTCTCGATCTTCTTCAGGATGTCATAGTACTTGGTCTCGCCTTTCAGTTCGCCCAGCTGTTGCAGGTAGTCTTCCATCACAATGGCGCGCGGGTCTTTGGCCTTGTACACCCGGTGACCCATTCCCATGATCTTTTTCTTCGCATCCAGCGTCGCGTTGACCCACTCCTCGGCCTTGGCGACGTCACCAACCTCATCGACCATGTCCATCACCTTCTCGTTGGCACCGCCATGCAAGCTGCCGTAGAGCGCCCCAATCGCCGCAGAGATGCTGCAGTAACAGGTCGAGAGGGTCGACGCCACCACCCGAGCGGTGAAGGTGGAGGCGTTAAAGCTGTGCTCTGCGTGGAGGGTGAAGCAGTCGTCCATGATCTTTCCCTCGAGCTCGGTGGGTTCTTCACCACGCAGCATGTACAGAAAGTTTGCCCCGTGGGAGAGATCTTCGCGTGGCTCCACGTAGTCGAGGCCCGACCGGAACCGATGCAGGGCGGCAACTACGGTTGCCAGCTGCGAAACCTGGTGCAGCGTATTGCGGCAGTTGCAGTGGGCATCGTGCTGGATCCTGTGCTCCACGTAGCCGCTCAGGTAGGAGACAACCGCCTGGAGCAGCTCCATCGGGTGTGACTCTTTCGGGAAGTCACGGATCATTGCCTTGATGGGCTCGGAAATACCGCGAGAGCCGCGCATCTTCTTCTTGAATGCCTCAAACTGCGCGGCGTTGGGCAGTTCACCGTAGAGGAGGAGATAGGTAACCTCCTCAAAACTGCAGGTTTTCACCAGCTCTCTGATGGGGTACCCCATGTAGTAGAGCTTCCCATTTTCGCCGTCGATCCGACAGATCGAACTCTCGGCGGCGATGACTCCCTCAAGTCCTTTTGCGTACTCAACCGATGCCATACGTTCTCCTTCCCATGCTATATGCTGTTACACGCTCTGCTGCTCAATGTCGCTACTTGCTGTTCAGCATTCGGCCGTCTACGCCGAGCGCGGCCTCTTTCATTGCCTCCGACAGCGTCGGATGCGCGTGAACCGTTCGTGCAATATCCTCGGCGCTCCCGCCAAATTCCATCACCGAGACTGCTTCACCAATCAGATCCGATGCCCACGGCCCGACGATGTGTACCCCAAGCAGGCGGTCTGTTTTTTCGTCGGCGAGCATCTTCACAAACCCTGCGGTGCTCTGCATGGCAATGGCGCGACCGTTCGCGGCAAACGGAAAGCTGCCGCTTCGGTAGGACACCCCGTCGCTCTTGAGCTGTTCCTCGGTGCGCCCCACCGCTGCCGCTTCCGGCCAGGTATAGACCACGTTGGGAATGGCGTCATAGTTCACGTGTCCGGGCTTGCCTGCGATGACCTCGGCCACCGCGACGCCTTCATCTTCGGCCTTGTGGGCCAGCATGGGACCGTGGATGATGTCCCCAATGGCGTAGATTCCGTCCACGTTGGTCCGGTAGTGCTCATCGACCACAATCCGGCCCTTCTCCCGGGTGATGTCGAGCTCTTCGAGGTTGAGTCCCTCGGTGAAGGGCTTGCGCCCCACCGCAACGAGCACCTTGTTTCCACTGAAGCTGACCTCATTTCCCGACTTGTCGGTTGCGCTCAAGGTGGCGCCGGTCTTGGTGACCTTTACCCCGGTTACCTTGGTTTCGAGATGGAAGGTGATGCCCTGCTTACCCAGCTCCTTTCGCATGGTCTTGGCGACCTGGGCGTCCCAACCGGCAAGAATTTCGGGCAGGATTTCCACCACGTGCACCTCAGAGCCCAGGCGCGCCCAGACGCTTCCCAGCTCCAGGCCAATTGCCCCGGCACCAACAACCAGAAGCTTTTTGGGAACCGAATCGAAGGCGATCGCCTCGGTAGAGCTCACCACGGTTTTGCCGTCAAAGGGAAGGAAGGGAAGGTCCTGTGGAACGCTGCCGGTGGCAAGCACGATTGACTGTGTGGCGATGGTCTCCGATTTTCCGCTGTCGCTGGTGACGGTCACCGAACCGGATCCGTTCACTCGCCCGATACCGCGCAGCACGGTGACCTTGTTGGCCTTCATCAGCATGGCGACGCCACCGGTGAGTTTTTTGACCACCTGGTCCTTGCGCCCATTCATGGCGGGCACATCGATTGTCACGCCTTTTACCGCAATGCCGTGATCCTGGGCCTCGTGTCCGATGCGTGCGTAGAGCTCGCTGGAATCAAGCAGCGCCTTGGATGGAATGCACCCCACGTTCAGACAGGTGCCGCCGAGGGTGGGCCATTTCTCCACCAGTATTACCTTCTTGCCGAGCTGCGCTGCCCGGATCGCGGCAACGTAGCCTCCGGGGCCGGCGCCAATTACGGTTACGTCGCAGTTGTGGTCGTTGGTCACGGTGTACTCCTCAAAGGTCCAGCAACATCTGCGTCGGGTCCTCGATTTGCTGTTTGATCCGGTTCAGGAGGCCTACCGCCTCTCGACCGTCGATGATGCGGTGGTCGTAGGTGAGGGCGAGGTACATCATCGGCCGGATCACGATCTGGTCGTTGACCACCACCGCCCGCTTCTGGATGGCGTGCATTCCGAGGACCGCCGTTTGCGGGGGACTCGGAATGGGTGTCGAAAGCATCGAGCCAAACACGCCACCATTGGAGATGGTAAAGGTGCCGCCGGTGAGCTCGTCCGGGCTCAATCGCTTCTCTTTTGCCTTGCCGATAAACGAGAGGATCTCCGACTCAATCGCGGCAAACCCTTTGGTGTCCGCATCCCGGAGAACCGGCACGATCAGGCCTTTGTCGCTGGAGAGCGCCACCCCGATGTTGTAGTAGTCATTGTAGAGGATGTCGGTGCCGTCGATGAAGGCGTTTGCCTCCGGGTAGTCGGCCAGTGCGTTACAGGCTGCCTTCACAAAGAACGACATGAAACCCAGTTTCACGCCATGTTTCTCCGCAAACCGGTCCTTGTGCTGCGCGCGCAGCTCCATCACCCCCGACATGTCGATCTCGTTGAACGTTGTCAGGTGGGCCGACCCCTGTTTGGATCGCACCAGATTCTCGGCGATGCGCTTTCGCAGGTTTGACATCTTGACGCGGCGCTGTCGCGGGCCCGTTTCTCCGCCGGACGCCGGCGGGGTTGGTGACGGCGTCGCAGGCTGGGACGCGGGGGATGCCGCTGCCGCGGCGAGAGCGTCTTCCTTGGTGATTCGGCCGCCAGGGCCGGTTCCGGTGATGTCGGCGGGGTCGAGGTTGTGCTCGGAGACAACCCGGCGCACCGCCGGTGAGAGCGTGTCGGCGCTGGTGGCTGATTTCGCGCCGGCCTCGTCGGCTGGTTTCGCCGATTTCTCTGCCTCAGCGGATTGGTTCTCTTCTGCGGGCTTCTGCTCCGCGGACGGAGGCGATTCGGCTACCGGAGCCGCTTTCCCTGCCGGGGCCGACGCGCCAGCCTCGGCGGCTTCGGTGTCTACCGTGGCAACCGACTGGCCAACCGATACCTCGGTGTCTTCCGATACGCTGATGCGCAGCACACCTGCCGCCGGGGACGGTACCGACATCGTTGCCTTGTCGGTCTCCAGCTCGAACAGCTCGTCGCCCTTGGCGACGGTATCGCCGTCCTGTTTCAGCCATCCGGCCAGAATGCCCGACGTGACTGATTCTCCGATCTGCGGTACCACTACGTCCTGTTTCATCGTTCCACTCGCTTTCATCCGGGGTGTATCGTGTTTTGACTACGAGTCGCTCTTCGGAACCGGTCCGAAGGCCTCGGTCAAGATTGCATCCAGTTCCATCTGGTGTGTGCTGAACGATCCCGCGGCCGGGCTGGGGCTCGAGGGGCGTCCAATGTAGCGCAGTCTCCGGCTGCTTGGGGCGAGCAGCTCTTCCAGTCGCTCAATCATGAACAGGTACGCGCCGCGGTTGCGCGACTCCTCCTGACACCAGATTACCTCTGCGTCCGCCGCGTATCTGCCGAGAACGGCCGAGACGCGCTCCACGTCAAAGGGGTAGAGCTGCTCCACCCGGATCAGTGCCGTGTCGGAGCGCCCGGTCTGCTCCCGGCGGCTCAGCAGATCGTAGTAGACCTTTCCGGTGCAGAGAATGAGCCGCTTCACGCTCTTCGGCTTGACGGTGTCGTCGATCACGGTCTGGTAGTGGCCCGAGGTCAGGTCATCCACCCGAGAGACACAGTGCTTGTGACGAAGCAGGCTCTTGGGGGTCATGATGATGAGCGGTTTGCGGAAGCGCTGCTTGAGCTGCCGGCGCAACGCATGAAAATACTGCGCAGGGTTGGTGGGATAGACCACCTGCATGTTGGTATCGGCGCAGAGCTGCAGATAGCGCTCGAGGTGGGCGCTGGAGTGCTCGGGCCCCTGCCCCTCGTAGCCGTGCGGCAGCAGCATGACCAGACCGCTGGAGCGAAACCACTTCGATTCCGCGGAGGCAATGAACTGGTCGATGATCACCTGTGCGCCGTTGGCAAAGTCGCCAAACTGAGCTTCCCACATCACCAGCATGTTGGGCTGCGAGAGGCTGTAGCCGTAGTCAAACCCAAGTACGGCAAACTCCGACAATGGGCTGTCGTAGACGCTGAACCACGCCTGATCCTTGCTGATGTGCTGCAGGGGCGTGTAGGTCTTGGGCGAGCTGGTGGCAACGTCCCACCAGACCGCGTGCCGCTGGGAGAAGGTGGCACGGCCCGAGTCCTCGCCGCTGAGGCGGATGGGGTGGCCTTCGAGCAGAAGGGATCCAAACGCCAGGGATTCGGCAAAGGCCCAGTCGATCCCGTCTCCACTCTCGATCGCCTTCTGCCGGTCTGCCAGGAACCGCTTCAGTTTTGGATGGATCGTGAAGCCGTCCGGCGCCGTAGTGAGGGCGGTGGCTACCTGGTCGACTACCGCGCGGGAAACGCCGGTCTCGACCGGTCCAAAGTTATACGGGTTCTGCAATCCTGCCCAGTCGTCGCGTTGGAACGAATCGGTAAGATCAACCTCGTAGCCGGACTTTGCCTTTTCCAGTTCTTCGTCCAGAACGGCACGGTACTTCTCGCGGAAGGCCTGCTGGTCTTCCAGGGAGAACACCCCTTCCTCCGCGAGCTTCTTCCCGTAGATCGTTGGCGGAGATTCGTGCTCCCGGATCAGGTTGTACATGATGGGATGGGTAAACGAGGGTTCGTCGGCCTCATTGTGACCGAGACGGCGGTAGCAGACAATGTCCACCACCGCGTCGTAGCCAAACTTCTGCCGAAAGCGCATCGCGAGGTCGATAGCGCGTACCACGCTCTCGGGGTGGTCGCCGTTTGCGTGAAAGATTGGCACCGGCATGGTTTTGGCGATATCGGTGGGAAAGAAGGTGGATCGACCGTCGCGGCTCGCGGTGGTAAACCCAATCTGGTTGTTGGTAACGATGTGAATGGTGCCACCGGTGCGGTAGCCCTTCAGCTGCATCAGGTTGAAGGTCTCGGAGACCACACCCTGCCCGGAGAAGGCTGCATCGCCGTGGATGAGCACCGGAATCACTTTCTTGCGGTTCCAGTCCTTGCGGCGGCGCTGAATTGCGCGGCACTTGCCCTCGACCACGGGGTCAACGGCCTCAAGGTGGCTGGGGTTGGCGACCAGGCTGATGTGGATCGTCGATCCTTCCGCCGTTTTCAGGTCAAAACTGTGCCCCAGGTGGTACTTTACGTCACCGCTGCCTCCGTAGGTGTGCGCCTTGTAGTTGTCCAGAAACTTCGAGAAGGTTTCCACCGCGGGTTTTCGCATTGCGTTGGTGAACACGTTGAGCCGCCCGCGATGCGCCATGCCAAGCACAATCTCCTGCAGGCCGCGATCTGCTGCATTGTCAATGAGATAGCGAAGCGCGGGGATGAGTACCTCTCCGCCTTCCAGCGAGAACCGCTTCTGGCCAATGAAGTTGGACTGCACGTAGCGCTCGAACTCTTCGGCCTTGATCAGGTCTTTCTGGAAGCGGATCTTCTGCGCGGGTGTCCAGACCCGACGGCTGTCGGGGCTCTCGATCTTCTCGATGAGCCACCGTCGCATCGGTTTGTTCTGAATGTGCAGAATTTCCGCCCCGATGGTCGAACAGTAGGTCTCACGAAGCTTCTCTACGATGTCGCGGAGTTTCATCTTCTCGGGTTGAAAATAGCCGCCGGTGCGAAACTCGGTGTCGAGGTCCTCTTCGGTCAAGCCAAACGCCGAGAGCGAGAGTGTTTCGTAGTTGGCCTGCATGGTGAAGTAGAGGTAGCGAAGTTCTGGAGTGGAGTAGTTGCGAAGGGGATTAATGTCGGCGTAGATGTAGCCCACGTCGCGATACGCCCAGATCAGGGCGTTTACCCGGCTCTGCTTGAACGCCAGACCCGGATCATCCAGGGCATCGGCGGCCGTTACCGCCGCGATCTTTGCCGTCACTCGACCTGTGGTCTCCGCGGACGAGCCGTTGCGCCGCGCTGCCCCGTTGCCCGACTGGCTTTCGGTGCCGGAACCGACAACTGCCGCCAGGGGCGCGAAATCAGCCGCATTGCCGTGGTCTGTGCCGGCGTCAAATGCCTGAAAATAGCGCTGCCATTCTGAAGGAACGTCGGAGGGGGATACCCTCCAACGCTCGTAGAGTTCTTCAATAAACCGTGCGGAAGATAGATCCAGGATGTGCTGATCCACGACACGCCCCTCCGGCGATGATGCGAGATGGTTACCCCGTTAGTATACTACATCGGGGGTGAGGGACAACACGGCGACGCGGAGAAACCGCTATCTGCCGAGCTGTTTTTTCAGCAACCCGGGGATCTCATCGGGTTTGTCCGCAACCGGAACGCCGGCCGCCGCGAACGCCTTGATCTTGGCCTCGGGGGTTCCCTTGCCGCCGGAAATGATGGCGCCGGCGTGCCCCATGCGCTTGCCCGGAGGAGCGGTTCGTCCCGAGATGAAGGCTACCGCCGGCTTGCTCATCTTCTCGCGGATGAAGTCCGCGGCCGCTTCTTCGTCCTCTCCGCCAATCTCGCCAATCACCACCACCGCCTCGGTCTGTGGGTCGTTCTCAAAGAGGGCGAGCATGTCGGTGAAAGTGGAGCCAATAACCGGGTCGCCGCCGATGCCGATACAGGTGGACTGTCCCATTCCCGCCATGGTGAGGTTGTAGACCACCTCGTAGGTCAGGGTCCCACTGCGCGAGATCACGCCGATAGAGCCCTGTTTGTGGATGCGCGCCGGCATGATACCGATCTTGCACTTGCCCGGCGAGATCAGTCCCGGGCAGTTGGGGCCGATGAGCCGAAGGCCCTTGCGCTGCACGTAGTGGTAGTTGGAGACCATCTCCACCACGGGGAGCCCCTCGGTGATGCAGATAATCAGCGGGACACCGGCGTCGGCCGCTTCGCGGATGGCCGCGGAGGCGAATTTTGCCGGCACAAAGATCACGGTAGCATCGACGCGCGTTGCCTTCATTGCGTCGGCTACGCTGTTGAAGACCGGGATGTCGTCGAGTTTTTCGCCGCCCTTGCCCGGGGTTACGCCGCCAACGATCCTGGTGCCGTCGGCCACCATGCTGCGGGCGTGAAAGCTGCCGTCGCGGCCGGTGATGCCCTGTACGATGACCTGGGTGTTTTCGTCAATCAGAATGCTCATGCTGTTCCGTCCTTGGTTACGCCGCGTTGACGACTTTCTGTACGGCCGCGCTCAGTTGGTCGGCGACCTCAAACCCTGCATCGGAGAGCAGTTTCCGGCCCTCTTCCTCGTTGGTGCCGATGAGGCGAATCACCATCGGCAGCTTGATATCAATCTGCTTCATCGCCATCAGGATCCCGTTGGCGATATCGTCGCAGCGGGTGATTCCGCCAAAGATATTGATCAGAATCGCCTTCACCTTGGGGTTGCGGGTAATGATGCGAAGCGCGTTGAGCACCTTCTCCGGGTTGGAGCTGCCGCCCACGTCCAGAAAGTTGGCCGGGGTGCCGCCGTAGAGCTTGATGATGTCCATGGTCGCCATGGCCAGCCCTGCGCCGTTGACAATACAGCCTATCTCTCCGTCCATGCTGACAAAGCTCAGGTTGCACGCCTTCGCCTCGATCTCGTCTTCGCTGTACTCCTCGGGGTTCTTCATCGCCTCGACGTCGTCGTGCTTGTAGAGCGCGTTGTCATCAAAGTTGACCTTGGCGTCCAGGGCGAGGAGGGTCTCTTCATCCACCAGCGCGTAGGGGTTGATCTCGACGAGTGAGCAATCCTTTTCTACCGTCAGCTGGTACATCTTCTTGACCACGTCGGTCGCCTGCGCCAGGAGCTTTGGCGTCTCAAACGCCTGCGAGAGCGTCTTCTGCAGGCCCGCCTCGTCGATGCCGTCAACGGGGTTGATGTGGAAGCGCAGGATCTCTTCGGGCCGCTCCACCGCCAGTTCTTCGATGTCGACGCCGCCGGCTTTGCTCACCATCAGGATGAACTGCTTGGCGGTGCGGTCGAGCGTGAGTCCCATGTAGTACTCTTTCTTGATTTCGGCCGCCGGCGCGATCATCACCTTCTCCACCGGAAGGTCCTTGATGGTCAGGGCCAGAATCTTGCGCGACGCTTCCACGGCTTCATCCGCAGAGCGCGCCAGCTTGACGCCGCCCGCCTTGCCGCGGCCGCCAACCAGCACCTGTGCCTTGATCACCACGTAGTCGCCGAGCTTCTTGACCGCGTCGCGCGCCTGCTCCGCCTCGGTGATCACGGCCTGGTCCTGTACCGGGATCTGGTACTGCGCGAAGAGCTCCTTCGCCTGATACTCGTGAATCTTCATTGCTTTGCCTCTTTTGGTTCTGCGGTCTCTTCGCCTCGCGCTTCGCGGTACTTCTTGATCTCGCGCTTGGTGAGGTTGATCAGCTTGGTGATTTTGATTTCCCGGGGGCAGACTCGGGTGCATTCAAAGTGATTCTCACACGGCCAGACGCCGTTGGGATCGTCCAGGATGCCGAGCCGTGCCTCCAGACCTTTGTCCCGGCTGTCGAAGACAAAGCGCGCGGCCTGCACGATGGCGGCGGGGCCGAGGAACTTGGGGTTCTTCTCCAGGATGGGGCAGGCGGAATAACACGCCGAGCAGTTGATGCACTTGGTGGCCTCATCAAAGATGGCGCGTTGTTCGGGCGACTGGATGTACTCTTTCTCCTCCACTTCTTCGGCGGGCACCAGGAAGGGTTTCACCGACCGGAACTTCTCGAAGAAGCCCGACTGGTCAACCATCAGGTCGCGCTGAACCGGAAGGTGGCGCAGCGGTTCGATGCGTACGGTTGCCCCGTCGGCCTCGGCCACATCCTGCACCAGGGTTTTGCACGCGAGGCGCTCCTTGCCGTTGATGCGCATGGCGTCCGAACCGCAGACGCCGTGGGCGCAGCTTTTGCGAAAGACCAGCGTGCCGTCCTGGTTCCGCGAGATCTCCATCAGCGCGTCCAGGATGCGGTCGGTCGGTTCAACGGTGACCGGAAAGCTCTGAATCCGCGGCTCACCGCCGGTCTCCGGATTGTATCGTTGGATTTCGAGGGTAATCTTCATAACCTCTCCTTATCTGAATTGTGGAAACGGTGCCGCCGGGTATCGGAGGCGCCGGAGTTGGAGCTTCATCATTCGACGCATCTCAATAGACCCGCGGTTTCGGCGTCCAGATGCTGGTGTCCACCGACTTGTAGCCGATCTTCACCTCGGAGCCGTCCAACGTTGCCATGGTGTGCTTCAGCCAGTTGGTGTCATCGCGCTCCGGGAAGTCCTTGCGCGAGTGAGCGCCGCGACTCTCGGTCCGGTTGAGCGCCGAGACGGCGGTGACCAGCGACAGGTCGAGCAGGTTCTCCAGCTCGAGGATCCCCAGCACCTCCTGGTTGTAGTTCTGGGCGCCGTCCTGGACGCGCACCTCCTTGAACTCTTCGCGCAGCGCCTGAATCTCTTGTACCGCTTCCTTCATGATCGGTTCGTCGCGGTAGACGCCGATCTTGCTCATCATGCTCTCCTGCATCTTTTCGTAGAGCGGGCCGGGGTGTTTGCCCTTGCCTTTCTTGAGCTCCGCGATGCGGGCGCGCGCGGCCTCGCCCGCGTCCCTGGGCACGTTGGGTGCCGGAGCATTCTTGACGTAGTCGGCGATATGGCGTCCGGCGCGGCGGCCGTAGACCACCAGGTCCACCAGGCTGTTGGTTCCCAGCCGGTTTGCCCCGTGTACCGAGACGCAGGCGCACTCACCGGCGGCGTAGAGACCGTCGTAGACGGTGTCGGCGGTGGAGACGCGGCCGTGTACGTCGGTGGGAATGCCCCCCATCGCGTAGTGGGCGGTGGGCTGCACCGGCATCGCCTTCTCGGCCGGATCGATGGCGAGGTAGGTTTTGCAGAAATCGGCGATGTCGGGAATCTTGGCGTAGACCTTTTCGCGGCCGAGGTGGCTCGCGTCGAGCATCACCCAGTCGTCGATTTTGCCGTCACCGCGAACACCTCGCCCTTCGAGCACCTCGGTCATGATGGCGCGCGACACCATATCGCGGGGCGCCAGGTCCAAGAGGGTTGGCGCGTAGCGCTCCATGAAGCGCTCGCCCTTGCTGTTCTTGAGAATGCCGCCCTCGCCGCGGACGCCCTCGGTGATCAGGATGCCCATGCCGCGGATTCCGGTGGGATGGAACTGAAAGAACTCCATGTCCTCCATGGGGATCCCGACGCGGGCGAGCAGGGCGGGGCCATCTCCGGTGTTTGCGTGGGCGTTGGAGGTGATCTTGAACATCCGTCCGAAGCCGCCTGTGGCAAAGAGTACCGCCTTGGCCTTGAAGACGTGGATCTCGCCAGTGGCCAGCTCAAACGTAACCACACCGGTAACGCGGGTGCCGTCCATCAGCACTTCCACCACCTGGAACTCGTCGTAGAAATGGACGTCGTTCTTGATGCACTGCTGGTAGAGGGTCTGCAGGATCATGTTTCCCGTACGATCGGCGGCGTAGCAGGAACGGTGAACCGGCGCCTCGCCGAAGTTCCGGGTATGTCCGCCAAAGCGTCGCTGGTCGATCTTGCCGTCCGGCGTTCGCGAGAAGGGAAGTCCGCGGTTTTCCAGGTCGTAGACGGCCTGCACCGCCTCTTCGGCCAGAATTTTGGCGGCCTGCTGGTCGACCAGGTAGTCGCCACCTTTGACGGTGTCAAAGGCGTGCCACTCGGGGCTGTCTTCGTCGACGTTTCCCAGGGCGGCTCCAATTCCTCCCTGTGCGGCTCCCGTATGGCTTCGCGATGGGTAGAGTTTGGATACCACCGCGGTCTTTGCGGTCTTGCTGGCTTCGAGGGCGGCGTAGAGTCCTGCGCCTCCGGCGCCAACGATCACGGCGTCGAATTCATGTGTCACGATGCGCGCTCCTTTGTGCGTTCTTGAACGAGTTTTGATATGAATAGCGTTGGTGTGCTGAACAACGTTGGCGTAGCTGATGGGTATATCGTGGTGGCACTGACGCGAGGAGTTGAATGTTCATTCATAGGGCCCGCAAAATATACTACAGATCGATCGAGGGGGGCAACGCAGTGGACGGTTATCCGTCCGACTCCGTGTCATCGGGCTTCACGCCTTCGTGCACCGGCAGGGCTGCTGCGCGCGTTTTCAGCGCGCTCGACGCGCCGAAGCGTGGTACTGCCGTCGCCGGTTTGGCGGGGATGGTGAGCGGTTCGCCGGTAGCGGGGTTTCGTCCCACTCGAGCCTGTTGCGCTGCCCGGATTCCCAGCGACAGCCGCCCGAGTCTCCCGAGAGGTACTCGCTCGCCGAGCAGAGCGCCGGCCTCAACCATCTGCAGGTAGTCGTCGATCACCTGTTTTGCGACGGCCTGGGTCACGTCGTTCTTTCGCGCAACGTACTGCACCATCGATCTCATGGTGAAGTGCTCGACGTCTACCCCCGGCTGGGTAAGCGTCTGGTTCAGTTTCACAAAGCCATTCGTCAGGAAGATGGTCGCCTCGCGCAGCCGGCGCTCCTGTTCGTCCGGCGCGACATCCGGGGCGAAGGTACGAATGGTCAGGATGTCCGAGCTGCGCGTGATGTCGCACCCGGTGAAGGAGGCGGGCTCATCGCGCACGATCGGGCCGTCAAGTGCGGCGCGGTTACTGCGCACCAATTCGGGGACGTCCGCTCGCAGCGCGATGCTGGCGTATTCAAACCAACGCCCCGCAGGACGGTTGATCCCCACGGCAATGAGCGATCCCGAATAGGTGAGCAGCAGCACGGCTCGCGGATCGTCCGCCTCCAGGCGATCTGCGTCGATCATCTCAAGCGCGGTGGCCTGCGCCTCCACCATCGCGCGCTTGTCGAGCCAGTTGGTAGTGAGGCGAGCCAGCGACTCCTCGCCCGGAGGCAGTCCCGAAGACTCGGTAACGGATTCCAGGTGGCGTTGGATTCGTGGCGGTAACTGCGCAAATGTGCTCTTCATGGCGGCCTCCACCTCTCAGTGTGGATTTTTCCGGCGCGTTGTGTCTACTATGGAGCTACACGGACTGCAGAAGCCGCACGGGACTGCACAGGAGGGTCACATGGGAGTCTATCTCGATCAGGTACCGGAAGAAATTCGCGATCACATTGAACAGATCACCGCAACCTCCGGGCTGCCCAACACCGAAGAGTCCACGGAGCGCATCGCCGAAGCGTGGCTGGAAAAAAAATCGATTTTCGAAGAGAAAGTGGATGAAGCAAACATGGAAGAGGTTGATGACATGGCTGCCGACGAGGCGCGCGGCGCCCTGGTCATGACCTACTCCGGGTCGCTGCTCAGCATCGGGCCCATAGTGGACGGCCGCCGTCGCGTGGAGTACGCCAGCATCGGGTTGCGTCAGGATGTTCCCGACACCGCCACCCACGAGCACTCCGAGCTCGCCGACGACGTCCTCCCCGACGATCCGGTGGCGTTCAACGTCGGTCCCATTCAGAAGAGCTCACCGGTCTTCAAGATTGCGGTCTATCGCGACGAGATGACCTCGGAAGCCGAGCAGAAGGCGCTCAACGAGGTGACCCAGGCCATCACCGAAGAGTTTGTGGAAGTGAACAAGACCATGGTCATGACCCGGAAGAACGACTGATCCGGCACGCAGACCGGATCTCAAGGCGGTAGACGAACACCCTATGGCACGTACCCCAGCCACCATCGGCAAATACAAGGTTGTCGCAGAGATTGCGAAGGGCGGGATGGGCGCCGTCTACAAGGCGGAGCATCCGACGCTCGATCGCCACGTTATCATCAAGAAGCTCACCCTGCGTGGCGATGCGTCGATGCGCGAGCGGTTTCGCCGCGAAGCGCGCATCATGATGGACTTCAAAAACGACTACATCGTCGACGTCTACGACCATTTCCGTGAGGGTTCAGCCTATTACATCGTTCTGGAGTACGTGGACGGGGTTTCGCTCGATCAGCTTCTGCGAACCGAGCGCTACCTGCCCGAGGAGATTGCCCTCTATATTTTTCGCGACAGCTGCCGAGCCCTGCGATACGCCCACGCTCGCGGTGTAGTGCATCGTGATATCAAACCGGCGAACATCCTGCTGTCGCATACCGGTCATGTGAAGCTCGTTGATTTTGGCATCGCCAGCATGCACGAGGACACCGACAGCGGGCTGACCCGGGAGGGGATGACGCTCGGTACGCCCTCGTACATGGCGCCGGAGCAGTTTGAGAACACCCACTCCGTGGACCGCCGCGCGGACATTTACTCGGTTGGGGTCATGCTCTACGAAATGGTGACAGGAAAGAAGCCCTTTCCCGGAAACATGACCGCGGAAGCCATTCGCCTGATCCAGCAGGGCAAGTACACCCGGGTGCGCAAAATCAATCCCAAGGTGAGCCGCTTCACCGCGCGGCTGATTCGCCGCTGTATGCACGCCAAACCCAAGCGTCGCTTTCAGGAGCTCGGTGCGGTGCTCAAGCGGCTCGAGCGAGCGATTCGTCCCAAGCGGCGCGAATCCGGTGACACGCGCATCGCCGCCTTCCTCGCGGGCAAGTGGGAGCCGCTGAAAAAGCGCTCACCCCTCCTGGTTGCGGCTCCCGTAGCAGCCGCGCTGTTGCTCGCCGGTCTTGGCGGCGGCGGATTCTGGGCGTGGCAGCGCGGATATCACTATGACTACCTCCTGACCGATGATGCCGGTGCCTTCCGTGCCACGGTGCGCATTCCCAAGACCGACACTCGTCTCAGCGACATGCTGCTGCGCGCCCAGCTCTTTTCCGCCGACAGCGCGGACGTTCCGGAAGTGACGGGCGTCGATCTGCGCTTCACCGAGGTGCCGGAACTCGAAACGGTTGACTTTCGCGTGTTCCAGACGGGGCGCGTGTTTCAGCCGCCTGGTTCGTATCGGCTCAAGGTCTCCGCCGGGGATCAGCTCTTCTGGCGCAGCTTTTTCCTGGAACCGCGAACCGTTCAGCGGCGTACCGCGGCCACCGCTGGTGAGCTCGCTCTGGAGTTTGCGCTCCCCGATCCACGGCCGATGCCCCTCGTTGTTGACCTGCAGGTGCGCGACCGGGTTACCGGCCGGCGGTTGCCCGATGCGCAGGTGTGGATTCGCCGACAAGGGCGCTGGGCACCCTTTCTCGGGGCCCAGACCACCATGCTCACGGGGGACGCAGTACACGACTTCCGCGTCGCTCACGACGGCTTTTTCCCTTCCGAGTACACGCTGCGGGTAGAGCCGCACCAGCGCACGATGGTTCTTGACGCGCGGCTGCAGCCAATCCCAGGCGCGGTGCGCGTCATCTCCGTGGAATCGGGGGTGCCGCTTCTGCTCAACGGCGAGGAGAGCTACCTCTGGTCGGGGCGCAGACCGCGTGTGGAGACCCTGGGTGGCACCGGTGAGGCGCCGGTCGACCTGGTGCTGGT
Source organism: Spirochaetaceae bacterium (assembly GCA_007693485.1). GTDB lineage: Bacteria > Spirochaetota > Spirochaetia > DSM-27196 > PWMO01 > PWMO01. Next base: position 43,478 of record REDM01000187.1, read on the forward strand.
GCCGGGCCGCTACCGCCTTACGGCAGCCCCGCGGCGCGCCGAGAGCGCTTCGATTGAGGTGCAGGTTGAGCCGGGGCGCCGCCTCACTGTCTACCTGGAAGACCGCGCGTCGGGACTCGCCTTTCGAACCGGCGAGCGCGTGATCGATCAAAGCATCGGCAATTAGGAGCACCATATGTCCACTCTGATCAAGCGTCTCATTGTCTGCGGACTCGGGTTGCTCGCCGGGCTGCTGGTCTGGCCGGTCATGGAGCTCTTCATCGAGCATCAGGCGGTCTTTCCCTCATTTCTGGTATTCAGTCTGATGTCGGGCGCATCCTTCGGCCTGATCTACGGTCTGGTCTTCGGCACCGCCGAGGGCATCATCGCCGGAAGCAACCGCCGTATCGTCCGCGGCGCGATCTGGGGTGCGGTGCTCGGGACCATCGGGGGAACCGTGGGGTTTCTGGCGGGGCAGGGAGTGCTGTTTGCCCTTGGAGAACGGCTGCTCCAGAGCGAAGACGCCGTGCGCCGGTTTGGCTTTCCGCTGGCGCGCGCCGCCGGTTGGGCGGTGCTTGGGCTGTTTGTAGGCGTTGCCGAAGGGGTGCGCGCGCGATCGGGGCGCAAGATTGCGGTGGGCGTTCTGGGAGGTCTGATCGGTGGAGCCCTCGGTGGGCTGGCCATTGAGTATGGTCGGGTTCTGGTGCCCGATTCACCGCTGGTGACGCTGGCAGGTCTGGTGCTCTTTGGGGTGCTGGTGTCGCTCTGTTACTCCCTGATCGAGCAGCAGCTCAGCCTGGGAGTGCTTCGGCTCCTCAACGGCCGGTTCAAGGGCAAAGAGTTTGTTCTGAATCAGCGGCGACTCTGGATCGGTGGCAGCGACCGCAGCGATATCATCCTTGAGGGCTACAAGGGCGTCTCCGAGCGGCACGCCCAGCTGCGCCTCAAGCAGGGCGAGCTGCTGCTGGAACCGGCGGGCAGCGACACCTACGTGTTTGTGAACGACGATCCGGTGACCGGGCGGTTGCTCAAGTACGAAGACGTCATTCGGATTGGTTCGGCCAAGCTCTTTTTCCGTCACGAATAGGGAGGCGACATGAAACGCATCGGGTTCGCGCTCATCGTGGCGCTGGTACTTCCTGCGGTTCTCTCCGCGGAGATTACGGTTTCTCAGGTTGATCCGAGCCGGTTGCTGACACGGCAGCAGGTGGATGTTTTTGCTGCGGTCACCGACCGCAACGATGTTCCGGTAACCGGACTGGGCGCCGAGAGCTTTCGCGTCTTTGAATCGGTGGACGGTGAGCGCTTCACGCGCATCGGCTCCCATCGCGTTACCACCGTGGCCAATCTGGAAGAGGGGATCACCTTTCTGCTGCTGATCGACAACTCCGGCAGCATGTACGACACCATCGACGACGAGCCCACCACCGTGGTGGACGAGATGCGCATGACGCATGCGAAGCGTGCCACGCGAATATTCCTGGAGGCGATCGAGAACCCCAACGACCGGGTGGGCCTTGCCGAGTTCAACACCGGCTATCGACTCCATTCGCCGCCCATCACCAGCCGGCTGCAGATCCAGCGCCTGGTTGATGCCATCGATCGTCCCGGGCCCGGCGAGGGTTTCACCGAACTCTACGCGGGCATGATCGATGCGTCGCAGGAGCTCGCTGAGATCCCGGGACGCACCGTGCTCATCGTGCTCTCCGACGGCGAGAACTTCCCCGTCTGGGTGCATACCAACCGACCCCATCCGCGCCACGGGACGCGGGTCTTTGAGTACACCGAGTCCATCGCCCAGCTGCAGAACGACGGGGTGTCGGTCTTTGCCGTGCATTTCGGCACCGAGCAGGACGATAACCTGAGCGAGGTTGCCCGTAGAACCGGGGGGCGTATCTTCGACGCCCGCGACGACGAAGAGCTCGCCCAGGTCTATCTGGATATTCGCAATCGGGTGCTGCAGGAGTACCGCATCACCTTTGCGCCCACCATGCGGCCCGCCGAGCGCAAATGGGTGCGCGTAGAATACGTGGACGAGGGGGGAGCGCTGTTCCGGGATACCGGGTTCTACTTCTCGAGCACCATTCTGGGAACATCAGCCGCGCGCATGGGCTGGCTTGCCCTCATACCCGCGGTGGTGGCGATTGGGCTTTGGGTTCTCATGCGGCAGTTGCGGTTCCAGAATCGCCGCACCGACGCCAACCTCGAGATCATCGGCGGACCAAGGGCGGAGACGCGCTTGTTTGCGCTGCGTCAGGGGCAGACGGTCATTGGCGGCGCCGACAACGCGGACCTCACCATCCATGGGTCGCCTTCCATGCGTGCCCACCACGCCACCGTTGTCTACGATCCCAAGAAGAGTCGCTACCGGGTGGAAAGCAGCGATGAGATTACGGTTAACAACAAGCCCACCACACGGCGCGAACTGCAACCGGGTGACGTCATGAACATCGCGGGTACCATCGTGGTCTTTGACCAGGATGAACTCGCGCCACCGCCGCCGTCCTTCGACAGCGAGCCCGATACCGATGACTGAGGTGTTTCCATCCTGCGCTGTACAGGATCAAATTTCTCATGTATTCTCACGGTCACAGGGTTTGTGACATGAGTCTATTTGAAATCATCATGCTGATCTGCTTCGGAATGGCGTGGCCGTTCTCCATCTACAAGTCGTACACTACGCGCCAGGTTGGCTCAAAGAGTCTTATCTTTCTTGTTGCGCTGCTGATTGGGTACATCGCGGGAATTCTGCACAAGATCTTCTTCTTCTACGATGCCGTGATCTTTCTCTACATCCTGAACGGGACGATGGTCTCGATCGATATTGCACTCTATCTGAGAAACCGGCTCTACCACATTCGCGCCAGCGCTGCTTCGGCAGGAAAACCTGAGCCGGGTATGGCGGCAGGGCCGATCACCGAAGGGGGAAGCCGATGAGCAGCGCAGTGATTGTCTACGCGACTCGCTACGGAACCACCCGCTCGGTGGTGGAGCTCATGCGTACCGAACTGATCGAGGCCGGACTGGAGAAGGTCGAGCTGTTGCCGGTAGCTGAGGCCGATGCGCAGCGAATCAACGGTGCCGATCTTGTGGTGATTGGCGGACCCATCTACGCGGGACGCATCATCGGTGACATCCCGAAGTTCTGCGATGCTCATCGCGAACTGCTGACCGGTCGTCCGGTGGGGCTTTTCATCACCTGCCTCTACGACGGCGAGCAGGCCGCGAGCCAGCTGGTGGAAGCCTTTCCGTCCTGGCTGCACGGCCACGCGTGCGCAAGCTCCGATCTCGGTGGACAGGTGAAGCTGCAACGGCTCAAGTTCATCGATCGCTTTCTGATGCACAACATCGCAAAGGTGCGCGAGGACGTTGATCGTATTCGCGTGCCGGCGGTGCGAGCCTTTGCCGTCGACCTTGTTGCGTGTCTCCGTCCGTCAGGGAGCGTGGAAGACTCTGCGGTAAGCTGACAGCAGCGCCTTTGTTCCCTCGCCAATTGCCACCATGATCTGCTCAAACCCCACGTTGGTCACATCGCCCGCCGCGTAGATTCCGTCCGCCGATGTCCGGTTGCTGGTATCCACCACGATTGCACCGGTCTCGTCGGTTTCCACCAGATGGGCTGCGATGGCCGAGTTTGGCGTGGGGCTCAGTTCCACAAAGAAGGCGTCCGCCCGGTACTCCTCGCGTTCGCCGTTGGCGGTGACCAGTTCCACCAGATCACAACTCTCTTCACCGCGGAAGGCGGCAATGGTCCGGTTCTCAAGCAGCACGATGTTTTTCACGCTCTCGATGCGTTCGCGGTAGATCTGGTGGTACTTGCCCAGCGGTTCGAGCAGCAGAATGATGGTCCGGGCAAAGCCGGCGGCTTCCATGGCCGCTTCAACCGTGCGGCGGCTGTCGCCGTAGAGAAAGATGCTGCGATCGCGCAAGAGATGCGAATAGCTCACGGTTGAGTAGCCCAGCCCCCGTCCGGCAAACTCCCGCTCGCCGGGTACCCCGAGGCGCCGGACGCTGGTACCGGTTGCCACCAGGAGCAGGCGGCTCTGAATCTCGGTGGTTGCTCCGTCGACGGTAGCGGTCACGCGGTAGCCACCGTTCTCCGCGGCAACGGCGGTGACCGTGCCGATGCAGAGCCGGTCTTTGAGGTATTCCAGTTCGCGGCGGAATCCCGCGATCAGCTGCTCCGGTCGCACTACGTGGTGTTCGGTGGCACCGGGGATGGTGACCCGGTACATCGATTTCCCACCGAGCGCTTCGGCCACCAGGAGAAACGAGATACCCTTGCGGATTGCGTACGCCGCCGCGGCAAGCCCCGCCGGGCCGCCGCCCAGAATCACCAGATCGTACATCACAGTTCTTCCTTTGGTTCGGCAATGAACCCATCCCGCATCATCGCTGCGGTGAGTCGGTGCGAGCGCTCGATCATCTCGCGCGCCGACTGCAGCAGCCCGTCCCGGCTCATACTGAGCCGCGCAACACCCTGCTCCTGCGCCTTCATGCCCACTTCGGCAGCAACCAGGGGAAAGACCGCGCGTTCTTCCATGGTGGGAATGATGCGCTCGGGCCCTAGCTCGGACGCCACCGAGTCGGCGAGTGCCTGCGCTGCGGCAAAACACATCTCGTCGGTGATGGTGCGTGCGCGGACATCGAGGGCGCCGCGGAAGATGGCCGGAAAACAGAGGCTGTTGTTCACCTGGTTGGGGAAGTCGCTGCGCCCGGTGGCGACCACTGCGGCTCCCGCCTCGGTAGCATCCCACGGCCAGATCTCGGGGGTGGGGTTCGCGCAGGCAAAGACGATGGGGTCCGGCTTCATGGCCCGAATCCACTCGGGGCGGATGGTGCCGGGCTCGGGTTTGGAGAGCGAAATCACCACGTCCACGTTCTCCATCGCCTGTGCGATGCCACCGGTGCGGCCCACGGCGTTGGTTGCTTCGCAGAGCTCCCACTTCTCGGGAAACTCGTTTCGCCGCGTCTTGATGTCGTCGCGGTGGGCGCCCAGGATGCCGCGGCTGTCCACCATGTAGCACGCGCCGGGGTCGGCGCCCATGCCAAAAATCAGCCGCGCGCACGCCACGTTGGCCGCCCCGCTGCCGATGAAGGCGATGCTGCTATTGGCAAGCGACCGTCCGGTCAGCTTCAGCGCGTTGAGCAGCCCGGCGAGAGTGACCGTGGCGGTTCCCTGCTGGTCATCGTGCCAGACGGGAATCTCGGCCTCTTCGCGCAGGGTGTCCAGGATGCGGAAGCATTTGGGCTGCTCGATATCTTCCAGATTGATCCCGCCGAAGGCCGGCTGCAGGAGCAGTACCGTGCGGATGATTTCGTCGGGGTCCTTGGTGTCGAGGGTGATGGCAACCGCGTCCACGCCACCGAGGTGCTTGTAGAGCAGCGCCTTGCCTTCCATCACCGGCAGCCCCGCCTTGGGGCCGATGTCGCCGAGACCGAGGACGCGGCTGCCGTCGGAGATCACGGCCACGGTGTTCCACTTGCTGGTGTAGTCGTAGACGCGGTCCGGCTCGCGATGGATGTCCATGCACGGCGCGGCCACGCCGGGTGAGTACCAGACGGAGAAATCGTCCATGCTGCGAACGGCGCATTTGGGCACCGTCTCCATCTTGCCGCGATAGAACTGGTGCATCGAGCTGGAGATCTGCTGAGGCCTGCCGGCCTTTTTGAGTTTTTCGTCTTCGGTCATGAGGGTGACTCCTGGGAAAGATCGGCGGCGCTCTGCGCGGCGTAGCCGTGGTAGCGCTCGGCGGATGTGGTGAAGTCGGCCATCTCGGCCTCAGTGAGGGCGCGGAGTTTGCGCGCCGGCACGCCGCCAAAGAGGGTGCCGGTGGGCACGACGGTGCCCGGCGTGACCAGGGCTCCCGCCGCAACCATCGCCCGCGTTTCCACCACCGCGCCGTCGAGCACGGTGGAGCCCATTCCGATCAGCGCGTAGTCGTGAACGGTACAGCCGTGCAGAATCACCCGGTGCCCCACGGTGACACCGTTTCCCACCACCGTAGGGTGGGTGTCGTGGGTCACGTGGATGATGGTGCCGTCCTGGATGTTGGTCATGTCACCGATGCGGATGTGGTGGACGTCGCCGCGAATCACCGAGCCGTACCAGACGCTCGACCCCGCGCCAATAGTCACGTCACCGATGATGGTTGCGCCGGGTGCAACGAATACGCTCGCATCGATGGTGGGGCGAACGCCACGGTAGGGGATGATCAGCGCCCCGCGGACGTGCGTCATGATGGGCTCCCCTTGGTCGCGTCGGCAAAGATGGCAAGGAAGTCGCGCGAGCCCACGTAGTTTGACTGCGAGATAAGCCGGCCGTCGTGATAGTAGCGCACGTAGGGGATCTGGCCGTTGCGGTAGACCCCTTCCTTGAACCGCCTGAATGCGCCGGAGATCGGGCTTTTGTCATAGACGTATTCGGCAACGCAGAGGTCGAACTCCGCGGGCTTCCCGTCGCGCTCCAATCCGCGCAGCCATCGCTCCATGACGATCCACTGCGGGCACCAGCTCTGGGTCAGGACCACCGCCACGCAGGGAGCGGCAGAGATGATCTCCGGTCCGAACTCGCCCTCATCGATGGCGTGCTGCGCCTGTTCGTCGCTGATGGTGATTCGCGTGATCATGGCCGAACGCCGAGGTCAAAGATCTCACGCACAAAGCAGTAACTGCTTCCCGCCATTCGGCCAATCGCCTGCACGCCCTGCTGGTCAATGTGGTTGGCGTTGTCGATGAGGCGGTCGTCGATGTGGATCAGGTGGACACGGCCGAGCATCAGCGTGGCGCTTCCCGGGCCGTCACCCACCGGAATGAGCTGGTGCAGGGTACACTCCATATGGATGGGCGACACAACAAGGCGCGGTGGTTTCACCACGCTGCTCGGGAGCGTCTCCAGGCCGAGGGCCTCGATCTCGCTTTCGTCCAGAGGGACGTTGGCCGAGCTGTTGTGCATCACCTGCTGGTGCGGTTCGCTCACCACGTTGATCACAAAGTCGCCCGTGCGTTCGATATTGCGCAGCGTATCTTTCTTGTGGTCTTCGCGGTCCGGATTGAAGCTGAAGGAGACCGAGATGGTTGCCGGTTTTGCGCACACCCCGTTGAAGAAGCTGAACGGCGCGCAATTGGTGGTTCCGCTGGGGTTGGTTGAGGTGATCCAGGCGATCGGGCGCGGAATGACACTGCCGATCATGATCTTGTGCATCTCTTTCGGGCTGAGGCCGGTGGGATCAATCTGCACGATGGGACTCCTTGGGGGCTATTGTTCGATGATGATGTTCTGGTCCGGGACGCCCAGCGCCGCGAGACCGGTGGTGACTTCCTTGACCATTTCGTCGGGGCCGCAGACGTAGAAGAGCGACGCCGGATCGGCGCACCCGCGAAGCAGATCGATGTCCACGAAGCCGCTCTCAAAGCGCTGCGACGGTTCGTGGGTGACCAGGAACCGGACCCTCGATCCAAAGAGCGCCGCGATTTCATCGACGAGGAAGTGGTCGCGCTCGGTCTTGTTGCAGAAGAGCAGGCTGGAGGTCGAGAAGTCCGGCTCGCCGCCGTGGGTGCGAAAGATTGAGAGGAAGGGCGTGATGCCCGTGCCGCCGGCAATGAAACAGCCCGGCCCGCGGAAGGAGATGGTCCCCTCCGGCTCGTCGAGCAGCAGTCCGCTGCCCGGCTTCAGTTCGCGCAGCTCCGCGGTCACCCCCGCGTGTGCACGATGACAGCGCAGCACAAACTCGAGGCCGTCTTCATCCGGGGTGCTGGTAAACGAGAAGGGCCGCGTCTCATCCTGGAACCCCGGACGGTCGATCGCGAGATCGCAGTACTGCCCCGGCTGGAACACAAAACCCCGCGGCCGCGTGGTCCGCATCCGGATCACGGTGTCGTTGAGCGGCGTGATGTCGGTCAACTCTGCTCGGTACGGCATACACGCAGAGTATAGGAGTTTCCGGCGGGTTTCTCAACGGGCGGGGACGCTATGACGAGTCTC
>REDM01000241.1 GCA_007693485.1 Spirochaetaceae bacterium
GGTTCTCCTTTCGCTCGATCTCATGACCGGGCGACTGGCCGTCATGGCTGACGCGGGTTGGACCGGCGGTGTCCTCGGCGCGGTATTGAGTGGGATTGCGGCGGGTCGGGGGGCGCCGGCGGTTGGACTTCTGTTTGGAGCGATAATCTCGTCGATTATCCGTTCTTCGGTGGGAACCGTGGTCCTGGCCATGGCGATGATGGCTCGGGGATGGCTCCCGCCGGAGATGGCCGCGGCCGTAGCGGTGGGAAGCACCTTCGGGCTGACCGCCATTGCCGCGATCACGGCGGGAGGACTCGGCAGCGCAGCGCGACGGGCTGCGTTGTTTCACGCCGGTACCGCGGTGATGTCGGCGCTGGTCGGCATCGGTGTTATTGCTGTGGTCTTTTCCAGGGCATCGGCCGACGCCTCGTTCCCACCGGTTGATGCCGGGGGTACCGTCGCGGCTTCCCGCGCCGCGCTGCTGGTGTGCGGTGTTCACACGCTGGTGCAGATGATCAGCGCGCTCGGTGTGCGCCTGCTTGAGAAGCCGTTTTCTGCAATGGGCGCCCGGCTTGTTCCCGTCCCACCACGACTTCCCGCCGAACCGCGGCGCCTCCATCCGCTGGCGCCGACGATGCCCGAGTCGGTCAACGCAAACCTTCTGCTGACCCAGGCGGCGCTTGCCCGAACGGCGGGGCAGGCTCTGGAAATGTTGATGATCGTGATGAACGCGACCCAGATTGACGACGACATCGACGGCGCAACCGAGCGCACCATTATCCTGCGGTTGGCGGTGAAAGACTCTGAAGACGAAATCTCTGCTTCTCTGACCCGAAACATGCAGCTGCCGTGCAGCCGCGCCCAGGCGGAGCGGATTCACCAGCAGCAGCGAATCGCGCAGGAGCTCTCGCTCATTTCCGATGACTGCTACAAGACCATGCGTCTGCTCGAGCGAAGCTACCGCAAAAATTACCGGTTCCATCAGGAGAGCCGTGAGGAGCTCTTCGCGTTTACCGCGCAAATCATGGACTTTCTCAAATATACCGCGGACTACCTCGCAGACCGAATCGAGACGCCGGACTGGGAGCTCGCCAGTCAGATGGAGAATCAGGTAGACGCAGTGCGCAACAAACTGAAAAAGCGGTCGCGCAAGACCCTGGAGCGCGAAGACGACGCCGACATCCGCGGGGAGCTCGCATTCATCGATATCGTGGCGCACCTCGAACACGTCGGCGACCGCTGTCTGACCATCTCTGATACGGTGCGTCGCCTTTCGCGCGGGACGGACCGGTAGGCAGCGGTCCGCCGCTTGGTGGCATTCTTTTGCTTGCAGCCGCGCGGGAAGTGAAGTATTCTCTCATCACGCCATGAATGAACGAGACCTTCTGATCAGCGAGTACCGGACCAAGTTCGGTTCGGAACCCCATGCGGCCGTCCGCTCGCCGCTGCGGGTCTGTCCGCTTGGGGCCCACATCGACCACCAGGACGGCGTTGTGACCGGGATGGCGCTCACCGAGAGCGTCAATCTGGTCTTCGGGGCCGCAGATGACGGCTACGTCCGCGTGCAGAGTCGTGACTTCCCCGACGAGGAGTACTTCCACATCGACCAGGTGCCGGAGATGGTACCCACCTTCTGGGGAAACTACCTCCGCGGTGCGGTGCTCTCGCTGCAGCGGAAGTACCGACTTACCCGCGGCATTCGGGGCGTCATCCGGGGCCGGTTGCCGATCGGGGGCTTGAGCTCATCCGCGGCCGTGACGACGGCCTACCTCATGGCGCTTTGCGCCGCCAACGAACTGGACGTGGAACCTCAAGACCTGATCCGGTTCAGCCACTGGGTGGAGCGTGAGTTCATTGGCCTTAACAACGGCATTCTCGATCAGTCGGCCAACATCCTGAGTCTCGACGGGCAGTTGATGCTCATGGACTGCCGCAGCGAAACGTTCGAGATGGTGCCCCGTTCCTCCATGATGCCGCCCTTCGAGGTGGTGATTGTCTACTCCGGCATCAGCACCACGCTCATTCAAACCGACTACAACAACCGCGTCGATGAATGCAAGGTGGCCGCCTGGCTGCTGCAGGAGACCGCCGGCCTTCCCGTGACGCCGTTCCGCGACGTGAAGCTGCGCGACATCCCGCGGGAGCACTACCAGCAGCACCGCGCAACCCTGCCGGGACGGTTTCGACGCCGGGCGGACCACTTCTTCTCGGAGCTCGATCGCGTGGAGTCCGGCGTCGCGGCGTGGCGCGAGGGCGATATCTCCCGTTTTGGCGCCGCCATGTTTGCCTCCGGAGAGAGCTCGATCCGCCAGTACGAGAGCGGCTGCCCGGAGCTGATCACCATCTACGAGACCCTGCGCGAGAGCGAGGGGGTGTACGGAGCGCGGTTCAGCGGTGCGGGCTACCGCGGTTGCTGCATTGGTCTGATCGACCCGGCGCACCGGGACTCGATCAAGGCGCGCATGGATCGAGTCTATCCCGTGCGCCATCCCGACTTCGCCGACGTCTACCGCGTCTTCTTCAGCGCCACCGCCGACGGTGCCCGGGTGGAATCGGTGTGATGCAGGAGTCTCGTGTATGACGGTAATTGTGCTCGCGGCCGGCTACGCCACGCGCCTCTACCCGCTGACCCGCGATCGGGCCAAACCGCTGCTCGAGGTTGCGGGGCGCACCATCATCGACCGTATTCTAGATAACGCGCTGCAGATCCCCGGTGTTTCCCGGGTGGTTGTGGTATCCAACGCCCGGTTTGCGGAGCAGTTCCGCGTCTGGGCTGCGGGCCGTCGCGCCGTACCGATCACCGTACTGGATGACGGAACCACGGATAATGCCAATCGCCTCGGTGCCCTCGCGGACCTCCGGTTTGCGGTGCGTGAGTCTTCGATATCCGAAGATACGCTGGTGGTGGCGGGGGACAATCTCTTCGACTTCGCGCTCGTGGACTTTGCCACCTTTTTTGCGACGGTCGGCGCTGACTGCATCACCGCACACCGCCTTCCCGACCTGGAGCGCCTGCGGAGAACCGGGGTGGTGGAGCTCGCCGAAGACGGCCGGGTGCTCTCCTTTGCGGAAAAGCCCGAGGAACCTGCTTCCGAATGGGCCGTGCCACCGCTCTATCTCTACCGCGCCGAAACCCTTGGGCGGCCGCTCGATGAATTCCTCAAGAGCGGTGTAAACGCCGACGCTCCCGGCGCCTTCATCCCGTGGCTCCTGCAGCGGCAGCCGGTCT
>REDM01000272.1 GCA_007693485.1 Spirochaetaceae bacterium
ATCGATGCGAACATCCGGAGCGAGCAGGATTGGCTCGACGAAGGCGAAGGGGCCCAGCGGAATGAAGGCGCTCCAGAGCCATCGCGCCTCGTCGCGGATGGTGTCGGCGGTCAGGTCGGCGTCTCGGCCCACCGCTCCAAAGATGATATCGCCCGCGTTAAAGAAGGCACCGTCGCCCCAGGTGATCCGTGCCCGGCCGGCAGTGGTGTGGATGAAGCTGTCACCCATGGGAAAGCGTGCCCGAACCCATGCGCGGGGGATATCCAGCAGCAGCCCCGCGGGGACCGCCTCGTTGCCGATGGACGCGTCCACGATGGAGGCGTCAATGCGCAGCTGCCCACGGGCAAACTGGTTGCCCGCCGAGAGGAAGTCGAGCCGCGCCCGGCCGATGCCGGCAAACCCCCAGTCGCCGTCGCCGAGGTGGGTGAGGGCGTGGGTGGCGTCGATGCGCACCGACTGCCGGATCTCGGCGTGGGCCGGTGGTGGGGCCACGGCGACGAGGTACACGGCCAGGACCACAAGAAAAAGCACAATTTTCGCACCACCGGCTACCATCGCAACGACTCCAGGCTGAAGACGTTTCGCGGCAGGCTGATGTTGACCTCGGCCTTGTCGATCACAAACTCGGTGGAGCTGTTTCGCTTGAGAACGTCCCGGATCACCATGCGCGAGGGAAAGGTGAGGCCGGACACCTCCATGGTCTCCTTGACCTCGACCTCCTTCAGCAGGCGACCGTTGGCGCTGAACTGCTCGGCGCGACGCATCACGAAGAGCTCACGGTCTACCCAGATGGTCTGCCGGGGGTATGCAACGTTTCGACCGCGCGCTTCCAACTTTACCCGAAAGGTTGGGTGGTCATTGATGGTCTCCTCGCCGTCGAGGCTGACGCGGTAGTTGTCGAGCAGGGCGCGGTTTCCCGTCATGTCTTCGTAGGAGACATCGCTTCCGAGCATCGAGTCGCGCAGGGCCGCCCCCTGCAGCCGGATCAGTTCGGCGGCGTCGGGGTAGAAGAGGTAGACCTCATCGCGGGTGCGGAGCACCTTCTGCCCCCGCTCGCCGGCGCTGGTAAACTCGATGAGGGCGTCGTCGGCGCCGCGCGCGTAGCTGATGAAGCTGCTGGTTCGGCTTCCGAATCGGTCGTTGATGATCAGCCGTCCCTCCATCCGGCTGGTATCGTGGACCTGGTTTCGCTCCATGCGCGTGATGATCTCTTCGGCGCTCTGCGCCATGAGGGTGGTGGCCGGGATGAGGGCCAGGAGAATAATCGAGAGAGCTTTCATGTACTGCCTCCTTTGGTTCTGCAGCGTCTGCTGTTGTCCTGCCGCTTACACCGCGCGCAGGGCCTCGACCGGGCTGATCCGGGCGGCCTTGCGCGCGGGAAGCACCGCAGCGATCGACGCGACCGCCACGGAGTAGAAGAAGACCACCACGGTGGATCGCAGGTTTACCACCGGGTGGATCACGGTTCCAATTTCCATCTCGATGCTGATGGCGTCGCCCATGTTGATGCCGGTTACGCCGAGTACCAGGCTGAGTACCACGCCCAGCGCCACCCCAACCGCTGCGCCGGCGACGCTCAGGTAGAGCCCCTCCAGAAAGAAGAGCTTGATCAACTGTCCGCCGCCCATTCCCATGGCCGAGAGGGTGCCGATTTCGCGGGTGCGCTCGTAGACCACCATCATGGTGGTGTTGATCACTACCGACGAGCCGAGCACGAAGAAGAACAGCGCAATGATGTCGTAGATGATGGAGAAGGTCTCGATGAGCGAGTAGGTTTCCGAGATGTCGTTCCACGCGCGTGCGGAGAGCGTTTCGTGCCCGGTGGCATGCAGGGCTGCCTCGGCCGCAGCGGCGACGGCGCCGGCGGAACCGACCGGCGTGCGCGACTCAAGACGGGTGAGCACGGTGGAGACCTGGTCGGGCATGCGCATCAGATGCTGGGCACGGTCGATGGGCACCAGAAACCAGGTTGCCGCCAGCGCGGGTACCGGCAGATCGATGAGCCCCACGATCTCGAAGGTCATGGCGTTGGAGCCGCGAAGCGCGGTGGTGGTGAGGATGGTGAATCGCTCACCAATGCCGAGGTCCAGCTCACGCGCGAGGCGGGTGCCGACCACCGCCTCGTTCTGCCCGGCCTCGGCGAAGCGGCCGGCCACCAGCCGCGCGTCGATGTCGTGCAGGGCGCGCTCGCGCTCGAGGTCGATGCCTACACCCACCGCGCGCACCGTGTCGTCGTCCAGGAAGATCGCGCCGGGAAACTCAACGCGCGGCACGGTTGCGGCAACACCTTCGACGCCCTCGAGGATGGTCATCACCGCGGACGCGTCCTGGACGGTGAGATGGACGGGATTGAGGATTTCAAACCGGTCGACGTCGGCGTGGCGGATGCGGACCTCACCGGTGGAGTAGCTCTGGATGTTGGTGGCCAGCTCGATGCGCATCCCCTCGACAAGGGAGAAGAGTCCGGTGATCGAGAGCGAGGCAACCGCGATGGCGGTGATCGAGAGCAGGCTGCGGCGCCGGTTTCGTGAGATGTTTCGGAATGCGATGGTACTCAGCTTCACGGCGGCCTCCTACTGCCGGCTCAGCGCGCGCGGAATGTCCATGCGCAGCGCTCTTCGCGTTGGAACCAGTGCGACAATCACCGCGAGTGCGACGCCCATCAGGGCGGCGATCACAAAGGTGGACGGAACCCACGCGCCGTAGAGCACGCCGGTGGACCGGTAGCCGGCGTCCATGGTGCGGAACATCGCTGAGTAGTCGATGCCCACGCGCACCATGGGGATGTTCCCAAGCGCGCCCAGCAGTATGCCCGCAGCGGCTCCAATGAGACCGATACCCGCGGCCTCGATCAGAAAGAGATTGCGGATGGCCCGATCGTCCATGCCCAGGGCTCGCATCATGCCGATCTCGCGGGTGCGCTCGAAGATGGTCATCAGCATGGTGTTGGAGACTCCCACCGCCGCAATGACAAAGACCAGAAAGAGAATGATGCCGCTTCCCACGCTGTCGGCCTCCATCATCGCGATGTAGTCCGCCCCCAGGAGTCGCCAGTCGGCGATCTCGAGATCACGGAGCGCGGGCAGCTGCTTCAGTTCGGCGATCGGTCCCTCGACTCGCGCGTAGTCGGCAAACCGCAGGTCGATCTGCGTCACCGCGCCTTCCATGTCGAGGTAGAGATCGGCGATGTCCAGCGGCAGAAAGATGCCGCCGCGATTGATCACCGGATTGGGACTGTTGAGAATCCCCACTACTTCCGCATCGATGGTGACGCGGGCTCCGTAGCGCGAGCGGGCGCTGATGATCAGCGGGTAGCCGACTTCGGCTCCCAGGTCTTCGGCGAGCCACGAGCCCAGGACCACACCGGGTTCGCCCGCCTGCAGGGGACGCCCCTCGGTGATCCATTGGTCGAAACGATAGACGCGACCGTCGGTCTCGGGGTCGATGGCGGTGACGTGCACCAGCAGGGACCCGTCCTCGGGGAAGGGGTCGCGCCAGACGATGAGCTCGCCGGAGAAGGTGGTGCGGGGCGTAGCCGCGACGTCCTGGGAGCGAAGCGCGTCCAGGACCGAATCGGGATCTTCGATCACGTGCCGAAGCGGTGCGCGTTCCCGCTCGGCCCAGTAGTCAGGGTGCATCACGCGCGCCGAGCCGGTCTCGTACCAGATGAGGTTGCGAACGCTCTCTTCGTCCGCTCCCACGAGCATGGAGTCCAGCAGCACGTAGGTGGCAAGCCCCAGGGCGATGGCGGCCGCGGTGATGAGGGTGCGCCGCCCGTATCGCCAGAGGTTCTTCGTCGCAAGGCGGACCAGAAACTTCATGCGCTCCTCCGTTCGTCCGAGACGATCTCGCCGTCGTGCAGCATGGTGAGGCGCCGGGCGTAGTCCATCACCATCTGGTCGTGGGTGGAGAAGACAAAGGTGGTGTTGTGGCGCCGGTTCATCTCCACCATCAGCTCAAGGATGGCGTGCCCGGTACGCGAGTCGAGGTTGGCCGTGGGCTCGTCGGCGAGCACCACCGTGGGTTCCTTGACCAGGGCGCGCGCCACCGCAACGCGCTGCTGCTGTCCGCCGGAGAGCTGCGACGGGCGGCGGTCTTCCATGCCCGCGAGGCCAACCTCGTCCAGAATACGCATCGTGCGCTCGCGCGCTTCGGCGTCCGGCGTTCCGGTGAGGGTGAGGCTGAACGCCACGTTCTCGAAGGCGGTCAATACCGGGATGAGGTTGAACGACTGAAAGACGAATCCCAGTTTCTCCCGGCGAATGGCGGCGAGTTCGCGCTTGCCGCACCCGGCGACCGCGCGGCCGTCGATGGATATTTCTCCAGCGGTGGCCGTGTCGATGCAGCCGATGAGATTGAGCAGGGTGGTCTTCCCCGACCCCGACGGTCCGGCGATGGAGATGAACTCGCCCTGCTCG
This sequence comes from Spirochaetaceae bacterium, assembly GCA_007693485.1. Taxonomy (GTDB): domain Bacteria; phylum Spirochaetota; class Spirochaetia; order DSM-27196; family PWMO01; genus PWMO01. The sequence goes on from REDM01000272.1 coordinate 4,419, forward strand.
ATGGACAGCGATACGCCGCGCAACGCGTGTACGGTGGTGTCTCCGTCCCGGTACTGCTTCTGTACGTTGGTGACTGAAATCATCTCTATCTCCTTAAACTGCCGGCGGCATAAGGATGCGCCGCATGTCGGATTCGTCGATCAGCGCGAGGGCGCCGTCGGGGATGCCCAGAAATCGCTGGATGGCGGTTTCGATTGCCCGCATGCGATCGAGGATTGACTCGGCGAGGTGCGGTTCCTCATCGCAGCGCATGATCAGTTCTGCGACGCGTTGCGTGAGCGCGCTCCACATGCTGAGGATCAGTTCCGCCGCAACCTCCGGATAGGGCGTATGGAAACAGCCCTCGTTCACGCCCTGATGAATCACCGTGCCCAGCGGAGGTGCGAAGAGCTCGATCGACGCCTGTTCCAGCTTGTGGCGCAGGAGGATGTTCTCGTCGCGGTAGAGAAGTCGGATGCTCGCGATCATTAACTCACGATTGTCCGCTTTCCACGCGCCAATCGTAAGGAACATGCGCTGCATCTTCACCTCCGCGGTGAGTGCAGGGTCTTCCGCGATCGCAGTGTAGGCCGGAATCTGCCGACTCGCCTCACGCAAGACGAGCTCGCTGAGCAGCTCCTCCTTGGAGCGGAAGTAGTGGTAAAAGGTCCCCTTGGCAATTCCCACCGCGTCGATGAGGGCCGCCACTGAAACCTCGGAGTAGCTCTGCGAAAAGAAGAGCCGCAACGCGGTGTCGAGGATTTCATTTCGTCGTTCGTCGTGCTGCTTCACCGGGCCTCCAGCCTGAGTCGGCTTTCAATTTCGACCGACGGTCGGTCTAGACCGACCGTCGGTCGATAATCTACTACGGCCGTGGGGATCTGTCAACCGCAAAGCACATTTTTCGCACCACTTCTATTCGGTTGCCGATCGTCGCTGTCTGTTAGTATATTTCCGTCCATACAACAGAAATCTCTACGCGCACCGAGGGACAAGGAGAGAGAAATGTCCAAGCATCAGTTTCAGACCGAAGTATCGCAGCTACTGCACCTCATCGTTCATTCGCTCTACGCACACCGTGACATCTTTTTGCGGGAGCTGATCTCCAACGCGTCCGACGCCCTGGACAAGCTGAAGTACCTGACCATTACCGACGACCAATTCAAGGATCTCACCTTCGAGCCGCGCATCGACATCTCGTTTGACGAGAAGGACCAGAAGACGATCACCGTCTCCGACAGCGGCATTGGCATGAACGAAGCCGACCTGGTTGAAAACCTCGGCACCATCGCCCGCTCGGGCACCAAGAACTTCCTGTCGCAGTTGTCCGGCGATCAGCGCAAGGACTCCAACCTGATCGGGCAGTTTGGCGTGGGTTTTTACAGCGTCTTCATGCTCGCCGACTCGGTGGAGGTGATCACGCGCAAGGCCGGCGAAGACAACGCGTGGAAGTGGACCTCCGACGGAAAGGGCGAGTACGAGGTGGCGGCCGCCGAGCGCGAGAGCTGCGGAACCACCGTGATCCTGCACCTCAACGACGACGGCAAGGAGTTTGCCTCGCGCTGGAAGCTCGAGGACATCGTCAAGAAGTACTCCGACCACATCGCCTTCCCGATCTTCCTGCACTACACCAAGACCGAGTACGACGACAAGGGTAAGGAGAAGGGAACCGAGGCCAAGGTCGAGCAGGCCAACAGCGCGAGCGCGCTCTGGAAACGCCCGAAGAGCGAGCTCAAACCCGAAGACTATAACGCCTTCTACCAGAGCATCGGTCACGACGACGACGAGCCGCTCTTCTACCTGCACACGCAGGCCGAGGGAACGCTGGAGTACACCACGCTCTTCTTCGTGCCCAGGCACGCACCGTTTGACATGTACAACGCCGACTACCGTTCCGGCGTCAAGCTCTACATCAAGCGCGTCTTCATTACCGACGACCAGCGCGACCTCATGCCCACCTATCTGCGCTTCCTGCGCGGTATCATCGACAGCGAGGATCTGCCGCTGAACGTCAGCCGCGAGACCCTGCAGCACAACCGGGTGCTCGCCAACATCCGCCAGGCGGCGGTCAAGAAGATGCTCGGCGAGTTGCAGCGCATCGCCACCGAAGACCCCGAGCGCTACGCGGAGTTCATTGCGCAGTACAACCGCCCGCTGAAAGAGGGGCTCTACGCCGACTTCGGCAACCGCGACACCCTGCTCGAGTTGGTGCGGTTCAAGTCGTCCACGCAGGAGGGGTACACCAGCCTCGCCGACTACAAGCAGCGCATGCTGCCCGACCAGAAGGCGATCTACTTTGTGACCGGTGACAACGAGCAGAGCCTGAAGAACTCGCCGCTGCTTGAGGCGTACCGAAAGAAGAACATCGAAGTACTGATCATGCACGACGACATCGACGAGATTGTCGTGCCGACCATCGGCCGCTACAAGGACACCGAGCTCAAGGCGATCAACCGCAGCGACGCGGGAGACGACATCGCCGACGAGGCGGACAAGGGAAAGGCGAAGGACGCCAAACCGACCGTGGAGAAGATCAAGAAGGCGCTCGGAGACCGCGTCAAGGACGTGAAGGTTTCGGTACGCCTGTCGGATTCACCGTCGTGTATCGTGGTGGACGAAAGTGACCCCACGATGAAAATGCAGCAGCTGATGAAGAGTCTCGGTCAGGCCGAGATGCCGGATGTGAAGCCGATCCTTGAGATCAATCCCGACCACCCGATTGTTGCCGGGCTGAAACCCATGGAAGACGAGGCGATGATCGAGGACGTGGCCTTTCTGCTGCTCGAGCAGGCACTGCTGGTGGAGAACGTGCCGATCACCGATCCGTCCGCCTTCGTGAAGCGGCTCAACCGCGTGATGGCAAAGGCGTTCTGAGCGCGGCGCGCTACGCCCGCCGCGGCGTCACCTGGGCGATGAGGTAGTCGCACAGCGGTTCGCTGTCGGCGATGTACAGGTGCCCGGCCATCTTCCAGTGCATGCCGCCGTCGTTGTTCATGAGGTAGTTGTCCGGGGTGATCTCCGGCCCCACGCGCTGATCGGGGCCAAACTTCATCACAAATCCGAGGGCGTCAAAGATGGCGATGGCCGCGGCGATATCCCAGAGCTTGACGCTCGCGATGTACCCGATGAAGGAACCCAGGGCGAGGTAGACGGCGGAGAAGACGCAGGAGCCGTTGGCGTGCACCGATTGCGGCCCGTTGTAACGGCCGTTCTTGGCCAGCTCCTGCGAGACGCTCACCAGCCCGATGCGCTTGGGATCCATCTCCGGTGGGGAGAAGGGGCGAAGCGCGTCTGCCTTCCACGCCGCCGGATCGTGTCCGAGCTTCTGTACGAAGACCGTGCCACCGTCGGTGATCATCAGATCGCCGGTCACCGGCAGAAAGATCCCGCCTTCGCGAATCACCCCATCGCGGGCGTACGCAATGGAGACGCCCCAGGAGGGAAGGCCGAAGGCAAACGACGAGGTTCCGTCGATGGGATCGACAATCCACGTGGTCCCTGAGAGTGCCTGCGTGAAGTAGTCCGCGTCGTGGGCCTCGAAGGTCTCTTCGCCCAGGAGGTAGACGCCCGCCTCGGGGTGGTCGAAGAGCTCTTCGAGCCGTTGCTCGATGGCGGTGTCGGCTTGGGTGACAATTGACTTGTCTGATTTGATGGAGATGGTGGGATCGCTGAAGAAGCGCATCGCGGTGCGCCCGGCGTCGAGCAGCAGATCGGCGACCCGATCCCGGTTCCAGGTTGCATAGTCCATGGCCGCGACTATACCACGATCACCGGAAAACGTGCACACGCTTTGGAACAGTCGCCGGATCACACCCCGGGCCGATCGCCGGATCGCTCGCTACCGGCTGAACCGCTCGATGCGCCAGCCGCGCGCCCGCGCCACCCGGCGAAGCCGCGGGTCAGGGTTGACCGCCACCGCGGTGCCGAGGGCCTCGAGCACCGGCAGATCGTTGATGCTGTCGGTGTAGAAGCCGCAGTCACCCGGAGAGAGGCCACGCTGCGCAATCAGCGCCAGGACGCGGCGCCGTTTCTCCAGACCGATGCAGGGTGCGCCGGCGGCACGACCGGTGGCTACGTCGTGGTCAAACTCCAGCTCGGTGGCGATCACCGCCTGCATCCCGAGCCGCTCTGCGAGAGGGCGCACCAGAATGTCGAGTGACGAGGTGGCGATGGCGGTCTGTCTCCCTTGGGCCTGGAGTTGGTGCACCGTATCAAGCGCCTGTTGGAAGAGGTCGTGCTTCATGCTGTAGGCAACCGCCTCTTGGGCAATCGCCTGGAGCTGAAACCGGGTGCGCCCGCGGATTGCGCCAACCTCCTTGCTGAGGTCGGCCTGCGTCAGAAAGCCGAGGCGGTACCGGACGTAGAACGCGGGCATGTGCAGCAGGAGCCGAAGCGGAAACTGCTTCATCCGGTAGCCCGCCTCCACGAAGCGGCGGCCGGTCGAGTGACGGGTGATGGTGTGGTCCACATCAAAGAAGATCATGATACCCGCAGCGACTCCAGAATTGCAAAGAATCCGGGGAAGGTGACCGCCGCCGCTTCCGCGGTGGTGATCCGGGTTGGCTCCTCGGCACCAAGTGCGGCGATGGCCAGCGCCATCACTACCCGGTGGTCGTGGTGGCCCTCTACCGACGCACCACGCAGAAGTGGTGCCCGCTCGGCGGGCTGGATCTCCATGCCGTCGGGAAGCTCGCGCACCCGTGCGCCCATGCGGGTGAGCTCTGCGGTCATCACCGCGATGCGGTCGGTCTCTTTCAGGCGCGCCTGCGGCACGTTCACCAGCCGAACCGGCTCGGTCGCGTAACAGGCGGTGGCCGCAAGGGCGGGCAGGGCATCCGGCATTGCGTTGAGGTCAAACTCGCCGCCGGAGAGGTGGCCGAGTCCGTTGCCGCGATGATCGGGGCCGGCGATAACCAGGGCGGCACCGTCGGTTTCGATCCGGCAGCCCATGGCGCGAAGGATGGAGACCACCTCCTTGTCGCCCTGGGGGTCGTTCATGTCGAGTCCCTCCAACCGAAGCTCACACCCGGTAATTGCCGCCGCGCAGAGATAGAATGTAGCTGAGGAGAAGTCTCCCGCCACGCGGGTCTGTACCGCGTGGTAACCCTGGTTGCCGGCCACCTCGAAGCGCTCGTATCCGCTGCGGGTGATGTCTGCGCCCTGTTCGGCGAGCCACGCGAGCGTCATCTCCACGTAGGGGCGCTCGTGCAAAAGCGGCACCTCGATCACGGAGCGGCCGCGTGCGAGCGGCAGGGCGATCAGAAGGCTCGAGAGGTACTGGCTGGTGGGACACTCAATGGAAGTGGTGCCACCGGAGAGTGGGCCACGCAGGCAGAAGGGCGGTGCGTCTTTGGCGCGGGTGGTGAACGCCTCGGCTCCCAGGTCGCGCAGGGCACCGAGCAGGGCGCCCACGGGGCGGTTTCTGATCTGGTGGTCCCCGGTGAAGACCGTCCATCCGTCGGCGAGGGCGGCGGATCCTGCCAGGATGTAGAGGGTGGTGCCGGAGTTCCCCACGTCCACGACGTTATCGGGAACGCGAAGCCGCCCGCCGACGCCGGTAATGATCAGCTCGCGAAGTCCCGTCTGGTCGCTGCGCTCCTCGATTTCGGCGCCCAAGGCGCGGCAGGCGGCGATGCACGAGCGCGCGTCCTGGGAGTCCAGCGGTTCGTACAGATGGGAGCAGCCCTCGGCGAGGGTGGCGATGACCAGACCGCGAATGGTGTGAGACTTGGAGGCGGGGATGGATACCGTTCCCGCCAGCCGCGAAGGAGTGACCGTTACCGACGACATTGCGTCGATTGTAGCGGGTTGCGCTTCCCCGCGGCAAGGGCATGACGTGTCGCCACGGTGTACGCCGCCGGCGTTTGGGTTTGGGCAAAAACGGTCGACAAACAGAAGAGAGGAGTTTCCGATGAGGGATATACGATACGGTGGTGCGAAAATTGTGCTTTTTCTGCTGGCTCTGCTGCTCGCCACGGCGGGCAGCGCGTGGGCGCAGCGGTTTCGCAACCCCGGCTACGACTACTACCTCGACGTCCCCATCGGCTGGACCGTCGTTCGCGCCGACGTCGCCGAAGAGGTCAGCTTCACCGACCCTGATCGGCGCGCCATCTTTCAGGTCTTTTCGTTTGACGACCGGTTTGAGTCAGCCGACGCCCTTGAGCGTTTCATGCGCGCGCAGTTTCGTGCAACCGGCGACACGGCGCCCTTTCGGTTCAACGGGCACGAGGCGATCCTTGCCGACTATCAGTTTACCGCCGGGCGCGCCCGGGTGCGCGGCTACGTGGTCTTTGTGCAGACGGAGAATCGCAGCTTTGCGGTGATGGGCTACGCGCCCGAAGAGCACTATGAGACCTACCACGACGTGCTGCTCTCGGCCATCGATTCTTTTTCGCCCGGCACCGAAGCACGCCGGTTGCCCGGCCCCATTGCGCAGTTCTACTACCCGCATCCGGGGCCCGATCCGGACTGGCAGTTCATTGAAATCGACGAGGATCGGGTGGCGTTTGGCGTGGATCCCGGCGAGGTCGAGGCCGCAGAAGTGCTGATCGAGCGCGAGGCGCGGGTATTGAGCACGTACGGAGGCGGTGCCTACAGCCGTCCCGATCCGGACAACCTGCCATCCTGGGCCACCGCGTGGCAGCGCTACTACCGCGCCATTTACCGCGACAATTTCGACCGGCTGAGTCTGCTCGCGCAGGACCTCGCTGACCACTTTGACCGTACCGGCGTGCCCAACGAGCAGATCCCGCACGAGCTGCTCGCGTGGCTGCAGGGGTTTGAGTACTACCAGACCGAGTCGCTGTCGCGGCTGCTTTCGCCCATCGCGGCGCTGCAGCAGGAGCGGGGCGACTGCGACTCTCTGGGCCTTACCTACGTAGTTTTGCTGCACCACCTGGGCTTCGATGCGATTCTGTTGATTTCCACCGAGTACGCCCACGCGGTTGCCGGCGTGAACGTCCCGGGCAGCGGATGGCGCTACCCCTTCGAGGGCAAGACCTACCTTGCGGCCGAGCTGACCGCGCCGGTTGCGCTGGGCCTCATCGATGAAACGATGGCCGACCCGGGCGGGTGGATTCCGGTGGGCTTTACCGACCCAGTGCGGCGGTAATCTCTTCCTCGGGGTGGTACATGTCGGAGTATTCGATCTCGTAGACGTAGTGTCGCGGGGCGTCGATCAGAAAGCCAAACCGATAGCGGTCCAGATCGCTGTCGACGGCGAGGAGGTCGTACTCCTCCCGAAGGGCGCTTCGCAACACCAGGATCTCCACGGTCTGATTGGGTGAGAGGGTGGTTCGGGCGTCGAGGATATCCACGCCCCAACTGTTCGAGTCAGCCGGCGATACGAAGAGGTAGTCGATGCGGTGCATGAGCGCGTTTCGAAGCTCTACCGAGGCAAAGTCCAGCTCGCCGAAGGGCCCGGCGAGATCCGAAAGCGACACGGTGAGCACGCGCGAGGTTCCGTCACAGAGCTCCACGTCCCAGATGGTGTAGGCGTCTCCGTCTTCATCGATTGCCAGAAAATCGAAGCTGTTGCACTCGTCAGGGTAGTAGACCAGATAGGTGAGCTTCTGCCCGGCGTCCAGCGTGCGCTCGGAACCCAGAATATCGACCCCCCAATACTCGCTGTCCGACGGTGAGAAGAAAAGATAGACGATCTCGTAACCGGTCTGGTTGACGAAGGTAACCTGATTGAGGTGTTCCGGCGAGAAGGCGAGCGCGCGCACCGGAAGCGCCAGGGCAAGGATCCACAGGGCGAACGCCGCCGCGCCGCGGTCCAACCGAAGTGAAGGAAAGCCCATGCGCACCTCCTGACTCTGTTCTGAAGTCTGGTCTTTTTCGTCTGCCCGCCCAGTATACGCCACCCGCGGGCGACCGCTCAAGAGGACGCACCGGATCGTGGTGTGGTATACTGTCCGGGGAGCGTGAGACATGGGCGTACCAAAGACCAAGAGCGAAAGATACACTTACGCCGACTACTACTCGTGGGATGACGATGAGCGCTGGGAGCTGATCGACGGGGTGGCGTACAACATGAGTCCGGCCCCGGTACGGCGGCATCAGCAGGTACTGCTGCGACTCGTGCGGCTCGTTTCCGACATTACCGATCGCGGATCCTGCGAGACCTACGTCGCTCCTTTCGACGTGCGCTTTTCTGCTGACGAGGAGACCGACACCGTGGTGCAGCCCGATATCTCGGTCTTCTGCGACCCAAGCTCGCTTGACGACCGCGGCGCGATCGCCTCACCCATCCTGGTAATCGAGATTCTCAGCCCCTCTACCAGCCATAAAGACATGACGGTCAAGCTGGAACTCTACGAGCGCCACAGCGTGCGGGAGTACTGGGTGGTCAACGCCGACGCACCGTGGGTGATGGTCTATCGCCTCGGAGACGACGCCCGGTTCCGCAAGCCCGACTATTACCGCACCGGAGAGGCCGTGGTCAGCGAGGTGCTCTCCGGTGAGCGCATCGCGCTCGGGGATTTCTTGTAGACGGATCGGGGCACACCTACCCGAACAACCGAATCAGCGTCATCATGGTGGCGATCACGGTGAACCCCAGGGTGAGCAGCGCCTGCATCCCGTTGAACCGCTTGTTCATGTTGTGCTGCGTTTCGCGGAAGCGGGTGTCGATCTGGCGCGTGAGATCTTCGAACCGCGTATCGGATGCTTCCATACGGACGTGAATCGTGCGAATGTCCCCGCGGATCACAAGCATCTCCGAATTGATCGCACGGATATCTTCCTTGATCCCTTTGATCTCCAGATTGACCGCGCGGATCTCTTCCTTAAACTCCGCATTCGTTCTGCGAATGTCATCCTTGATGTCTCTGATCTCTTCGAGGATGGCGGGAACGGTTCGGAAGCCCTCGTCGGTCTCGCCGAAACGATGGGCGACCTGCACCACGTAGCGGTGCAGGGACTCGCGGTTTTTGACCTCAACCGCATCCGCGAGGGTGTTCTCCATCTCGTCGATCCAGTCCACGGCGTGCATCCTTTCCTCCCTGGAGTATAGCGCATGAGCGCGCGGGGCTCCAACTGGTAATACGGGGCAAAGTTGCGCCATGCTTCACGGGTGGCGAAAATTCTTCGAAGTGTTGCAATGGAATTTCTGGTAAGGTGACATGGATTGGCGCAGGGAGACCGCAGTGGTTGCTGCTACCCAGCTACTCGCCGGTACCCCGCATCCATGAAACGAAGTCCACGACTTCACTCTCGATTTCGCGGGCCAATCGTTGTAACAGCCGCTCGTCCGGACTCACAGAGGTACCCCTCCTGCTTCAACCGCCTCGCGAACAGCACATGTCGAGGACTCAAGCGGGATCAAATCCAGCGAAAACGAAGTCAGTTCGGCGGCGCGAGCCGACGCGGAGAAAAACTGATCCGCGGGTATTGCTTCCACGACCAGATCGATATCCGAATCATCGCGAAAGGTGCGCTCAGCGTTGAACGCGGACCCGATTCCGATTACCCGGGCATTGTACGAACGCTTCAGAAAATCAGCGATTGTCCGTGCTTCACGAACCGCACGTTCACGCCGTTTCTCAGAGAATCGTGATGCGCGAAGATGAGCCAGCAAAACCGTCCTGTCCACACGCCCAGTATACAATGAAATGGGGAGACGCAGTACATCCCGGGGTGGATTCGGACAGCCTCACGGATGACCCTCGAATGCGCGAATTCCGGGCCGATAATGGTATAAACGCTGCGGCCGCGGTATAATCATAGATGATTCCGACGAGTGGTTGGAAACGGGTTCTGGGGTACGTGGTTCTGGTCCTGCGAGGTTAGGGTGATGAAAAAATACGCGTTGATGAGTCTGGTGGCACTGTGTGCGATCGTGCTGGCGAGTTGCCCGTCCCCCATGGGAGGCGGTCGCGGCGGCGGGAGCGGGGTTCCCACCGGGAGCGCTCAGCTCCCTGCGGACCAGGTCTCCGATCAGATGCGATTGCTCTCTGGCGACTTCACCTTTGAGACCCTCTTTCCCGTTGCCCTCGACCTCACCATTGATCTCTACGCGGTGGACGAGGCCGGAATGCTGGTGGAGCCCCCGTTTGCACCGGGCGACCGTTCGGTGGTGGTGACGCTGACCACGGCGAACGATCATCCGGTCTACCGCGGCATGGCGGCGGCGGACGGCACGCTTCGCGCTGCGGTCTACCTTCCGTCGGCACCGGCGGATATGTTCCTCACCGTGACGGCCGAGGGGTTCGAGTCGCGGCGCATTCGCGTCCCGCGGATGGTCGAGCTCGAGCGCGTGCAGCGGCGGCTTGGCCTCAAGCAGGCGACCGGGGCGATTGGAGCCGCGGCCTTCGCGCCCGGTCTGCCCGACCGCGACGGTGACGGCGTTCCCGACGTCTACGACGCCTTCCCCGACGATCCCAACTCCGCCTTTGTGCTGAACGTCCCCGCCGACGGGAACCTCACCATCGCCTTTGAAGACCTCTTTGGCCGTGCCAACGCGGGCGACGCAGACTACAACGACTTCATCGCCAACTACCGGATCCAGGAGATCTCCAACGCCGACGGTCACATCACCAGCCTCCGCGTGGACGCAACCGCGGTGGTGAAGCTTGCCGGCTACAACCACCGCTTTGGCATCCGGATCGACGACTTTGAAGGCAGCGCCAGTCTGGTGCGCCACTACGTTGACGAGTCGGGCGCGACACGTTCGCAGGGCCCCACGAGTGTCACGGCGCCGGTGGAAGTCGAGCTGTTCGAACACTCCGGCCGCGCGGTGGGCAAGTCGGCGTGGTTCACGCTGGAGTTCGCCACGGCACAGGACCGGGCAGACTCTCCGGCACCGCTCTCGGAGCCGCCCTACAACCCGTGGATCTTCGTTCGTAACACCGAGCAGGGCATCCATCTGATTGACCGAGAGCCACTGACGGAACGGTATCCGTCCAGCAACCCGAACGAACGATTCGTCGATTCCGACGGCTTCCCGTGGGCGCTCCTGGTCCCCGAAGAGTGGGTCCACCCCGCCGAAGGCCAGCGCATCGACGCCCCCCAGTGGTACCCCCGCTTCACCAACTGGCGCGAAAGCGGCGGCACGGCGTTCACCGACTGGTACCA
>REDM01000024.1 GCA_007693485.1 Spirochaetaceae bacterium
ACCACGTTGACCACCACCCGGTTGATCTCCGCGGTGCCGGTGGCCATCTCGTTCATGCTCGACTCCACCTCGTGGGTGATATCCACCAGGCGCTGCATTTCTTCGATGATGATCTTGCTGCCTTCGGTCATCTCGCCCGAGCCGGACTGGACCTCCTGGGTGACCTGGTTGATCTCTTCGAGTGCTTTCAGCACCTGAATAGAGCCCGCGCTCTGCTCTTCCATCGCGTGATGGATCTGCTGCTCCAGCTCGTTCAGCGTGCTGATCAGCGCCGAAACGTGCTCAAACGCCTGCTCCGCGTCAACGGACGCCTCCGACACGGAGTCGATGGATGTCTTGATCGACTTCAGTACGCTCGAAATGGACTTCGACTGTTCCGCGGCGCCCTCGGCGAGCTTTCGGATCTCATCGGCAACCACGGCGAAACCGCGGCCGTAGGTGCCCGCGTGGGCGGCCTCGATCGCCGCGTTCATCGCCAGAAGATTGGTCTGGCTCGCGATGGCCTGGATGGCCGCGTTAGCGTCGAGCAGGCCGTCGGATTTCTCCGCGATATCGCGAACCAGCGAGGTGGCGCTGGAGATGGTGTTCTTGCCGGTTTCGGCTGCTTCCATCAGCTGTTTGAAGTAGCCCGCGCTCTTTTGCAGGGTTCCCGTTACGGACTGAATGTTGGCGACCATCTCTTCGATGGATGAGGAGGACTGGATGACGCTTGCCGCCTGGCTCTCGATCTTGCCGTTCAACGACTCGATGTTACGCGCGATCTGCTCCATGGTGGAGGAGACCTCGGTAACGCTGGCCGACTGGTTGATCACCTGATGCTTTACGCCGTCGATGTTGGCGGCGATCTCGTTCACTGCGGCCGACGTCTCTTCCATATTCGAAGCGAGTGTCTGGCCGATCTCTTCCAGCCGGGTAACGGCACCACGAATGGTGACTACAATGTTGGCAAGCTGCACGATGAAGCGGTTGAAGGCGGACGCCATGGTGCCCAGTTCATCGCGGGAGCGTACCGGCAGCGTCTGGGTCAGATCTCCCTCGCCATCGGCAATGTCGGTGAGCATGGCCGAGGTTTCCCGGATCGGGCGGGCAATGACCCTCGCCACAATCAGGGAGATCACTACCACAACCAGAAAGATGGCAACCACCAGAACGGTGAGGGCGGTCACTACCCGGCCCGCCGCATCTGCCAACTGTGCGGTTGGGACTTCGACCACAAAGGCCCACCCCTGCGCCGCGGGCAGTTCTGCGAAGAACGCGGTGCGCTCCACCCCGTCGGGGGCGGTGTAGGTGCCGATGCCGGCGGGTTCGGTGCGCATGCGCTCCCACAGCGCGGACAGCCCCGTGTATCCGCCGGCGTCAGCCTGCTCCAGCGAGAGCGTCATGCGGTTTGCTTCATCCGGATGGGCTACCACCAGTCCGGAGGCGTCAACCAGATAGCCAAACCCGCGCGCACCCAGCCTCGCCACGTTTACAATTTCCGAGAGCGTCTCCAGCCGGACGGTGGCCGCCACCAGTCCGATTCGCTCTCCCTGCGCGTTTCTCACCTCGTGCGCCAGCGCGATAATGGGATTCCCCGTGGAGCGAGAAACCACGGCGTTCCCCACCACGGACTCCGCGCCGTTTCGCATGATTTCGATGAAGTATTCGCGGTCACCAACGTTTCCCACCGCGCCCGAAGTGGCAACGTAGCTGCCGTTGGGAGCCGCAAAGAACATGATTTCGTATTGCGGGGGAACCTCATTCGCGCGCGCGGCGAGGTCTGTCGCAATTGCACTCAGATCGCCGGAACGAATCAGGTTGCGCTGGGACATGCTGCGGACGTTCAGCAGGTGGCCTGCCAGCACCTGGTTGAGTTCGTCGGCGCGGGCGTCAACGAGCTCCAGGGCGAGTTCGGTGGCCATGGGAATGACCGCTTCGCGCGCGGTCTGCCGAACAAGCACGGCAAGCACAAAGAACAGAACCAGCATGGATCCCGCGTAGAGCAGGACGATTTTCGTACCGAGGCGGGTACCGCTTCGGGCGCTACATTTCGTGTTGGATAAACGGTTTGGGGTCATAATGGCGCAGTATACCCCGATTTCGTCAAACCGCGAAGAGCGAATCGCACCGATTTGGTCAGTCCGTGGTTTCTCCAGAGTTGAGAAACGGCATCTGCATGCGCCGCGTTTCGTGTGCGCAGAGCTGAATCACTTCCGCCGACGCTGCGTCGATGTCGGCATCTGGTTCGAAGGCGTGGTTACGAATCGCTATGCGAAGTCGGGAGATGCAGGCGATTTCGAATTCGAGCAGGGCGCTGTTTTCCTGAAAGACGTACTCGGTCAGGTCCGAAGCGGCGATGCGTGTGCGCATCAGCTCTTCCATTTCGCGCAGGTCTGCGCAGATGTCCTCCAGTTCGACGTCCAACAGATCCAGAAAATGCCTCGCTGACCGACTCATGCCGCCCTCCTTCGCAGGGATGAAGATCTCACCCGGCTGCAAAAAATGCACAGCTTTTGGAACAGTAAGTACAGTATACACCCTGTCGGTTAGAGGGTGGGGAGAGGAAAGCGAATCCGAAATTCGGCCCCGTGGTTGCGGTCGATTGTCAGGGATCCCCGCAGCTGCTGCACCTGCGATTCAACGAGCTTCAGTCCGAAACCGGTGGACGTTTCGGCCGAGACCGCCTGGGGGATGCCGACGCCGTTGTCGGCTACCACGAGCTCCACAGCTTCGCCATGCACATGGGCATTCTCCGTGGCTCGCGTTGCGCTGATGCGAATGACTCCTGCGGCATCGTTGGGAAAGGCGTATTTGAAGCTATTGGTGACCAGCTCGTTGATAATCAGTCCGACCGGCACGGAGATCGCAGTGCGCACCCGCATCGATTCCACGTTGGTCTGAAGGTTGATGCGATCCGCCAGCGACTTGTGAGAGAGCGCCAGGTCGTCGGCAAAGTCCAGAAGGAAATCACGCAGATCGATGGAATCGAGATCCGGCGAGTGGAACAGCCGCTCGTAGACGCGCCACATTGCTCCCACCTGGCCTCGGACCACCGTAAGCCCCTGACGCGCCTCCGGGTGTTTCGCGGTCTCAGCCTGCAGCGTTAACAGACCGCTGATGGTAGCGAGGTTGTTCTTGACCCGGTGGTGGATTTCACGAAGGAGCATTTCCTGATTGCCGAGCAAGCGGTGCAGCTCGCCCTGGTCGCGCCGGCGAAGCAGCGCGTTGG
>REDM01000101.1 GCA_007693485.1 Spirochaetaceae bacterium
AGACCTTCGACATTCCGGTCAGCGGCACCATGGCGCACTCCTGGGTGATGGCGTTTCCCTCCGAGCGCGAAGCGTTCGAGCGCTACGCAGAGCTCTACCCCGACGCAACGACCTTCCTGGTGGACACCTACGACACCCTTGGAAGCGGGCTGCCGAATGCAATTGAAGTCGGCAGGCGGCTGGCCGCCGAAGGGAAGGGATTTGGGATCCGGCTTGACTCGGGCGACATCCAGTATCTGAGCGAGAAGGTCCGCGAGGGCCTCGACGCAGCAGGACTGCGCGACGCGCGGATCGCGGTATCCAACGAGCTGAACGAAGAGATCATCCATCAACTGGTGGCTGCTCACAGCCCGATTGATCTCTGGGGTGTGGGAACCCACATGGTGACGGGCGGCAATGACTCATCCTTTTCGGGAGTGTACAAGCTTGCCGCGCAGATGGATGCCGGTGAGTTCCAGCCGCGCATGAAGGTCTCCGACAACCCGGAAAAATCTACGAACCCCGGCATCAAACAGGTGTACCGCTTTTTTGACAGCGATATGTCGCCGATGGCCGATCTGATCGCCTTCGACGATGAGCAGTTCGAGCTCGATACCGATTACACCTTCCACCATCCCTACACGGATTTTCGCAAGCGGCGCCTGCGGTCGGTGACCCGGATCGAGCCATTGCTCAAGCTTCGGATGCGTGGGGGCGAATCGGTACAGCCGCCGCGGAGACTGCAGGAGATCCAGGCCTTCGCCCGCGAGAGTCTGCGTTCCCTCGATCCCACCTACACGCGGCTTCTCAACCCGCACATCTACAAGGTCTCGATATCAGATCGCGTCAAGTCGGTGAAGATGGAGATGCTCCAGCAGTTCTTCGGATCCCCCTGATGCACGGGCCGGGTGGTCGAGCAGCGCGTTGGTCACTGAGCTCGATCACTGCGGTTCGGTCAAAGCGGCTCGGTCACAGTGGCTCGGTATTCCGGGTCAGCCACTCGGCATCGGCGCCCGCGAGGTGCGGCAGCAGTTCGCCTCGAACCCTCGCGTGGTAGTCGTTGACCCAGGTGCGCTCTTCGTCGGTGAGCAGGGACTCGTCGATCAGTCTGTGATCGATGGGGCAGAGCGACACCGTCTCAAACGACAGGAAGGAACCAAACTCGCTCTCTTCGGGCGGTCGCGTCAGCATCAGGTTCTCGATTCTGATGCCGTACCGGCCGGTGCGGTAGATCCCCGGCTCGTTTGAGGTGAACATGCCCGGCAGTAGTGCTGCATCGTTGGGCTCCGCGGCAATTCTCTGTGGGCCTTCGTGTACGTTCAGAAAGAACCCCACGCCGTGACCAGTTCCGTGGCCGTAGTTTCGCAGATGGCGCCACAGGACCGAACGCGCGATCATGTCGAGGCGATGGCCGTTGGTGCCGGTGGGAAAGCGCGCGGTGGCAAGGGCGATGTGCGCCTTGAGGACCAGGGTGAAGTCGGCGCGCTGCTCGTCGGTTGGAGTGCCAATTGGGATTACGCGCGTGATGTCGGTGGTGCCGTCGCGATAATGGGCACCGGAATCGAGAAGCAGCAGATTGTCGGGACGGATCGGCAGGGAGCTCTCGGGTGTCACCGAGTAGTGCACCACCGCTCCGTGTGGACCAAAGCCGGCGATGGTCCGAAAACTCTCACCGACGTAGTGATCTTCCGCGCTTCGGAACTCACGCAGCACCTCGGTCACCGACAACTCGGTGAGGTCGCCCGCCTGCCACGCAGAGTCCAGCCAGCAGAGGAACCGCGTCAGGGCCACACCATCTCGAACGTGGGAGCGGCGAATGTGATTCTGCTCGGTTTCGTTCTTGATTGCCTTCCAGGAGGTCACGAGGTGAGGCGCCTCGACTCCGGAGACGGACGCTGGGACGGCCGTCGCCAGGGCCATGTTGGTTCTGGCCGGATCAAGAAAGAGCGCCGCGTCGGTTGGCAGGGTTCGCAGCAGTTCTTCGATCGCATCGTAGGGGCAAAAGCGGATTCCGTCACGCTCCAGCTCCCCCACCGCCTCCGCGCTGAACTTTGCGCGATCGACGCAGAACTCGGTTTCGTCCGGCGTTACCAGTACGTAGCCGCATACCAGCGGGTTGAAGGGCACGTCGCTCCCGCGGAGGTTGAGCAGCCAGGCGATGTCGTCGAGGGACGCAACCAGCCCGTGGGTCGCGTCCCGGGCCGCGAGGGCGCTGCGAAGATCGGTGAGTTTCTGCGCGCGACTGCGGCCCGTGAGAGACTCCTCCAGCAGATACGCCCCATCGGAAGGGAGTTCGGGTCGGTCGGCCCAGATGTGTGCAAAGGGATCATCTCCGGCGCGGAGTGAGATTCCCCCGCGACGCAGCACCGACTCCAGTGTGCGAAACGCGGAGAGGGCGATGGTCTCGGCGGCAACTCCAACCACGCTCTCCGCGGGGAGCGTTTTCGCGAGCCACGCCGGATAGTCCATCACGCCCGGCATGCCAAGGCGATGGAGTTCGATCCCGCTACCCTGCAACGCCTGCTCGGCCTCCAGATAGTATCGCGAGTCGGTCCAGAGTCCGGCGCCATCGGCCGTTACAACGATGGTTCCCGCCGACCCTGAAAAGCCCGATATCCAGCTGCGGGCCTGCCACCGGGCGGGCAGGTACTCGCCCAGATGCGGATCGGTGGACGGTACGATCCAGGCGTGAAACCCCCGGTTTCCCATGTATGCGCGAAGCGAATCGATGCGGTCTGCAATCTGAGTACTCATGCCGGACAGTATAGACGGTGTTCTTTTTTCCGCAAAGACGGTATCATGGGGCGTCATGCAGCGCCGGTTATTTCTCCTAATGATCGTGACAATGGCGGCTGCGCTCTCGGGGTGTGCCGGAGGCCCACCGGCCGCGGGACGTGCGGTCGTCATGACCGGCCGGATCCGCGGCGACGCACAACAGACTATTGCCGTGATTCCCGCAGAATTGGACTCACCGTTCGCCCGGGAGTTGCGAGCCGGCGCTGAGCGTGCAGCCACGACGGTCGGGGTCTCCATCGTCTGGACTCCGCCGGCGGGGCGCAGTGTGGACGAGCAGTTTGCGATGATCGATGAGCTGGTCCAGCTGCCGGTTGCCGCCATCATCATCGAGCCCGCCGACCCCACGGCGCTCAATCCCGCCATTGACCGGGCGGTTGCGGCCGGAGTGTCGGTTGTCACGGTGGTGCGTGATGCGCCGGGCAGC
>REDM01000087.1 GCA_007693485.1 Spirochaetaceae bacterium
TCTGGGCGTTCCGTTCGATGACTCGCACATCCAGACCACGCAGAGTGGTGGTGATGGCGTGATGACCGGCGACCCAGAACTCCGTTTCCAGGTCCTGGAACAGGAACGCGATGGTAATCGTATCCGCCCGATCCTGTCGCCCACCTGCGAACGCAACCGTGGGAAGCAGCAATGCGACCACACACAAGACCAAAATGAATCTTTTCATAACACTTCTCCTTTTTCTGAAGGTAGTTTTCATATTACCACCGTTTGGAGCGTTGCCAAGTAGGAAAAAGTTGCTATTTGTTTCGCGAATTTGCGCTGTGATGGAGAGAACGACGAATCGGCATGCGAACGGGCGCGCGTCGAACCGCATGCACCACTTCCACCTGTTCCGGTTCGATGGGCAGAAGCGGAAGTCGCAAGGTGACGCAGGTGCCCGCGTTTTCGCGGCTTGTGATCTGTACACCGTACGTGTCGCCGAAGTAGAGCCGAAGCCGCTCGGATACGTTGAGCAGGCCAATGCTGCCGTCGGAGCGCCCCTGCCTGATGCGCCCCTTGAGACGGCGAAGCGTAGAGGAGGCCATGCCACAGCCGTTGTCTTCGACCGACAATCGCACCTCGTGCGATTCGATCCAGCCGTTGATCCGGATCACGCCGCCCGACTCGGTGGTTCGAAAGCCGTGGATCAGAGCATTTTCCACGAGGGGCTGCAGAATGAATTTCGCGGTATAGAGCCCGTCGAGCTGCCGGTCCACGTTGAGCGCAACGTCGAAACGGTTCTCGTATCGAACCCGCTGAATGGCGAGATAGCGCATCACATGGTCGAGCTCGTGACGAAGCGTCACGTACCGTTCGCCGTGACCAATGCTGAGCCGAAGCAGATCCGCCAGGTCCTGAACCACTTCCACGGCCTGTTCGTGACCTCCGGCGATCATGTAGCGGATGGTCTCAAGGGTGTTGTAGAGGAAGTGTGGATTGATCTGGGCCTCGAGCGCGTTCATCTGCGCATCGCGCAACTGCATTTCCACTTCTCTCTGCTCGACCAACTTCAACCGGTGCAGCTTCGACACGAACGCATTGAAATACTCACACAGCTCACCCACTTCATCGTTGGAGATCACGTCCAGCCGGCGGGTCAGGTCGGCCTCACCCTCGGATATCTCTTTGATCTTTCCGGTGATTGCCTGAATCGGTCGGGTGATCTGGGAGCCGACCAACAGGCTCAACAGCACCGAGGCGACCATGGCACCGCCGAAGATGAGGAGGAGGATCAGCTGCAGAATGCGCAGACGGCCAAAGAACACTTCGGTCGGCGCCTCGGCGATGACGATCCAGTTCATTGGGCGAATATAGGAGTAACTCAGAACGTGCTCACGCGGTTCCGACGTATGGATGTCATGCACGACTGAGTCCAGAAACCCGTCACGGCGAAACTGTACATCACGGATGTGCGGATACTGCCACAACGATTCTCCCTCGATCGACGGATGAAAAACGACCCGTGAGGACGACGCGTCGATGACGTAGGGAAACCCGTCGCCGGCCAGCAATATCGAGAGCACGTCGCGACGCATCCGGTCCATTTCCACCTGCTTCACCGCGAGAAACACCGCTCCCACGATCGTGTCGCCCTCGCTGAGTACCTGCCAGGCGGTAAGGTGCCACGCCCCGTGGAAGTGGTCGCGCCGCTGAAAGGACCCGTATCGCATGACCAGGTCGTAGACCGGTGTTCCGGTGGGATAGAGCGTGGCGAGCCCCCTGCTTCGCTCAGGCGCAGGATGACTGGTGGAGACAAGAACCAGCCCATGATCGGTGCGCTGGTAGAACGCAGCGATCCCGTGGTACCGCCTGCTGATCTCCATTGCAAGCGAAGAATCAAACGAAACGCTGCGCCCACCTACCATGAGTCCAGGCTGATCCACCTCCATGAATTCCCCCGTGTAGTCGTTGTACACGGTGTGGCGGTGGCGTTCGTGCGGATCGATGGCTGCGCTGGTTCCAACCATCAAGTCGGCCATCTGAACCGCTCCCGCCAATGCTCCCCACTGCTCATCGGCGCGAGTTTCGACAAGACGACGAATCAGATCCGAGGCAATCTTCAGATTGCTTCGCATCGACGCAGCGAGCTCACGACGCACGGTCCAGTGTACGGAGAAGGCCGATGCCACGAGAACGACGGCAAACAGCGACGCAAATACGATACTCAGTTTGTGGCTCAATCGGTGCTTCACTGTTCGCCTTCCCGTGACCGATGGCGATACTCAACCGGAGTGATGCCGGTCTTCCGTTTGAACACGTCACTGAAATAGTGGTGGTCACGAAACCCGACCGCTTCGGCGACCGCGTACACCTTGTCGGAGGTGTCACGAAGAAGCTGTTTTGCCAACTCGATTCGCTGGTTAATCACGTAGTCCTTGAACTTCTCTCCCACAACGTGCTTGAACAGACGTGAGAAGTACGACGTGCTCATCTGCGCCCGCTCGGCGAGCGATTCCAGGGAAATTTCGCCTGCCAGGTTCCGACTGATCACATCGACTGCATCCATGATCGACGCATTTCGGGGGTCATGGCGGTACTCGCGCGCCTGACGCATGAAAAGCGCGATTTCGTCAGCCATCGCCTCCCCCGCAAGATCGTAGGTTGGCCAGGCGAGCACCCGGTCCAAAGCGCCGTAGAGCTGCCGGCGGGTGAGCTCGACGGGAATCCCGTGAAGATTGAGTCGAGCAGACACGTGATCGACGAACGCACGGAAGCCGTTCTCGACGAGACGCGAATCGCTTACGCGGGCGTCGCCACAGCGAATAAAGAGCCTTCGGACCGTGGCCTCCGCGCCGGAAGAATCAGCATTGATCACTGCCTCGCTGAACTGTGCAACCGACGCAGCATCCTCGAAGGTCTCGCCGACACCCTCAAAGGTGTCGGCGGCATCATCCGTCTGCCCGTCGCAAGACTCCAGAGGTTCGATGAGCCTGCGCAGCCCCAGGTAGCAGCGATGCTGCAGTGTCGACTCCGCCGACATCGTGGAACGCTTCAACTCCGCCACAGCCCCGACCGAGCGTCCGGCAGCCGCTGTCAGTGCCACGCGATCGTGAGCGGCCACCATACGGTCGAACTGCTGGAACAGCTGATGAGCCATCGCCATCGTCCGGCCCTTCGGACCCGTCACCACTGCGGCGAGCGCCGGTCGATCCCCCAA
This sequence comes from Spirochaetaceae bacterium, assembly GCA_007693485.1. GTDB lineage: Bacteria > Spirochaetota > Spirochaetia > DSM-27196 > PWMO01 > PWMO01. The sequence continues at coordinate 3,182 of REDM01000087.1, forward strand.
TCGCACCACGGGAA
>REDM01000023.1 GCA_007693485.1 Spirochaetaceae bacterium
CCGGTACAGGTCTGTCCCGAGTGTGGATCGCTGGACGTGGGGTATTCAGGTTTTGGCACCGAGAAGGTCGAAGAAGACGTCCGTCGGCGCTTTCCCCACCTGCGCGTTCGGCGCATCGATACCGACACGGTGCGCGCCCGGGGTACCCTGGAGCGGGTGCTTCGCGAAGTGCGCGACGGTGAGGTAGACGTGCTTCTGGGAACCCAGATGGTCGCCAAGGGATTGAACTTTCCGGGGGTGAAACTGGTCGGCATCATTCATGCCGATACCGGGCTTGCCATGCCCGACTTTCGCGCGGCGGAACGAACCTTCAGTCTCATTGTGCAGGTGGCCGGCCGCGCCGGCCGGTACCGGCCTGACGGCCGCGTGATCATCCAGAGCCTGCGTCCGGGCCACGACGCAATCCGCAGGGCGGCAGCCGGAGACGTGGAAGGGTTTTACGAGAGCGAGCTGCAGCTTCGCGAGCAGCTGGGGTTTCCGCCGTACTCGCGGCTGATTCGCCTGGTGGTTCGGGCCAAACAGCGCGATGCCGCCGAACAGACCGCTGCCACGATTGCCTCGCGTCTGGCCACCCGTGTCGAACGGAGTGCGGAAATCCTCGGACCGGCTGAGTGCCCGATTGGCGTCATCTCGGGAAACCATCGGTTTCAGGTGATTCTGCGGGTCTCATCGTTTGATCGTGGGCACGCGGCGGTTCGGGCGGTGCTGAGCCGGCTGCGCGTGCCACACGGGGTCTATCTTGAGGTCGATGTGGACCCGGTATCGCTCCTGTGACCAATGGAAAAGCGCGACCGGACGCATTACACTATCAGCAGACAGATGGGATACACAATGAAACGACTGCGTACCGCGATAGTGCTGCCCGCACTGCTGGCTCTCCTTTTCACCTCATGCGCGAGTTTGGACTTCCTGATTGAGGACATGACCGGTCCCCGGCCACTGGACGAACAGACCATCATCGCCGGGCTGATTGAGGCCCTGGAGATCGGGAGTCGCAACAGCGTTGATCGGGGCTCAGCCTTCGACGGCTTCTGGGGAAACCCGGTGCTGCGAATCCCGCTGCCCGCAGAGCTGGTGGAGGTCGATCGACGGCTTCGCCAGATTGGCCTTGGGCGGCAGATGGATGACTTCATCGAGCGAATGAGCCGCGCGGCTGAAGCGGCAAGCGGAGAGGCAACCGAGGTCCTCGTGGGGGCCGTCCGTGCGATGACCTTTGACGACGCCCGCGCAATTCTGCGCGGTGACGAAGATGCCGCCACGCGCTACTTTGAGCGCACAACTCGCGGGGAGCTGGCGGCGCGCTTTCATCCCATCGTCACCACGGCGATGGATGAGACCGGATTGACGCCGCTCTTCCGGTTTGTGATCGACAGCTACAATCGTCTGCCCTTTGTGGCGCCGGCCACGTTTGATATCGACGGATATGTGGTCGATAAGACGTTAGACGGCCTCTTCGTGCTGCTTGCCGAAGAAGAGCTGCTCATTCGCACCGATCCGGTCGCGCGGGTGACCGACCTCCTGCGTCGCGTGTTCGGCAGCAGGGAGTAGGGTCGGTCACAATGTTCCCACGGAGGACGCGGTGAGAATCAGAGCAAAAGTCGTGTTGGTGGTTCTCCCGGTGATTGTGGTTGCCGTGGTCATGGTTGGCATCGCATCGTACCTCAGTGCCACAACCGGCATCACCCGCCTCGCGCACGAGTTTCTCGATTTCAAGGGGCAGGAGCTCGAGAAGTACGCCCTCGGGCAGTGGCAACTGCTGGTTGCAAACGAACTCACCGACTCCTCTGAGATGGTGGATGCCACCAAGTTTGGCGTTGAGAGTTTTGCCCGGGGCATGATCAGGAGCGAAACCGAGGCGGTCTTTGCTTTCGACGGGAACGCTTCGGTGGTGATGGCTACCGCCCAACTGGCACTGAACACAAGCGAGCAGGCCCGCATTGCGGAGCTGGTTTCAGAACGGACTACCGATCTGTTGACCCTCGAGCTCGGCGGTGTTGAGCGGGTGGTGAAGGGATTCTACTTCGCCCCCTACGACTGGTTCTTCCTCTGGACCGAGCATCGCGACGTCTTCTATCGCGACGTGGAACGGATCACCGCTCAAACCGTGGTGATCCTCAGCGGCGCCATCGTTCTCTCGGTGTTGTTTCTGTTTTTTTTCGCGGGCACGTTGACCCGGCCCCTGCGCAGCGTGGTGGAGTCGATGCGCAAGATCATCGGCTCCAACGATCTCACCGAGCGGGTGCCGGTGGAGTACCACGATGAGACCGGCGAACTGGCCCACACGTTCAACATCATGACCGAAGAGCTCGAGCGCGCGTATTCGCAGATCAAGTCGTACGCGCTCCAGGCGGTGGTAGCGCGTAAGAAAGAGGCGAAGATCCGCAACATCTTTCAGAAGTACGTGCCGCAGGAGCTCATCGACCGGTTCTACGAGAACCCCGAGTCGATGCTGGTGGGCGAAAACCGGGTACTGGCGGTGCTGTTCTCGGACATTCGCTCGTTCACCTCCATCTCCGAGGCGATGAGTCCCGACGACCTGGTGCAGTCCTTGAACCACTACTTCTCGGTGATGGTCGACATCATCATGAATCGTAACGGCATCATCGACAAATACATCGGCGACGCGATCATGGCGTTCTTTGGTGCGCCAATCAAGCGCGACGATGACGCCTTTCAGTCGGTGATGGCGGGCCTGGAGATGTGCCGCAACCTGGAGGACTTCAACCGCAAGCAGCGCGCAGCGGGTCGCCCGGAGTTTCAGATTGGCGTGGGTATCAACTACGGGGTGGTGACGGTTGGCAATATCGGTACCGAGAAAAAGATGGACTACACCGTGATCGGCGACATGGTGAACCTCGCCTCGCGCCTCGAAGGCCTCACCAAGCAGTACGGCGAACCGCTGTTGATTTCTCAGTCGCTCGCACAGCGGGTTGAGGGCAAGCTGCCGACCCGCCTCATCGATACGGTGGCGGTGAAGGGCAAGACCTCGGGGGCGCGGATCTATACCGCGGCGATCGATCTTACGGAGCGCGAGAAGACCGCCTGGTCCCTGCACAACGAAGCGTTGAATCGCTACTACGAGCGGGACTTTGCCGGAGCCGAGTCGGCACTGGGCGAAGTGATTCGCCTGCTGCCCGAGGATGTCGCCGCCAAACGGATTCTCGAGCGCGCCCA
>REDM01000103.1 GCA_007693485.1 Spirochaetaceae bacterium
GGAGATTACGCGGGAACCTTCGACGTCGCGCTCGATCCCACCCAGGTTGAGGTGCGTATGGGCAGCGAAGTGGTCTTTTCCCAGGGCGTCTTTCGGCTCGACAAGGAGAAGGAATCGCGGCTGTCGGCCTATCTGCGTGATTCTGCCATCGATCCCGACGAACACGGATACCCGCAGCACGACCGTTGCGTTGACATCGACATCACGTGCGGCACGGGGCCGGCAGAGGTCGAGGTTCTGGGCTCAGACCTCTCCCACGGCTACGTGACCGAGAACGCCGACTATCGAACCTGAACAAGGGGCTTTCATGGATCAACACAATCAACAACCGGTTGCGCCGGACGCGGCCGTCGCACAGGTAGAAGAAGCAGCGCGCATCATCGCGCGAGTACGGAATGAGGTGGGCAAGCGCGTTGTTGGCCAGCGGTCGATGATCGACGGCCTGCTCACGGGCATCATCACCGGCGGCCATGTGCTGCTCGAGGGCGTTCCGGGTCTGGCCAAGACCCTCGCGATCAAGGCGCTCGCGGAGGTGATCGACGCGGGTTTTCGCCGAATTCAATTCACGCCGGACCTGCTTCCCGCCGACCTGGTGGGCACCATGGTCTACCGGCAGCAGACCGGGGAGTTTGTCCCGCGCAAGGGGCCGGTCTTTTCCAACATCATTCTTGCCGACGAGATTAACCGCGCGCCGGCGAAGGTCCAATCGGCTCTGCTCGAGGCGATGGAAGAGCGACAGGTCACCATTGGCGAGACTACCTTTTCGCTCCCGCGCCCCTTCTTTGTGCTCGCGACACAGAATCCCATCGAGCAGGAAGGAACCTACCCGTTGCCCGAGGCGCAGCTCGACCGGTTTCTGCTGAAGTTGGCGATTGACTATCCTTCGCCGGAAGAAGAGCTGCAGATCCTGCGGCGAGTCGGCGTCGAGCGGGACATTCCGGTTGGCAAGGTGTTGGGAAGCGATGACATCGCGAGGCTTCGTACGATTGCCGAGCAGATCAGCGTCGATGAGCGCATCGAGCAGTACATCGTTCGGCTGGTGGCTGCCTCGCGGGAAGAAAACAAAAACGTTCACACCTGGGCGCGCTACATCGAGTTTGGCGCTTCACCGCGCGCCACGATCAATCTCTTCCGAACCGCCAAGGTGCACGCCCTGTTCGAAGGTCGACCGTACGTCGTGCCGGAAGATGTGAAACACGTGGCTCCCGCGGTGCTGCGGCACCGGATCATCCTCTCGTACGAAGCCGAGTCCGAGGAGCTGACCGCTGATGAGGTCGTGCACTTCCTGCTGTCGGCGGTGCCCGTACCCTGAAGCCCTGAGCAATGGATCGATCCCGAATTCTCGCGAGCGTCAAACGAATCCGCCTCATTTCCACCGAGCTGGTCGAGAACCTTCTGGCGGGAAACTACCGCTCGGTGTTCAAGGGCCCTGGCATCGAGTTTGACGAGGCACGCGAGTACGTTGAGGGAGACGATGTCCGCCTGATTGACTGGAACGTCAGTTCGCGCATGAACGAGGTCTACACCAAGACCTTTCGTGAGGAGCGCGAGCTCTCCCTCTTCCTGGTAGTCGATCTTTCCGGCTCGCTCGATGCCGGCACCGTTCGCTCACGTCGGGACGTGCAGAACCTGCTGATTGCACTGTTCACCCTCGCCGCGGTGCAGAATAACGATCGCGTGGGAGCAGTATTTTTTACCGATCGGATCGAGCACTGGGTGCCGCCGCTGAAAGGAAAGAAACACGCCCTGCGGCTGATTCAGGATGCGGTCTCGTTTACCCCTCGCGGCGTTGGATCCGATCTTGGGCTCGCATTGCGTACCGCCGGAGAGGCGCTCAAGCGACGCGGAATGGTAGTGGTGCTCTCCGACTTCAAAACCAGCAACTACTCGCGCGACCTGAGCTTTCTCGCCCACCGGCAGGACGTAATCGCGGTGCGAATCAGCGATCCCCTCGACCGTGATTTTCCCGTTGGTGGAATGGTGCGAGTCCGCGACCCGGAGACCGGCCGGCGGGTACTCGCCAAAGGCAATTCCCCCGCGTTCCGCCGCCAATACCGTGAGTTCTGGGAGGCGCAGTGGCGGCAGTGGCGCCGTGAGTGTTTGCGGCGCAAGGTCGGTATGCTCGAAATATCCACGGATGATGACCCGGCTGCTCGTCTCATCCAGTATTTTCGTCGGAGGCGCAAGCGGTGAGCACGCACATCCGGCGAGGCGTCCGAATGTGGACGGTTCTCTTTCTGCTCATTGCATCGGTACCACCGCTCGCGGCCGGTTACCAGATCATCAGCGTTACCCTGCTGCCACAGGAGTTCTACGTGGGGGACCGGGTAGAGATGCGGGTAACTCTACGAACGACCTCCGCGGTGGATCTGCTCGCACCCGGACGAATACCTGCGGTGGAGTGGGGGGAGATTCATCAGGTCAGGCTTGCATCCCGTGGCCTCGACTGGGACATCCGGATCGTGCTGACGTCGTTTCAGCCGGGCACTCGTACGATACCGCCGCTTGACTTTGGCGGTATCGTGGTCAGCGATCTGACCCTTCACGTGCCGTCGATTCTGATCGACGGCCGTCGGGACCTCGCGTCGCCGCAACCCCAGATTCTGCCTCCCGGTACCCGGTTGTGGATATCGGTTATTGCCATGGTTCTGGTGGTGGTACCGTTGTCGTTTCTGGTCTTTCTCCGATGGGGAAGGCGCTCCCTTGCGGAGTTTCTGGTACGCCGACGCGAGCGCAAGCCCTATCGCCGGTTTGTGCGGGCGTTGTCGCTCCTGTCGCAGGGAGTGGAACAGATCGATGGCCGCGAGTTTTACATCGCACTCCTCGAACACGTGCGACGGTTTCTGTCCTCAACCCTCGAAACCGACTGCATGGCGTCGACGACCACGGAACTCGGAGGCCATCTGAACCGGCTGCTCTCTGATGATGGGGACCGCCAAACCGTGCTCTCCCTCTTTCACCGAGGTGACCTTGTGAAGTTTGCCGCAGCACCCGCTCCAGTTGACCAGCGTCGAGACGATATCAGCGTATTGTTGTCAATCGCCGAGCGCCTGGGAGCCGAGCATCGCAGCCCGCAACGAAACCTTCACGCCCGCCGGAGGAAACAGCGTGTGGGTGTTTGAGTCTCCCGGCAGTCTCGGATGGTTTCTCCTGTTCCCCGTCCTGATCTATCTTCGCCATATCCGCGCGGGACGGGGAGGGCAGGTCACCGCGCCCATCCAGCTGTGGCGTGGAGCGAGCTTTCGTCCACGGCTCTGGGGCACTCGGACATGGTACGCGGTCTGCGTGGTCGCGTTCTGGCTCGGTATTGCGGCGCTGGTGGTCGCCGCTGCCGCGCCGACGCTGGTGCATCGTGAGCGCGTGTTTCTTTCCCCGGGCTCCGATATCATCTTCGTTCTCGACGAGTCGCCGACAATGGCTGCCCAGGACTTCGCGCCGCTCAATCGCTTTGAAACGGCTCGGGAGGTCATCCGCACCTTTGTGCGAGGGCGGGAAAACGACGCAATCGGTCTGGTCACGTTTGCCCGAGAGGCCGCCCTGCGCGTTCCCCCCACCGTCGATCACACCACGGTTCTTGATGCCCTCGAGAGCGTTCGCATCATGGAATTGGGCGACGGCACGGCGATCGGAAACGCTCTTGCGGTTGCGGTCCTTCACCTGGAATCCAGTCCGGCACCAAATCGGTTCATCGTGCTTCTGACCGACGGTATCAACAACGCCGGGGAAATTCTTCCACAGACCGCAGCGCGGGTTGCCGCACAGGTTGGGATTCGAGTGTATACGGTGGGCGTGGGCACCGACGGTGAGGTGCCGATAGAGTTCGAAGACCCCGCCACCGGGCGAATGTTTCGCGGTGTGTTTGACGGCGGGTACGACCCGGATCTACTTCGCGAAATTGCCGACATCTCGGGAGGGACCTTCTTTCAGGCCGCAACCGCAGGCACCCTCGCCGCGGCCCTGCAGAGCGTTGACACGCTGGAAAGCGTCGAGCGCCGAGTTCGTATTGAGGTTCGTCGACGCCCCCTGCACCGCGAAGCCATTCTTGTCGGGTTGTCGCTTCTGCTGTTTGACTTCCTCGTACGAAAATGGTTGCTGAAGGAGGTGCTGTGACGATTCAGGAACCGCGCGTATTCTGGGTGCTTCTTGTTCTTGTTCCGGTGGCGTTGGTGCAGTGGCGGGAGCTGGTGCGGGGGCGGCGCGACCTGAAGCTGCTCTACGGACAGTGGCAGCATCAGGAGGTCATGAATCTCTTCCTGGTGAAGTGGTTCTTCTCATCATTGTTCTTCAATATCGCGCTGTTTTTTCTGGTGTTGGCTGCTGCTGGATTCAGCTGGGGACAGGAGCCGATCGAAGAGGATCGCCGTGGTCTGGACATTGCCATCGCCGCAGATATCTCGCGCAGTATGCTTGCCGCTGATATTGCGCCATCTCGACTCGATCGTTCGCGTAGCGTGATGCGTGCCCTTCTGCAGGAGTTTCCCGGGGCCCGGTTCAGCGCGACGATGTTCAAAGGGCACGCAGTGACGGCGATCCCGCTTACGGCGGACACGGTGGCACTCGACGGGTTCATCGACGCCCTGCACCCGAATATGTTCTCATCGACCGGTACCAATATCGAGGCGGGGATCCGTGCAGCGTACCGATCGTTTTATTCCGGTTCCAGCAGACACCGCGTTATCGTGATATTTACTGACGGAGAGTCACTCGACGGGGTGCCGGTTCGAGCTGCCCGTGAGGCGGCCGCTTCCGGGGTGCCGATCTTCGTGGTGGCTGCAGGAACCGAAGCGGGCGCACCCATTATTCTGGCTGACGGTTCGCAGGTGCGCGATGAGCGCAACGCAGTTGTCGTGACTCGCCTCGATCTGGACGCCGTGTCGCAGATCGCAACGGTCAGCGGTGGAGGGATGATTCGGCTGCAGGATGGTGACGCCTTCTCGCGGCTGGTGGCTGGGATTCGCAGCCACGAGGCGGTGATGACCAGCGAAGGGTTTCGTCTGGTGCCGGTGGAGCGGTTTCGGTTTTTTCTTTTTCCTGCACTCTTCAGTCTGATCTGTTATAGTGCGATACGGGTGATTCGGTGGAAAGAGCTCTTTTAATAACAACGCTGGCTGCTCTTGCGCTCTCGTCGTGTGGTCTCAGTGAACCGCACCTCTCGGTACTTCGCGGCAACCACGCGTTTGGTCAGGGACGGTTTCAGGTCGCTACCGTGCACTATCTGGCGGCGCTGGAACGCGGTCAGTTTGAACCGTGGATTTCCTTCAACCTGGGCAACGTGTATCATGCCCTTGGGGAAAACGAGTCAGCGCTCGGGATGTGGCAGTCCGCGCGGGAGGCAGAATCGGACTCTCTTCGATTTGGGGTCCACTTCAACACGGGGGTGCTGTTGTTTGAGGCGGGGCGATACCGGGACGCGTACCAGGAGTTTGTTTCAGCACTCCGGTTGAATCCTTCAAACGTGTCTACCAAGGTAAACGTGGAGTTAGCGTTTGCACGGGTGCAGGCTGGTGAAAACGTCGCGTCGTTGCGTCGGGATGAGGCTCCGGAGGCGCGCGGCGGGTCTCCCGATGAAGCCCAGCGAATCCTTCAGTTTATTCGGCAGAGAGAAGAACCACGATGGTTTGCGGTAGAAGATATTTCCGATCAGGAAACCGTACGCGACTGGTGACGGTCGCTCTGCTGCTGCTGCTCGTGGCGGCGCAGGGCCTCGCCGAGGATCCGGAACCCTTGGTTGCCGTGGTTTCTCCTCAGCGTGTCCGAGAGGGCGAACGTATTTTGATTGGGGTGGAGCTGCCGCCGACCGACGCATCGCTGGTCAGGGTTGAAGAGCCCGCCTATCCGGCCGGCGTGCGCCGAGCGACTGGGGTTCAGGTGGTGAGTCGCGGGGGAGGGCCGACCGGACCGCGCGCCACGTCTGCACAGATCGAATTACAGGCCATCCAGGCGGGACGCTGGATCATTCCACCGATTGGCTTCGAGACGCCGAGCGGACGGTTTATTACTGAACACCTGCTGGTCGAGATATCCCTTCGCGACAATATCGAGCGAATTCCGTTTGAACTCCAGTGGCGTGTGCACCGTGATCCGGTGCTCGAGGGTCAAAGCGTCGCGGTGACCCTCGAGATGGTCAACGTCACCGAGTTTACCTTTCCCGAGTCGATCTCCGTGCAACCACCTACCGGGGCGCTCTTTGAAGAGGCGCAGGGAATTGGAGAGATCTCGGCAAGCATGTTCGGAACCGTAGAGCTGTTCCGGTTCCCGGTTGCATCGTTTCTGCTGACGCCATCGGCGGCGGGGTCAATTGTGTTGCCGGCCGCAGAGATTCAGGCGCTCGGGTTCACCCGCCGTGCTCCAGCCATCACCGTTCCCGTTCGTTCGCTGCCCGAAGGGGCGCAAGAAACCGGCGCGGTTGGCAACTTCTCGTTTTCCGCGGAGCTTACAACCCGGGAAATCGGAATGGACGAGACGGCTGAGCTGGTGGTACGGGTTGCCGGTACCGGTAACCTCGGGTTTTTACAGTTTCCTGATCTTCGCACCGAGGGGTTCGTTGTTGCCGACACCGTCACCGAGGATCGGTTTGTCGCCGGGCCGAGTGGATTCACCGGCGAACGGGTGCGGACCGTATCGCTTCGTCCAACCGGAACCGGTTCGTTTCGCATCGAGGTCGACGCCTTCAGCTGGCTCGATCCCGAATCAATGGCGATCCGTCGGCAGCCTGCCCAGAACTTTGTTGTGCGCGTATTGGAAGATGCACCTCAGGTGGATGCACCGGAGCGAGATCTTCCCGCGCTGCTGTCGGCCGACGAGGTGCGGCGGGTAGCCAACCTCGATCTGTTTCGACGTTTGGGAACCTATCTCTCGCTGACGCCCGTTGCAATTCTGATTGTCGTCGTGACCTTCGTTCGTCGGCGCCGCCGTGAGAAGATTGCGCTCTTTTCGCTGGTCGCGCTCCTCGGTTTCGCCCTGCCAATCCCCGGGCCACCGTCTGATGCGGTGGATGCGGTGGATGCGGCGTTCGCGGTCGGTGAGTACGAATCGGCGTGGCAGGCTGCAATCACGCTGACCGAAGAGTGGCCGGATCACCCGGGGCTCATGTACAATGCCGCCATCACCGCCTTCGCGTCCGAGCGACCGGCGCAGTCGGTCTATCTGCTTCGAACCGCGCTGGTGCTGCGACCGGTCTTTCGTCATGCGCATCACGCGCTCGACTTTGTGGAATCCGCTCGTGGCCTGAATCGGCAGTTTTCACGCCCCCGCACCGTTCATCCCGACGGACCCCTTCTGGCGGTGATCCTGCTCTGGTACCTGGTCGCTGTGTTGATCGTCGTACCACGGAAGCGGCGCAGTGCGAGGTACGCGATTGCGGTGATTGTTACAGCCCTGATGTTACTCGTCGCAATCGGTGGCTTTGCCTACGCGCTGCACCAGCGAAACCAGGCGATTGCCGTGGTGGGTGAGCGCGAAGCGGGGCTCCGGCGAATCCCCGAGCAGGGAGCGCAGACCTGGCTCACGCTCGATCCGGGGACCGCGGTTCTGCCGCTGACAACCCGCGACGAGTTTGTGCTTATTCGTACCGGGTATGGTATCGACGGCTGGATACCGATGGATCAGCTCCTTCAGCGGGAGCAGTGACCGTGTCCGACTTTCGGGAGATGCTGGATCGGTGGCTGGAAGAGCACCCGGTACCGACGAAGCCGGATGAGCCGGAGCCTGCGAAACCGGCACGGATCAGCGGCAAGCGGCTGCCGATTGAAGCAACCCTCGACCTCCACGGACTGCGGCTGAACGAGGCGCTACCGGAAATCGACGCGTTTCTCGAACGCTGCCTGCGGGAAGGCAGGAGGAAGGTGCTCATTGTCCACGGGAAGGGATACCATTCCGGCGGAACGCCAGTCCTGAAGGACGCTGTGTGGAGTCACCTTCGCCGCCACCGCCGTGCCGGAGAGATTGGACACCCCGGGGTTCGAGAGGGGGGGAGTGGCGCTGTCTGGGTGGTGATTCGACGGTAGCCAAGTGAAGCGGTCGCTGAGCGAAATCGGTCTGGGTGGTACGAGTCAGCGTTCGCGGTAAATGATCCGACCGCGGGTGAGATCGTAGGGAGAAAGCGCAACCTTTACTCGGTCGCCGGGGACAATTCTGATGTAGTGTTTGCGCATCTTGCCGGAGAGGTGCGCCAGGATGACGTGCCCGTTTTTCAGTTCTACCCGAAACATGGTGTTGGGAAGTGACTCCTTCACCATTCCTTCTACTTCAATAGCCTCTTCTTTTGCCACGAATCCTCCTGGAGCTCAATCAGCTGTGGCGGAACGAGGTAACAGTAGGCAATTGGCGATGGTTTGTCAAGCAACGAAAATTACGCCCTTATCATACCATCCAACAGTTGACTTTTATTTGGCTTTCCGGCAAAGTACGGCACTTGTAATCCAACACAGAACGGAAGGCTGTGAGGCAACGCGATGGACAAGGCATTTGTCGAGAAAATGAAACAGAAACTCCTTGAGATGAAGTCGGAGATCTTGCGCAATCTGGCTGCGGAGAACGAGGACTTCAAGGAGATCGTTGAGACCGACGACTCCAAAGACCTCGTTGACGTCGCCAGTACCGACATCGACAAAAAGACCCTCGATGCGCTCAGCGCGCAGGAGTTGAAGCGGCTTCGCCTTATCGAAGCTGCGTTGTCCCGAATCGAGAACGACCGGTATGGTATCTGCATGAAGAGTGGAAAGATCATCCCGAAAGAACGCCTCGAGGCGATTCCCTACGCCCTCTATCGCGTCGAATACCAGAACGAAATCGAGCGCCGAAACCGCTAATCCTTCTCTCGTATCGTTTTCTTAATCTCCGGGCCCTCCTGTCCGATAATATTGGATGGAGGGCCAGGTCATGGTTGGTGCAGCCCAGAGAACCGACGTTGCGTCATTGACACGAAATATTGCGCTGTCAAATTTGCTGCGCGCGCGTACCAGTCCCGGACGGGTCAGCGTTCCGCTGCAGGGCAGTGTGAACTATATGCGCCTCAAGCACGTGCAGGGTGTCCCGGCGTCAGAGGGAAACAGTGGCTTCTCGCTGTCACGCCTGCGAATGCTGGATACGATGATTGACCGATTGGAGAAGGGGGCGAGGGCGACACCGGAGGCAAGCTCCACCGAGCGCGCCGCGGAAGCCCTCTACCGCCGCCTTGCCGACATGGGCCGCCCCGGTCTGACGGGGATTCGCGCTTCGGAGCCAGGTTCGTTTCTCAACCTTCTCGTGTAGTCCTTCCCGCCGTTTCGCGCAACCCGTCATTGTGAAGCATCTCCCGTTCAATGCTTGAAATCGGCCCGTGGCCGGGAAACAGGCGGGTCTCCCCGGGAAGGGGAAAGATCCGGTCTGTGATGCTGGCGATCAATTGCGCGCGGTCGCCGCCGGGCAGCCCTTCGGTTCCTGCCGTGAGGTGGAGTGTATCACCGGAGAAGAGGGCGCCACGCGGTTCGCTGTAAAAGCAGACACTTCCGGGGGTGTGCCCGGGGGTATGAATCACTTGAAGATCCGAGTCGGGAACCTCGGCTCCGTCCTCGAGCAGAATGTCCGGGTCGGGCAGCGAACGCAGGAGGCGGTCCACCGCTTCCTCAGCGCGTTCCGCGAGTCCGCGAAAACTTTCGAGGTGCTCCCGGCGCGACGCGTTGGCGAGCATATTCGCATCGTTGGGATGAATGCAAACCGGAATTCCGCCGAAGCGGCGTTTCAGCTCAGCGGCTGCTGCGGTGTGGTCAAGATGGCCGTGCGTGAGCACTATCGCGTGAGGCTTCATGTTCATCGCTTCGAGGCGAGCCGCGATCAGGTCGACATCCGCACCCGGATCCACAATCACACAGCCCTTTTTCGAGGTTGCCACCAGGTACGTGTTGGTAAACAGGGGCCCTACAATAATTCGTTCCACCATGGTACGGTGAAAGATACTAACGCAACCGCAGAGAGAGCAAGAAGCACCGATGGAACGGATTGTTTTCATAACCGCAATAGTTCTGGTTTTCTACGGTGTGGTGCCTGGCATCGGTGCGTTTGTGGTGCGCGCCCGCTGGAGGCTGTTTCGGGCTCGAATGATCGATGCGTCCCTGCGGCCGACCGTGGGATACGTGCAGCTGCGTTCTAATGACCCATCGGCCGGCTATCTTGGTGTGTACCGCTGTTTTGGTACCCTCGAAGCCATTCAGGCCGACGATACCCTGTGGATCACCGACGGAAAGATATCGCTCGCCGTGCGGATGTCTGATGAACACGTCTACTATCTGGCCCCTGACCTTCTCGCGTCGGGTGCGGATCAGAGCGAACTTCCAGACGAGACCCCAACCATTGTTCCGTGGTCCAAGATCGGCTCGCTTCCCGAGGGAACGCGCATGTTTGTGTGCGGTCCGCTCTATGTGCAAGGTGGCACCGCCTTCTTCCGCTCCGACGGGGCTACCTCGTTAACCGTGCTGATTTACGACGGCACGCCCGAAAGTGTTCTCGAGCGGTCGATCTGGAGCGGTCGACACCGAAACGAATACTGGAACCAGGTTACCCCTGGTTCGCTTGCTGCCGGATCGCTTTCGCTTCTGATCCTCGCCTCGGTCTACATCGGCTCTCCGTGGCTGCGATCGTCGGCCATTCTCGCCGTGGCGGGAAGCCTCATTCCAGTGCTGCCGCTGATGCCGCCGGGTGTGCCGCTGTTCTTTGTCTATCGCCGCTGGTGGCAGCATGCGCGTTCGCTGCGTGCGGAACGCGACCTGATGCGCCTTCCGCTTCGCTACGACGGCTCGCTCCGCGGCTCAGCGAGTGATGGTCAGCAGTACGAGCATCGGGCCGTGACCCTCGAGGAAGCTCAGGAGCTGCTTTCGCTTGGAGCGCGCTTTCGATCCGCGAGTCTGCCGGCAGCTCAAGTCGGAGATGGGATGGTTGGATTTGGGGTGATCGACGACCAGGGCGTCCTGACCCGGCCCGCCGATCCGCTTGCAGAGTTCCTGATAGTGCAGGGGGATCCTGCAACCGTCGCCTGGCGATGCGAGCGACGCGCTCGACGCCTTGAGCGCCTGGCTGTGGTTGCGTTCAGCGCCGGGCTTGCGCTCAATCTGTATCTTGCTCTGGTAGTGATGAACTGGCTTGTTCGATAGCAACCGGTCCGGCGGTGGTACGCGAGTACGCGACCGCCGGCCGAGTGGCGGTCAGTCTTTCTTGCGGGCGTAGTTAACGGTGATCTTCTTCCCACGGAAGTCGCTGTTGTTGAGCGTCTCGATTGCCGCGTCGCTCTTATCGGTAGCGACTTCTACGAAGGAGTAATTGTCCAGAATCTTGATCTGTCCGACGTCGTCAGCCGAAAGCCCGCCGACTCCGCAGAAGAGCTGGATCAGATCCTTCGGGTAGACCTTGCGATTCTTTCCAATGCTGACGAAGATGGAGCTGGTCGGCCCGTTTGATGCTTCCGATGTGGGCTGTTCGGATCGCTGCTCACGTTGTTCGGCGCGCTGTTCGGATCGCTGTGCACGCGACTCTTTCGGACCCCGCCCGTTTCCCGCTTGCGACCGCTGACGTCTGGGCTGAGTATTTCCACCGGTAGCCTGCTTCAGAAGGTAGGCCGCCAGGTAGCCGCGCGTGAATATCGACACGTTGGAATTAATGACTGCACGGTACGCGTTCAGTTCCTCGGGATCCTCGTCCTCGTGAATAGCCTTGAGAATGTCCTTGATCTGGTTCTTGAGTGCTGGGTCCTTGCGGACGTGTGTAAACGGATTCTTACCCATGGTAAGGTTCTCCTGCTGCTCGGTGTGGGATCCGCTCTCTCCCCCTTTTGCTGATCGATTCCGAGTCCATGTTGCCAACGGTACGGTCACCGGCCTGCGCAGAACCGACGTCACCTGGCTCGTGTGTTCATGCAGCTCCGCGACGAATACGGACCGATGCGGGTTTCCCTGCAGTTTCGAACAGATGAACTCGATGTCCGCGTTGAAACCCTCGGCGGCTTCCATCCCCGGCTCCTCAATGACGAGGGTTCGCACGGCGTGAAGCTGCATGTTGTCGCGTCGAAGATGATCGATGACCCGCGATGCGGTGGAGACCACAATATCGGGTTTTCGAGCCACGATGTCGGTCTCCTTGCGCGCAGTGTCTGCGACCCCAAGCTGCGCGACCACAAACGGGCGTTTGCGGGAGCCACGCCGATCGAGGACTCTCTGCAACAGCGCACCGGTGCGCTCGACGTCCTCGGGGCGCTCTCTGACGATCAGGGCCTGCACACCGAGGTTTGGTTTTCGGACTCGAAGCAAAAGGGGAATAAGCAAGCTTTCGTCGTCGACCGTACCGGTCTCGACCAGAAAGTCTCTCCCCTGGAGAATCATTGGACAGAGGCTGCCAAGCGATGGACCAAGCTCATGCTGCACTCGCTTCTTGTTGAGTTTGTGAACATGGGCGAGCACGTTTTCTCTATTCTGAACTGATGTCACACGCTGTCCTGCACGCTTTTGATACTCTATCCTGCATCGACACTACCGATTGCCCCACGGTTTGTCAATCAACCCGGAATTTGGCGTGATATGGCGGGGAAAGTAGACCGAATGCGTGCTATGGTCTACAGCGTACGAGCGAGTGTGCCGAAAAGAGATCAGGGGGGAGACTATGCGAAAGCTCCGTGTCTTGCCGGTTGCGGTGCTGGCAATCCTGTTTGTCGTGCCGCAGATTGATGCGCAGGAAGTGTTCCGATTTCGGTACCGCGCCGGCGAACAGTACCGCATTCTCTCTCAGGTGGATCAGACCGTCACCGTTGACGGTATCTTTTCGCACCGTGCGGACATGCTCAATCGGATCTCCATCACGGTGGAGGAGGTAGACGGTACCCGCGGACGGTTCTTTGTTCGCTACCAGCACTCCGCCGAGTCCACCGGGCTCTACGCAACGCACCAGTTTGACCGTGAGTACGAATCGCGATTCTGGCGCGATGAGCGCGGCATCTACGAGATCGAACCGCATTACTTCGTTCCGGTGGTACGTGACGTCCCGGTTTTCCCCAACCGCGCCCTTTCTCCGGGCGACAGCTGGACCCATCGCGGCAGCGAAGTACACGACCTGCGCGAAGGCTACGGTATTCCCGACGCGTTTCACTTCCCGATCAACGTAAACTATATCTTTCTCGGAGAACGCGAGTGGGGCGGGGAAATGTGGCCGGCTTTTTCCGTTCAGTACCGGATTTCACACGTGCCGGGACGGCGGTATCGGGCCGCCCTGTATCCAATTCGCATCTCCGGCTTCTCCAATCAGGTGATGTACTGGGATCCGGACTTCGGCCGGCCGAAGGCGTACGAAGAGGAATATCAGATCATCCTCTCCCTGTCGAATGGACAGACGGTGCAGTTTGAAGGAACCGCGACTGCGGAGTCGATTGAATCGACGCCCCTTGATCGCGAGCGGATGCGTGATCAGATCGCGCGTGAAATCGAAGAGAGCGGCATCCGCGATACGCGCGTGCGGGAGGACGACCTCGGGGTAACCATTACCCTTGATAACATCCAGTTTCCGCCTGATTCCGCAGTCCTGGTGACGTCCGAGCAGGAAAAACTGCGCCGGCTTGCCGTGATCCTCAGCCGCATCCCCGACCGCGATCTCCTGATCAGCGGACATACCGCACTCGCGGGTACCGAGGCCGGTCGCCAGCTGCTCTCCGAGCAGCGCGCGGCAGCCGTCGGCGATTTTCTGTTGCAGCTCGGTGTTCGAGCACGGGACCGCATGATGTTTCAGGGCTTTGGCGCAACGCGGCCGGTTGCTCCCAACGACACCGAAGCAGGGCGCGCACTGAACCGCCGGGTGGAGATCACAATTCTGGAGAACTAAGCTCCATCGGGATGTGCCGAAGGAGCGCGCAGACAGGCGAGCACTTCCGCCGGGGACGATGCATTCATCACCCGATCGATCGCGGTGGTGAGAAGGTCGATGTCGCGACACGACGTGGCCGCCGCTCGCTCGTCCGCGGTGAGGACAAAGCGGCGCTCGAGCAGCCGAAGCAGGATATCCTGTCGTGCCGTCAGTTCGCCGGCCGATCGGCCCTGCGCTTCGCCCTGCGCGTGACCTTCGGCGTGACCTTCGGCATGACCGTGCTCGCGACCCGCAGCCTCTCCAGCGGAATACCCGCGCTTGGTCGCGATTCGTTCCCAACTGGTTACGTAGGGCATGGTTTCCTCCCCCAGTTCTGTCCGGGTTTCCCGCAAGAGCGCTGCATCAAGGTCCGGCGGCAGTGCGATGAGCCAGTCCAGAAACGCGAGCAAATCGGCACTGCATGCGGCGTCAAAGCCGGCACGAACGATCCGACGCATGAGGTCACGCTTGGTGTAGAACCACCGTAGCGCACGCCCATCGGACTTCAAACCCCGTACGTCCCGGTCTGTCCTCTGAACCGCAAGGTGCACCGCCGTGACCGCGGAAAACAGCGTTTGCATCTCCCACAGGTCTTCCCCGTTCTTCTGGTAATCTAACAGCTTAACGCTCAAAAAATCCAGTCTCAGTTCTGCTCCGGGAACGCCGGCACGAAAGGGCTGTACCCGAAAGTGCTCCCGAGGGTCAGTCAGCACCACGAGCGTGAGGGGAAAGACACCGACCTTGTCGTAGATCCGATAGGAGTACTGAAAAAGACGATGCTCAAAATCGGCCACCGGTGAGCCCTGAACCTCCACGTGACAGAACATCCGCGAGGAGCCTGTCGCGCGGCGCACCTCAACCAGGAGATCGGCGTATCGATCGGGGATGCTCTGGGTTCGGATGATGCGTGACAGTTCCTTGTCGTGGAACCGAGGCGGGGTTGCGGTGTCGATCTCCTCAAGCACCGACGGGAAGTAGAACTCCAGAAACGCAAAGAGGTGGCGGGTAACAACGTCCTTCCACGCGGTGTCGTGCTGCTGCCGTGGGGTGGTCACAATCCCTTGCTCCTCCTATCCGTCTATACGGCCCCAAATGTCGCGGTGCTTGCGTCTCCATGGAAAAATCTACGCCGCATTGCTATATTGATCGTGTGAGCATCGCACCTCGAGCCAAACGCCTCCTCCTCGCAATACCCGTCGCTCTGGCCGCGCTTTCGCTCACCCTCTGCACCAACCCAACCTTCATCGAGTTCACCCGCTACGTCGCGCCGACTGCGATTCGCCCCACCGGCTTCGACAGCGACCTGCAGTGGAACATGGAAATGATCAACGCCCCGGGTGCGTGGGC
>REDM01000201.1 GCA_007693485.1 Spirochaetaceae bacterium
GCTGCCCGGCGCATCACGCACCACCGTGACAACCGACACTCCGGCCGCAACCGCCGCATCTATCGCGCGGTTGATGGCGACACCATCAGCCGGCTCGATGATGATTGAGCCAACCGGCACCTGGAGAAGCTCTTCGATCATTGCGGACTGCTCATCGACACTGCGACCAACCGGTGGCGTCCAGATGATCGAGACGCCCGCATCAGCGGCGGCTCGCTTGGCACCTGCTCGCAGCTCCCGGGCAAACGGTGAGTCCAACTCTGCGGGAATCACTGCAATGACCTGCTGCGCGTTACCACGGGGTACGCTGCGCGCACTCCGCGCGGCCGACGGACCGCCGGCACAACCGGAAAACGCCGCAACCGCTGTCACAATCATCAGTTGAATAAACCGGCGCTGCATGACGCCCCATGATACCGACTTTGCGGAAAAAAGAACACCGTCTATACTGTCGGTTATGAACTCTCACGTAACAGATCGAATCATTTCCCTTCGCGAGTACATGCGTAGGCGCGGAGTCCATGCGTGGGTTGTGCCATCAACCGACCCCCATCAGGGGGAGTACCTGCCCGCCCGGTGGCAGGCGCGGAGTTGGCTGTCCGGTTTCGCAGGATCAGCGGGAACGGTGGTGGTAACCGCCGACCGTGCGGGGCTGTGGACCGATTCGCGGTACTTTCTGGAAGCCGAGCAGGCTCTGCAGGGTACCGGGATCGAACTTCACCGCCTCGGCACATCGGGAATTCTCGACTATCCAGCGTGGCTCGCGGATGCTCTTCCCACCGGCAGCACGGTAGGGGTTGCGGCGCAGACGATCGCGGTCTCCGCGTATCGCGCGCTCGAAGCCACCCTGCACCGCGCCGGCATTGATCTGCATCCTGGAGACGATCCTTTCACCGAAATCTGGCCCGACCGCCCCGCGCTTCCCTCGGACGCCGCCTACCTGATCGGTCACGCGGTTACCGGCCGCAGCCGGGCAGAAAAGCTCGCGGAGCTTCGTCGGGCCCTCTCCATACACGGTGCTACACACTGCCTCGTCGCGACCCTCGACGACATCGCCTGGCTGCTCAATCTGCGGGGGAGTGACGTTCCCTTCAACCCGCTGGTCTGTGGCTGGATTCTGGTGGGGCCGGAGACCGCCGAGTTCTGCGTCGATCGCGCCAAGTTTGTTGAGGAGGCCGCACGAGATCTGGAGGCGGATGGGATCCACTTCCAGCCGTACGACGAAATCGAGGACCTTCTGCGGGCGCTTCCCAAGGACGTGACACTCTTTCTCGATCCAACCAAGACCAACATGGCGCTGTCCGCAGCGATCCCGGCTGCCTGTACCCGTATCGAAGGGCGACACATCGTGACCACCTGGAAGGCGATCAAGAACCCGACCGAGCAGACGCACATTCGGCGTTCCCATATTCGAGACGGCGTAGCTCTGACGCGGTTTCTCTGCTGGCTGGACAGCGCGTGGCAGACGGGCAGCCTTACCGAGCTGTCCGTATCCGAGGTCCTGCGCGAGTTCAGAAGCGCCGAGGAACACTACGTTGGCGAGAGCTTTCGCACCATCGCCGGCTTTGGGCCAAACGGAGCTGTGGTGCACTACTCGGTAACGCCCGAGAGCTCCCTGCCGATACTGCCCGACAATCTGCTGCTGCTCGACTCGGGAGCCCACTATCGCGACGGCACCACCGACATCACGCGGGTCGTTCCCATTGGTTCGCCAACGGCAGCGCAGCGAAGTGATTTTACCCTGGTTTTGAAGGCTCACATCGCCCTTGCTACCGCGCGCTTTCCCGCCGGCACCAACGGCCATCGCCTCGACGTGATCGCCCGCTCGGTCTTGTGGCGGCATCTGAGAAACTACGGCCACGGAACCGGGCACGGCGTGGGTTTTTTTCTCAACGTGCACGAGGGCCCACAACGAATCGCGGCAGAACCCAACGATGTCGCGCTGCTTCCGGGGATGCTCACATCAAACGAACCGGGAATCTATCGTGCCGACCAATACGGCATCAGGATCGAAAACCTCATGCTGACGCGGGAGCCCGAAGAGAGCGAGTTCGGATCCTTCCTGTCGTTTGAAACCGTGTCGCTCTGCCCCATCGATCGCCGGCTGATCGACGTCTCCCTGCTCGACGAGGAAGAGCGCGCATGGGTGAACGACTACCACGCGCGGGTGGAAAGCGAACTGCTGCCGCACGTCGCGGGAGCCGATGCCGAGTGGCTGACGCGGCAAACCGCGCCGCTGTGACGGTTGCCCGCGCGTCAGGTGGAGCCGAAGAATCGCTGGAGCATCTCCACCTTTTCCAACTTGACGCGATCCGATATCGACACCTTGTAAATGTGCGGATTGAGAAGTCGCGTAAAGGTGGGATCGAGCGATCGAAGGTTCGCCCGTGCGTAGGCTTGAATATCCTGCAGTCTCTGCGGCGGATGCACGGATGCACCCTTGCGCATCCGGAGCTTGAGCAGCGGCTCGATCCGGGTCACCGAGCGCAGCCGCCGCTTGCGAAAATCTGCGTAGGGGTGATGGAAAGTGTAGTCGGTGTCGAGCTCGAACTGCTCATCGTCGAAGGCGATCAGATCGGCCATCGGTGACATCTCGCTGTCAAAGAAGCGATACACCTGTTTGATGCCGGGGTTTGTGGACTTTTCCGGGTTGTCTGAGACCTTCATCCGCGGTCGGAATACGCCGTCTTCCATCTGTGCGGCAAGCTTGTACACTCCCGAAAACGATGAGTCATTGCCGCCGGTCACCATGTGGGTACCGACACCCCAGAGGTCGATCGGGCTGTGGGCAGCCACCAGCTGGTGAATGATCTCTTCGTTCAGCTCGTTTGATACCGCGATCCGCGCGTCGTGCAGTCCCGCTGCGTCGAGGCCCTCGCGGACCTTCTCGCTCAAGTACTGAATATCGCCCGAATCAAGCCGGATACCAAACCCCTTCCCTTCGGCGGCCAGTCGCCTGCCAACCTCGATCGCATTGGGAAGCCCGCTTCCCAGGGTATCGTAGGTGTCCACCAGAAAGGTAGTTGCGTCGGGATAGAGCTCTGCGTAGCGCTCGAACGCCTCACGCTCGGAGGGGAACGCCATCACCCAGGAGTGCGCCATGGTGCCGCTGACCGGAATGTCGAAGGTCT
>REDM01000181.1 GCA_007693485.1 Spirochaetaceae bacterium
TTAGAGCGCTTGCTTGACATGCAAGAGGTCGTTGGTTCAACTCCAATATCGCCCACAAGAAAAAGCCCGCCGATTCGGCGGGCTTTTTTTGTCGATTACTTATTGGGCGGTCTTGCGGCGCAGGGGATTCCCTTATCCCGTAATGGCGCCTTCGCTTGCCGATGATACCAGTTTGGCAAACTTCGCCAGGACTCCCCAAGTGTAACGGGGTTGAGGCGGTGTCCACTCGGCCCTGCGGCGCTTGAGTTCGGCGTCGTCGAGGTCCACGTGGATCAGTTTGGCCTTGCTGTCGATGGTGACGATGTCGCCCTCCTTGATCAGGGCGATGGTGCCGCCCACGGCCGCTTCGGGGGCTACGTGGCCCACTACCATGCCGTGGCTGCCGCCGGAGAAGCGTCCGTCGGTGATGAGCGCAACGTCTTTGATCAGGCCGGCGCCGGCGATGGCGGAGGTGGGGGAGAGCATCTCGCGCATGCCGGGACCTCCCTTCGGACCCTCGTAGCGGATAACCACCACGTCACCCTTTTTCACGTTGTCGTTGAGGATGGCGTCGAGCGCCTCTTCTTCATGTTCGTAGACGCGGGCAGGGCCGCTGTGTACGAAGTCGGTCTTGAGACCGCAGGTCTTCAGGACCGCACCCTCGGTGGCTAGGTTTCCCTTCAGGATTACGATCGGCCCGGTCGGCTTCTCGGGGCTTTCAAACGGGTGCACAACGTCCTGACCGTCGAGGGTCACCTTCACATCCGCGAGGTTTTCGGCGAGGGTCTTGCCGGTTACGGTCAGCGCATCGCCGTGGAGAAGGCCGCGGTCAAGCAGCATCTTCATGACCATCTGCACGCCGCCCACCTTGTAGAGGTCTTCCATCACGTAGCGTCCTGCGGGTTTCATGTCGCAGAGAATGGGAGTGGTGTCGGAAAAATGGTTGAACTCATCGATCTTCAGGTCCACGTTTACTTCGCGGGCAAGGGCCAGTAGATGCAGCACCGCGTTGGTGGAGCCGCCGACGGCCATGATGACGCGAATCGCGTTCTCGAAGGCCTTCTTCGTCATGATCTGCCGCGGCGTGATGCCGCGTTCGATGCAGAGTGCGAGGGCGTCCGCCGAGTCAATCATCACCTGCTTGCGCGCGGCGTCGTCGGCGGGCACCGAAGCACTTCCGGTGATGCTCATGCCGATTGCTTCCATGGCGGTGGCGAGGGTGTTGGCCGTGTACATGCCTCCGCACGCACCGGCGCCGGGGCACGCCGCGCACTCGATCGCGTGGCGCTCTTCTTCGGTGATCTTGCCGGCGCTGTACGCACCCACGGCCTCGAATGCGCTGACGATGTCGACCGGTTTCCCGTTATGGTCTCCTGCGCGGATGGTGCCGCCATAGACAAAGATCCCCGGTACATCGTATCGGGCAAGGCCCATCACGGTACCGGGAATGGTTTTGTCGCAGCCGCCGATACCCAGGATCGCGTCCATGGCGTGGCCGCGTGACACGAGTTCTATTACGTCGGCAATCGTGTCGCGGCTGACGAGGCTGCACTTCATGCCCTCGTGGCCCATCGCCTCGCCGTCGGTTACCACGAAGGTATGGAACATCATCGGCTTGGCGCCCTGTTCGATCAGGCGGGCGCGGGAGACCTTTCCGATCTCCCAGAGATGCACGTTGCAGGGTGAGACGTCGCTGTCTGCAATGGCAAGCCCGACGATGGGTTTGGTGAAGTCGTCATCCTTGAATCCCACGGCGCGCAGCATTGCCCGGTTTGCAGTGCGGGAAATACCCTCGGTCATTGCACGACTTTTGCTGTTCAGTCCGGTGTTGGAAAGCGCCATCTCATGCTCCTTTGGCGAAACCGTGCACGTAGGGGAGGCGACCGGCGGTTTCATGAATTTGGTTCAGGTTATCCAGCAACACGGAGGTTGAGTCCCACGTGCCGGCGATCAGAGAGTTCAGGTAGGCCGGAGGCAGGGTAAACGAATAGCGATGCGAACCGGCCGTGATCGTGGTGGACGGAAGATCAATGGTGATGTTGACCGTTGGGTCTGCCTCTACGGCATCCATGATCTGCAACATATCCTCCGAAGCGAGAGCAATCGCGGGAATGCCCATTGCGGTGCAGTTGCCGGCGAAGATCTCAGCAAAGGACTCGCCAATCACCGCGAGGATGCCCGCCTTGTTCAGCGCTTGCGGGGCGTGTTCGCGCGACGAGCCGCACCCAAAGTTTCGATTGACCAGCAGGATGGATGCGCCGTTGTACTTTTCTTCGTTGAAGGGATGCGGCTTGGGTGTGCCGTCTTCGGCAAAGCGCACGTCACGAAACGCGTACTGCCCCAGTCCTTCGAAGGTTACCACCTTCATGTATCGAGCCGGAATGATCTGATCGGTGTCGATGTCGTTGCCGCGAACGGGAATCGCGGTACCCGTCAGCGTCTTTACCGCCGTGCTGTTGGTTGCTGCCATCTGTTCTCCTCGTTTGTGCGTGGGTACGCGTCGTGCGCTAAACCGTCACCGGTTGGCGGGTGAATTCCCGGACGTCGACCACCTCGCCGGATACCGCGGCCGCGGCCACCATGGCGGGGCTCATCAGCAGGGTGCGACCCGTCGGCGAACCCTGCCGCCCGATAAAGTTCCGGTTGGAGGAACTGGCGCAGATCTCGCGGCCCTGGAGCTTGTCGGGGTTCATGGCCAGACACATGGAGCAGCCGGCACCGCGCCATTGAAAGCCCGCTTCGGTGAAGATCGCGGGAAGGCCTTCGGCTTCGGCCTGCTTGGCCACCTGCTTTGAACCCGGTACCACGAAGGCTTTGACGGTGGAATGAACCTTCTTTCCCTTGATAATGCGGGCAGCCTCTCGAAGATCGCTGATGCGGGCGTTGGTGCACGATCCCAGGAAGGCTACGTTGATTTTTTTGCCTTTGATGGGATCGCCCTCCTGGAAGTCCATGTGCGCATACGCCTTCTCGGCCACCTCGCGGTGCTCCGGTTTCAGTGCGGAGAGGGCGGGGGTGGCGGCACTGACTCCAATCGCCTGGCCGGGGTTGATGCCCCAGGTGACCATTGGCTCGAGCGTCGTTGCATCAAGTTCAAACACGTCATCGTACTCGGCATCGGGGCCCGAGGCGACGCTGTTCCAGAACTCCACGGCTTCGTCGAATGCCTCGCCTTTGGGGGCGTATTGTCGCCCGCGCAGGTATTCGACGGTCTTCTCGTCCGGATTGACGTACCCAACGCGCGCGCCGCCTTCGATGCTCATATTGCAGATGGTCATCCGCCCCTCCATGGAGAGGTTGTGGATGGTGTCACCGTTGTACTCGTACGCGTAACCAATTCCGCCGTTGACACCCAGGTCGGCGATGATCTTCAGGATGATGTCTTTCGCGTAGACACCCTCTGCGAGGGCTCCGGTTACGTTGATCTTTCGCACCTTGGGGCGGCTGATCGCCATACACTGGGTGGCAAGCACATCGCGGATCTGGGAGGTGCCAATACCAAAGGCAATGGCACCGAAGGCGCCGTGGGTCGAGGTGTGGGAATCACCGCAGGCGATGGTCATCCCCGGCTGCGTGATTCCAAGCTCGGGACCGATGATGTGCACGATGCCCTGGTAGTCGGTGTGCAGACCAAAGAACTCGATGCCAAACTCGGCGGTGTTCTTCTCGATTGCCTGCATCATCTCCTCGGCCAGTGGATCGGAAAAGGGGCGTTTCTGATCGGCGGTGGGTACAATGTGGTCAACGGTGGCAAAGGTCCGCCCCGGGTACAGCACGGTGAGCCCCCGTTCGCGGATCATCTGGAACGCCTGCGGAGAGGTCACTTCGTGGACCATATGCAGACCGATGAACAGTTGCTCCTGACCCGATTCGAGGGTCGTTACCTTGTGCAGATCCCACACCTTGTTGAACAGGTTTTTTGCCATGCGGCGTTCTCCTTGCGTAGTTCAGTGATGTTCGCATAACCCGCACTCCGAACGTGCGGTGAACACGGTTATGTCGTGATTTCCTGACCGCGTGCCATCAGCACCTTACCGGTCCGGATCATCTCTTCAATGCCGTATTGTTCGAACACTTTTAGCGCGCTGTCAAGCCTTTCAGAGTCGCCGGTCATCTGGAGGATGGTCGCGTGCTCACTTACCTCGACGATGTCGCAGTCCATGGCATGAGCGAGTTGCAGAACGTCTGAACGCATTTCCGGCTCGTTGTGGAGCTTGAACAGCGCCAGCTCCCGCTGGATGATGTCCTCGCCGGTGCGATCAGACGCATGAATGACATCCACTAACTTGTTCAGCTGCTTCAGGATCTGGTCGAGGGTCTTTTCTTCACCGGACGCCACTATGTTCATCACCGAGAAGTTCGGGTCCTTCGACGGGGATACCACGAGGCTGTCGATGTTATACCCCCGGCGCGCGAACACCAGAGAAATCCTGATGAGCACGCCGGGCTTGTTGTTAACCATCAGACTGATGGTGTGCTTGCGATAGCTGCTGCTTCCGTTTGATCCTGCTGCTGTTGACATGTTACGTACTCCCCACCGGTTTCTCGAGCTTGGGTGCTGTCATTCCCGGCTTGACCTTGGGTGCTTCGATGATCATCTGTTCGTACGAAGCGCCCGACGGAATCATCGGGTAGACGTTATCCTCTTTTTCTACTTCTACGTCAATGAGGCAGGGGCCGTCGTTGTACTCCAGGGCGGTCTGGATGAGGCGCTTCACATCGGCGCTTCGCTTGATACGGATTCCTTTGATTCCGTACGCCTCGGCGAGCTTCACGAAGTTGGGATTCCCCTCCATGTCAACGCCGGAGAGCCGGTTGTCGTAGAAAAGCGCCTGCCACTGCCGCACCATGCCGAGGTATTTGTTGTTGATCACCACGATCTTGATGGGAAGCCGATTGATGACCGCAGTGGAGAGCTCCGCCTGCGTCATCTGAAAGCCGCCGTCGCCGACAATGGCAATCACGGTCGCCTCGGGATGAGCAAACTGGGCGCCGATCGCAGCGGGAAAGCCAAATCCCATCGTGCCGGCACCGCCGGAGGTAATCCAGTGGAAACGGTGATCGGTCAGCAGGTACTGCGCAGCCCACATCTGGTGCTGCCCCACGTCCGTGGTAACAAACGCCCGTCCCATGGTCTGGTTCTGGATCTCTTCGAGCACATGCTCGGCTTTGAGCTTACCGCCCTTCTTGTACTTGAGCGGATACTGCCGCCGCCACTTCTCGGTCTGCTTCAGCCACTCTTTGGTATCGCCGCGTTTCACGATGGCGTTGATCGATTCGACAACCCGCCGCGCGTCTCCCAGGATCGTACAGTCCATCTGCACGGTCTTGTTGAACTCCGCCGGGTCGATATCGATGTGGATCTTCACCGCGTTGGGACAGAAGGAATCGATCTTGCCGACGATTCGGTCGTCCCAGCGTGAGCCAATCGACATGATGAGATCGCAGTCCTTCACGGCCATGTTGGCGTACGCCGTTCCGTGCATACCGAGCATGCCAAGGCTGAGCGGGTGGGTCTCGGGAAAGCACCCCTTGCCGAGAAGGGTGTTCACCACCGGAATCTGCATTTTCTCAGCGAGGATGGTCACCGCTTTCTCGGCGCCGGAGATCACTGCGCCGTGACCAACGAGAAGCAGAGGACGGCGTGCGGTGCTGAGCATCTGTGCCGCCTGCTCGATGTCGGCCGGATCGCCGTCGGTGGGTACCTTGTAGCCGGGGAGGTGCAACTCGCCGTCGTAGTCGGGCTCGATCATCGCACTGGCAATGTCTTTGGGGACGTCAATCAGTACGGGCCCGGGACGCCCGGTTTGCGACAGGTGAAACGCCTCGCGCATGATTCGCGGTACATCCTGAGCGTTTTTGATCAGATAGCTATGCTTGACCACGGGAAACGAGATGCCGGACACGTCGGCTTCCTGGAAAGCGTCGAGGCCGAGGTTCCAGGTGGTTTGCTGGCCACAAATGACGACCATCGGAACCGAGTCCATCTGAGCGGTGAGAATACCGGTGATGGTATTGGTGGCACCTGGGCCTGAGGTCACGAGTACCACCCCCGGTTTGCCGGTGGCACGCGCGAAACCGTCTGCCATGTGGACGGCGCCCTGCTCGTGGCGCGTCAAAATGAGTTTGACGGGAGAGTCAACAAGCGCGTCAAAAATCGGAATCGCGGCACCACCGGGATACCCGAAAATATACTCCACACCCTGTTGCTGGATGATGTCTACAATCACTTCTGCAGCGAATTTTTTGGTCATAAACCGAAACCTCCATACGCTGATTTCCCTGAATACTACTTCTATTTGAAAACAGCGTCAATCAATTGGGAAAAAATAGTTGAGAAAACAGTAGATAATGCGGAAATCTGAAGCATGATTGCCGTATTTACCCAATCAGAGGTATAAAAATCTGTCTGATACAAAAACATAGCGGAAAAATAAAGCTGAAAAATGAAAAATTTACAGAAAACAATCTCAATGACTCGTCTCGATGGCCGAAATATAAAAAATATCAGGAAAATGTTCATTCGATTCCGGTCTAAGTCAGAAAAAATAAAAAAAAGAGCCGGTATTTCCGGCTCTTGAGCGAACATAAGAGAAAATTATTGACTCATCGGCATCATTTCCGCAAATGGGGCGAGTTCTTCTTCCGTCGCCTTGCGGATTGACACGATCTCGACGTCGAAGGTCAGATCCTGACCGGCGAGGGGGTGGTTGAAATCGATCATGACGCTGTTTTCGCGTATCTCCGCAACGGTTACCGGGATTGGGCCCTGCATGGTCTGGGCGACCAACTGCATGCCCGCTTCCAGTTCAAGCTCGGCGGGGAACTGATCCTTCGGAATTTCCTGCAGTGCTTCGTCGAGGCGGGGGCCGTAGGCGTCGTCTGCGGCTACGCGAATTGTTCTGCGCTCGCCGATGGTCATTCCTGCCATCTCCCGCTCAAGTCCGGGGATCAGCATTCCCATGCCGTAGATGAATTCCAGCGGTTCGCGTCCGTCCGAGCTGTCGAACACCGAGCCATCATCGAGGGTCCCTTCGTAGTGCAACTCAACAACCATGTTGTCTTCGATGACAATCGTGGGTTCCGTTTCTTCGGTGCGCTGTCGCGATCCGCCCGCGGCGACGGTACCAACAACAAGTAATCCAATGGCCAAAAGGCCGATCAAGCGCTTCATGAATACCTCTTTCATTGTGTTTTGTCTTTTCCATACTATACCGCGCGATCACGGTGCGTGACAACGGTGGCAGCGCCGGCGGGTTTTGCTTGAACTCTGGTCCGGGCAATAGTATGATTACGGAACCATGAAAAAGCGGATCATAGTTGTTGGTGGAGGCTTCGGCGGACTCAGCGCCGCAGCGCACCTGGCGCATCAGGGATGGGACGTCACACTGCTTGAAAAGAACGATCAGGTGGGCGGCAGGGCGAGGGTCTGGAAGACCGACGGTTTCACCTTTGACATGGGGCCCTCGTGGTACCTCATGCCGGAGGTGTTTGAGGAGTTTTTTCGCACGTTTGGCGTCGAGCGAAGCAGCTACTACGACATCTACCGCCTTGATCCCTACTATCGGGTCTTTTTCTCTCCCGAGGAAAAGGTGGACATCAGCGCGGACCGGGCTGCGGTAGAGCGGGTCTTTGATCAGCTCGAACCCGGGGGGGCTGAGAAACTCAGGCGCTATCTTGCTCAGGCGGAATACAAGTACAACGTCGCGATGGGCGAGTTTCTCTATAAAGAGTACCGCAACATCTTTCAGTTTCTGAATCGCCGGCTCATGACCGAAGGGCTCAAGCTCAACGTGTTCTCAAAGCTGGACAATTTCGTGGAACGGTACTTCAAGGATCGTCGGGCCAAGCAGATTCTGGAATATGCCATGGTCTTTCTGGGAAGCAGTCCCAAGAACGCCCCCGCGCTCTATTCGATCATGTCGCACGTAGACCTTAATCTGGGTGTCTATTTCCCGCACGGTGGCATGACCTCGCTGGTCGGTGGACTCAGTAAGCTTCTGACCGAACTCGGGGTAACCGTGGAGCTCAACGCACCGGTCGACCAGATTCTGGTGGAAGACGGCAAGGCGGTTGGGGTACGCTCACGAGGGGACTCCGTCCGCTCCGACGCCGTGCTGGTGAACGCGGATTATCCGTGGGCCGAGATGAACCTGCTGCAGCCTGAACACCGAACCTACTCGGCAAAGTACTGGAACGGTCGGGTTCTGGCGCCAACGATGTTCATCGTTTATCTGGGGCTGAACCGCAAGCTTCCGCAGCTCGTGCACCACAACCTCTACTTCACCGATCCGTGGGACGACCATTTTGCCGATATCTTCGATCGCCCCCGCTGGCCGGAGACCTTCTCGTACTACATCAGCTGCGCGTCGTTTGATGATCCAACCGTTGCACCGGCCGATCATGAGAACCTTTTCTTCCTGGTTCCCGTGGCCGCGGGTCTTGACGACACCGACGAGATCCGTGCGGAGTACTACGAGCGGGTTCTCAGCCACTTTGAGCAGCTGATCGGAGAGCGGGTGCGTGACAGCATCGTGGTAAGCCGCATCTACTCGCACCGCGATTTCAGCGCCGACTACAACGCCTTCGCGGGAAGCGCTCTTGGTCTTTCGCACACCCTCGGGCAGACCGCGGTCTTTCGGCCATCGCATCGCAGCAAGAAGGTGGATCGTCTGTTCTACTCGGGCCAGTATACGCACCCGGGCGTCGGGGTACCGATGACCTTCATCTCCTCCAAGATAATTTCCGAGGCGGTGACGCGGGAACTCGCATGACCGAGCAGACCAGGCTCTTTCGATCGGGGAGTAAGACCTATTTCAATTCGACGCGATTCTTCCCGCCGGAGGTGCGGCGCGACGTCTTCGTTCTGTACGGGTTCGTGCGGAAGGCGGATAACTTTGTGGATGCGGTGCCGCAACAGCCGGTCGAATTCGCCGCCTTCTGCAACGCGTACCACCGGGCGCTCGATGGCGCTCCATGCGGTGATCCGGTGATCGACGACTTCATCGAGCTTGGTCAGCGCGCGCGGTTTGATCGTGCGTGGACCGAAGCGTTTCTGGCATCCATGGAGATGGACCTGACCAAGACGGTTCACGCCACGCTGGAAGAGTCGCTGCACTACATCTACGGCTCCGCGGAGGTCATCGGCCTGTTCATGGCGCGAATCATGGATCTCGAAGAGATTTCGTTTCCATCGGCCAGGATGCTCGGTCGGGCCATGCAGTACATCAACTTCATTCGCGATATCGATGAAGACAACGGCTTTGGCCGAGTCTATCTGCCGATCAGTGAGACCACGCTCGCATCCCTCACGCCGGAAGCAGCGCACGCCAACCCCGAAGAGTTCCGTCGCTTCATTCACGCTCAGCTCGACCGCTACGACGGTTGGCAACGCGAGGCCGCCGAAGGGTACCGCTTCATGCCAAAACGGTTCCGCATTCCGGTGAAGACCGCGATGGACATGTACCACTGGACGGGAACGGTGATCAGGCGGGATCCCTTCGTGGTATTTCGGCGCAAGGTAAAACCGCGGCGGGCACGTATCTTCGCTCAGGCGGCCTGCAATGCCCTGACGATCCGGCAACGGGAGACGGTTCATGCATGAATATCTGAGCATCCAGCGGGAACGGATCGCCGCCTTTGTGAGCGAGTTTCTCAGTACGGAAACCGACCGGCTCTGCCGTGCCGGCGCGTGGGGGAGCGACGTCACCGAGCGGCTGCTGGAGTATACCCTTCCGGGAAAGATGATCCGAGGCGCCCTGGTCCACCTGGGGTACTCACTGGTCAGCGGCCGCGAACCCGATCCGGTGCTGAGCGTTGCAGCCGCAATGGAGCTTACGCAATCATTTCTTCTGATTCACGACGACATCATGGACCGCGATGATCAGCGGCGCGGCAAACCGGCGGTGCATCGCCAGTACGCCGAGGTGGCGTGGCGGCGCGGGTATCTGGGCAATACCGAACACTTCGGACACGCCATGGGAATCTGCGCCGGCGACATCGCGATGTTTCTCGCGACGGATCTGCTTTCGCGCGCCGACGTGGACCCCGGCATCGTGCAGCGTCTGGTCTCCTGCTTTGCGCGCGAGATCGCCCTGGTGGGGGTTGCCCAGATGAGTGACGTGGCCAACGCCGTGCGGATCGATGAAGTCTCCACCGAGGACATCATAACCCTCTACCGGTACAAGACTGGCAGATACACCTTTTCGCTGCCGCTGATGCTGGGCGCCATGGCCGCAGGGGCAGGGGACGGGTTCTGCGATGACCTCGGTCTGCTCGGTGAAGAGATCGGCGTGATTTTTCAGATCAAGGACGACGAGATCGGTCTGTTTGGCGACAGTACAGCCACCGGAAAGCCGGTAGGATCCGACATCAGCGAAAACAAAAAGACCATCCTTCGAGCCATGCTGTTTGACCGTGCGCCCGAGGCCGAGCGCGAAACCCTCGACCGGCTCTTCGGCAGCGAATCGGTGACGGTACACGACGTGCAGTACGTGCGGTCACTGATCGATACCCTGGGTATTCGCGATGAACTCCAGCAGAAACTCGAGCTTCGCGCCCTGGCGTGCACCAACCGCATCGATCGGCTCTTTCCCGGCTCGGGGCCGGCGACGGTTCGCTTCGTGGAGATCCTTCATTCGCTGGTTGCCTACAACCTCAAGCGCGATCGATAGAGCACTTCGGTCACGAGGGTCGCGATCGTCAGGCGACGGCGGTAGCCATGGCCACGAAGTACCGGTGGATGGCGAAGTTCTCGGTCAGTTCGGGATGGAAGGTGGCCGCAAGAAGGCGTCCGTGTTGCACGACCACCGGTGACGATTCAAACGCCGCAAGCACCGCCACGTCAGGTTCCACGGCGGTAATCAGCGGTGCGCGGATGAATACCGCGGTGACGTCAAAGGGTTCCGGACCTACGCCATCGACCCGGATGTTTGCCTCAAAGCTTTCGATCTGTCTGCCGTAGGCGTTCCGCCGAACGGTCATCGGCAGCACCCCAAGTCGCGGCTGAGTACTGTTCTCGATGTCGCGAGCCATCAGGATGGCGCCCGCACACGTGCCAAACAGCGCCATACCCTCCGAAAGGCGGGCGTGAACCGCTTCCATCAGGCCGAAGCGATCCATCAGCATGCCGATTGTGGTGCTCTCGCCCCCGGGAATGATGAGTCCGTCGATGGCGCCAAGCTCTTCGGGCCGACGAACCAGCACGGCTTCCGCTCCAACACGGGATACCGCCTCCGCGTGTCGGGCGAAGTCACCCTGAAAGGCGAGAACTCCAATGACAGCCACGGGCCGTTACCAGCCGCGAACGGCGATCCGATCCTGTTCGTGCATTGCTGCAACGCTGATTCCCGACATCGGGGCGCCAAGATCGTAGGAGATCTTCGCCAGCTTGTCGGGGTCATTGTAGTAGGCGACTGCATCAACAACGGCGCGGGCACGCTTGGCCGGATCGTCGGACTTGAAGATCCCCGAACCCACAAATACCGCTTCCGCGCCAAGCTGTACCATCAGCGCGGCATCGGCCGGTGTTGCCACCCCTCCGGCGGAGAAGTTGGGCACCGGAAGCTTGCCGGTCTGCGCCACCTCAACGACCAGGTCGTACGGGGCGCCGAGCTCCTTGGCCTCGGTCATCAGTTCTTCCTTGGGAAGAGACTGCAGCCTCCGGATTGCGTCGTGCACCGTGCGAAGGTGGCGTACCGCCTCAACGATGTCTCCGGTGCCCGCCTCACCCTTGGTGCGGATCATGGCGGCGCCTTCACCAATCCGGCGCAGTGCTTCGCCAAGGTCGCGACAGCCGCAGACAAAGGGAACGCGAAAGTCGTGTTTGTCCACGTGGAAGCGATCATCCGCGGGGGTCAGGACTTCGCTCTCGTCGATGAAGTCCACACCGAGCGCCTGCAGAATCTGCGCCTCTACAAGATGGCCAATTCGACACTTGGCCATCACTGGAATGGTTACCGCTTTCTGGATGCCCTCGATCATCTTTGGGTCCGACATGCGGGCGACACCGCCGGCCGCTCGAATATCCGCTGGAACGCGTTCCAGCGCCATAACGGCCTGTGCGCCCGCGTCGGCGGCGATCCTGGCCTGTTCTTCGTCTACCACATCCATAATGACGCCGCCCTTGAGCATCTCTGCAAGGCCGACCTTGGTCCGCCACGTTGACTTCTGCCGCTGGGACCACAATAGTTCACTCATCGTTTTGGTACTCCTGTTCGTGATGCACTCTGCTGAAGCTATAAAGTATCGAGATGCGGCTTCCCTCGTCAATCGATTGTCCGTGGAGAACTCCTCTGGTATGATATCTGCGTGGAGCAGGATATCAACGTTCGACTCTCCGAAGTTCGCTCACGGATCAACGACGCGGCAGCACGAGCCGGCCGCGACGCGACCGAGATCCGGCTCATGGCGGTGACCAAGACCCAGCCTTTGGATGCGGTGGTTGCCGCGTGGGAGGCGGGCCTGCGCTGTTTCGGCGAAAACCGTGTTCACGAGGCGATTGAGAAGTACGGAGATCGCGAGCAGCTCGAGAAACGGTTCCCCGGCGTCGACCTGCAGATGATCGGCCACCTGCAGAGCAACAAGTCCCGAGACGCCGCGGGCCTGTTTTCTGCCGTTCAGTCGGTTGATTCGGTCAAGCTCGCCCGTGCGCTGTCGCAGGCGTGCAACCGATTTGACCGGAGCCTCGACGTGCTTCTGGAGGTGAACACCTCAGGAGAAGAGGCCAAATACGGGTTTACCAGTTTTGCGGCGCTTCGCGATGCGGCGCAAGAGATTCTGGAACTGCCCCACCTCTCTCTGCGCGGGCTCATGACAATGGCGCCCTACACCAGCGACCAGGACCCCATCCGTCGCACTTTCCGCACGCTGATGCAGTGGTTCACCGACCTCAACGCGACAACTCCCGGTCTTGCCATGGATGTCCGATCGATGGGAATGAGCAACGACTACGAAATCGCCGTGGAAGAGGGGTCGACCCTGTTGCGCCTGGGAACGGTACTCTTTGGGGAACGATCGTGAACGCGGTACGAAGGTTGCTCGCGGTGCTGCTGCTTGTCGCACTCGGTGGCGTGCTGTTCGCCGATACCGCCGTGCCCCAGCCATACTCTCCCGACGAGTTTCCCCGCTGGGCTCTGAATCTGCGGCGGGGAGAGATCATCGCCTTTGGGGTCTTTCCCATTTCGCTTCTGGCAACCACTCTGCTCTACGACGTCGGCCGCTTCGGGTTTCGAAGCCTTCAAGCCGGTCGCTTTGATGCCGACTACGCGCCCTGGTTCTTCGCGTCGCCGGGGGCTCCCGGTCTGACCGACGGCGAGCGGGTGGGAATCCTGATCGGCGCCGCGGGGCTTTCAATCACGGTCGCGGTGGTGGATTACCTGCTGGGACGACGCGAGTCTCGTGAGAACCGCTGAGCATGAGCATCGATCGTTCGGGTGAAGCGTCTCTGCCCGTGCAGCGACTCACCGCCCGGGTTGATCACGCAGACTGGACAGGCCGCGCCGACCGCTTCCTCACCGACCAACTGGGACTCATCACCCGTAACCAGCTGCAGAAGCGTTGTGTTCGTCTCATCGTCAACGGACAACCCGCGAAACTCTCGCGTACCGTGCGATACCAGGACGTCGTTGAGGTGGAACTCGCCGCCGAAGAGCCCTCTCATCTCGAGCCGGAGGCGATACCGTTGGTGGTGATTTTCGAAAATCGCGACGTGGTGGTGATCAACAAGCCGCGCGGGATGGTGGTTCATCCGGGGGCGGGTCACCAGAGTGGGACGCTGGTGAACGCGCTGCTGCATCACGTGGACGAACTCGACGAGGATGACGACACAATCCGCCCGGGGGTGGTGCATCGGCTCGATCGTGATACCTCCGGGGTAGTGATCTGCGCCAAGCACACTGCCGCCAAGGAAGCGCTCACGGCGCAATTTGCCGCCCGTACGGTAGAGAAGCGGTACGTGGCCCTGGTAAAGGGATCTCCGCGTCCCGCGCACGGCGTCATCGACGGGGCGATCGGCCGGCATCGGGTTCATCGGCAGCGCTTCACCGTGGTGGACCGCGGTGGCAAGCCCGCGCTCACCGACTATCGGACGCTGCGCGCAATCGCCGGCTATACGCTCATGCTGCTCGCTCCCCGCACCGGGCGCACCCATCAGTTGCGGGTTCATATGGCCCACCTCGGCACCCCGATCGTGGGGGACCCGATCTACGCCCGGCGCGACGCGCTGATTCCCGACGCGCCGCTCTGTCTTCACGCGCTCTCGCTCGCGCTCGTACTGCCCGGCGAAGCGACGCCGCGCACCTTCACCGCGCCGATCCCGCCGGATTTTCGCACGGCGCTCTCGGCAGTTCGCGCGGTTACGGTGTCGGGGCGCAATCGGGGTTAACGGCTGCCTCGATGCCCACCGTGGTCGGCGGGCCGAAGGTGGAGAAGATCGGGGTCTGTTCGGGGTAGGGGAAGAGTTCGCTGCGAATGGTTTCTGCCAAAAGCGCGCGCCCGTACGGGGTCGCCGAGACGTCCACCATGCCCGCGGTCAGCAGATCGCCGGTAAAGAGCATGCCGCCGATCTCGTAGACTACGGAATCGCGCGCGTGCTTGGGCATTCCCAGAACCCGAATGGCACACTCACCGATCTGAAACCGGTCACCGTCTTCGACAAACCGGCAGGGGAAATTGAACAGCGAGCGGCACGGAGCGATGATCTCCGCGTCGTAGATGCGTTTGATCGTGCGGATGCCCGATACGTGAAAGTCGTTCGGTCGCGTAACAAGGATGGCGGCCAGCCGGTAGTGGTTGTCCTCGATGTGGCGCAAGAGAGTGGTATCGATGCTTCCGGGATCAATGAGGATCGCGTCGCCGGGGCCGTCGGGCCCGATGCAGTACGCGTTGGTATCGGTAGTCTGAACGTGATGAACGTGAAGAATCATCCTGCCTCCCGAACACCGGTCACCGCTTATACCCGCCGTCCGGGAAGGCGCATGTACGCCTCTTCCGGATTCGAGTACTTGAAGTCGCACCCCGCCCGCACCGCATTGCCGAAGTGGGCCTCTTTGAGGTTACAGTTGCGCATTTCCACGGTGTGAAGGGTTGCTGCGATGAAGCGGCTCCCGCGAAGATCGCTGTCGTTAAAGGTGGTGTCCCGGCAGTGGGCTCCGTTGAAGTTGCAATCAACCAGTTCGGCACCGTTGAAGTTGCACGTGGTAATCGTGGTTCCGCCAAACACCGACCGACGTACATCGGCTTCGTGGAAGCTCGTCTCGGTGAGGGTGGCGAAGTCGAAGAAGCAGAGATCCACGACGCAGCCCGCGAAGGAAACCCGTTCGAGGGTGGCGCGCCGAAAGGAGCAGCGCAGAAACACGCGATTCGTCAGATCGGCATCGGTCAGCACCAGGCCGTCAAACGCGCGGTCGCTCACCATCGGTGCTTCGCGCAGCAGGTCCACCGCAGAACGATGCACCGCCTCGGCGTTTGCATGATGGTCGAGGCAGTGTTCGGTGCCGCAGAATGCAAAGCGGGTGCAGCCGGGCGTTTGACACGGGGCGATGTTCATCGGCTTTCCAGTGTACCAGACCGAGCGTCCGCCGACTACCAGCGGCGCCTTCACGGCCGGCCGCGACTTGCCCGGGCGCGGGTTTCGGTATACGATTCACCCATGTCGTACTGTCATGCGTGCCGACACCAGTTTGACGACCGGACCCGGGTCTACCGCAACACCGAGTGCGAGAAGTGCGGCAAGGAGCTGCACGTCTGCCTCAACTGCCGCTTCTACGATCCCTCGGCGCACTGGGAATGTCGGGAAACCATTTCTGAGCCCGTGCGCGAAAAGGATCGGGCCAACTTCTGCGACCACTTCTCGCTCAAGCCCGGTGCTCCCGCCGCCGCAGACACGACGTCCGGCGCGCCGGTGCGTGAAGACAAGGCGCGCTCCGATCTCCGTAAGCTCTTCGGCGATGCGTGATTGTCCCGTTGCGGTCTTTGATTCCGGAATCGGCGGTCTGACCTACCTTCCATCCGCCATGGCCCTTCTGCCCGACACCCGGTTTGTCTATGTCGCTGATCACGCCAATTTTCCCTACGGCGCGACCGATCCCGACCTTCTGCGCGATCGAGTTGCAGACCTCGTACGCCGCATCATCGAGCGCGAATCGCCGTGCGCCGTGCTGGTGGCGTGCAACACCGCCTCGGTTGTCGCACTCGCGGATCTCCGGTCCCGCTTCTCCATTCCCTTCGTTGGAGTTGTGCCCGCGGTAAAGCCGGCGGCGTCGCTCAGCCGGAATCGCAGAATTGGCGTACTGGCCACGACGCGTACCGTGGAAGAGCGCTACCTCGCCGACCTGGTCGCCCAGTTTGCCGGCCACTGCAGCGTCACCACGGTCGCCGCCGGGGATCTGGTCACGCTGGTCGAGGATCACCTTGGTGAACCTCCTGCCGACGCCGCGGAGGCGGTCCTCGCGCCGGCCGTGCAGCGCTTGCGTGATGCAGCGGTCGATACCGTGGTTCTGGGTTGCACCCATTTCATTTATCTGCTCGACGAGCTTCGTGAACGGTTTGGTCCCTCGGTGGAGGTGGTTGATTCCCGCGAGGGGGTCGCCCGGCGTCTGGCGGCGGTTGTTGCATCCGCCGCGCCCCCTGTGCCCACTGCGGTCGAGACGGGCCGGACGGGATCGGGCGCTGCGTACGGTCGCGGGCTGAAGGGCCACCGCTTCTACACCACCGCCGTGGGTGTGGCGGGGCTTTCGCGGCTCGCTGCGCGATTTGCCCTGACCGATGAGGGCACCCTGTGAACAGAGCAACGATTACCGAAGGGGTGGTGCTCTCGGGTGCAAACAATATCTTTCAGGTCAATGCGGAAGGGAAGACGGTTCAGTGCCGGATCAAGGGCAAGGTGCTGTGGGCGGTTGAGAGCGAGTACAACGTGCTCGCGCCGGGAGACCGGGTACGCATCGAGCTCTCCGATGGCGCGGGCAACGAGGGCCGCATCGTCGAGCGGGGGCCACGAGACAACCATCTGTCGCGCTGGAACCGCAAGCGAAACGCGGTGCAGGCCCTCGCGGCCAACGTATCGCTGGTTGCGGTGGTTGCCTCGCCGGTGCTTCCGCCGCTTCGACCGCGGTTTGTCGACCGGATGCTCGCGGCGGCGGAACTCGGGGGATGCGAGTTGCTTATCGTGTTGAACAAGATCGACCAGGGGCTTCCAAAGCAGTGGGCTGAACGCATTACCGATTACCGCCGGATCGGGTACCCGGTGTGTGAGGTGTCGGCTCAGACCGGGGTAGGGCTCGACGAGCTGCGCGCACGCTTCGCCGGCGTGACGGTTGCGCTCGCGGGGCAGTCGGGGGTGGGCAAGTCGTCGCTGATCAACGCGATGCTGCCCGGAAAAACGGCGCGCACCGGAGACGTGAGCGAGAAATACTCGCGCGGACGACACGTGACCACCGCCGGTGAGACCTATCGCGGCGACGGTCTCGTCATCATCGATACCCCGGGCATTCGCGAAATCGATCTCTATCCCCATTCGGCCGTCGATATCGCCTGGGGGTTTCGCGAGTTTCGCGACGCCGATTGTGCGTACTCCGGCTGCACCCATCTGCACGAACCCGGCTGCGGCGTAGTGGAGATGGTGGAATCCGGCGCGGTGCACCCGGACCGCTACGACGCCTACTGTGGCTGCGTGGCCGATCGAGACGCGTCGGGAAGGCGGGTGGGGACGTGGTCGGCATGAACGAACACTCGGTCTCGTTGCTGGAGATCCCGCGGATTCTCGAAGAGCTCGCCTCGTACTGCCTCACCACCACCGCGGCCGATCGCGCCCGCGTGCCGCACGGCTTTACGACCACTTCCGAGGTAGAGGCGTGCCTCGATGAGGTAGGTTTCTGGAAGCGGGTTCTTGACGTGGATGATCCGTGGAGCGGATTGAGCTTTCCCGACGTTGGCCGCGCCTCCTCCGTGGTTCGCGTTGAGGGGGCCGTCGCCGAGGGTGAGCAGCTCGCGGCGGTTGCCCGATTTGTGCTCTCGGCCCACACCCTCGCGCAGCGCATGCGCGATCGCGAGGACGCCGCATCGGGCGCGGACGCGATTGTGGTGAGCTCCGCCTTGCATCACACCGTGCAGCGTATTGCCTCTACCCTCGACGCCGACGGATCGGTGGTTGAGAAAGCGGTGCCCGCACTGCGCGAGCTCGGGAACCGCATGCGATCGATCACACGGACCCTGCAGCAGAAGGCCCAGGCCTACCTTACCGACGAGCGGCACCGAAGCGCCTTTGCCGCGGACGTGCCGACCCAGAAGGACGGCCGGCTTGTGCTGCCGATGAAGGCGAGCCAGAAGAATCGCCTCGGTGGAGTGGTGTACGACGTCTCTCAGACCGGATCCACGGTCTATGTGGAGCCTCCCGAGATCCTCGCGCAGAACAACGAGCTGCGCGAAACGCAGGCCGCCTACCGTGCTGAGGTGCAGCGGTTTCTGCGCGAGCTGAGCGGAAGCCTGCGCGCGGTGGTCGATGACCTTGATCACACGGTCGAACAGGTGACCACGGTCGATCTGCACGCTGCGAAGGCGCGATACGCCCGCGCCCACCGCTGTACCCGGGTGCGGATTGATGCGAGTCAGGTAACCCTTCACCAGGCGCGCCATCCGTTGCTCGGGCGCGCCTGCGTCCCGATGGATCTGCTGTTGCCGAAGGGTACGCGCATCCTCATCATCACCGGACCAAACACCGGCGGCAAGACGGTCGCGCTGAAGACCATCGGGGTTCTCGCATTTCTCCTCCGCCTGGGTATGGAGCTGCCGGTGGGTGACGAAAGCGTTATGCCGCTGTTCGACCAGGTCTTTGCCGATATTGGCGACGAGCAGTCGTTGCAGCAGTCGCTCTCCACCTTTTCCGCGCACATGAAGAACGTGGGGGAGATCGTCCGGTCGGTGGACTCGCGGTCGCTGGTACTGCTCGACGAGCTGGGCGCAGGAACCGATCCGGAGGAGGGCGGTGCCCTCGCGATGGCGGTGGTGGACACCCTCGTCGAGCGCGCCGCAACCGCCGTGATCACCACCCACCACAGCGCCCTCAAGCACTACGGCTACTCCCACGCCTCGGTCGAGAACGCATCGGTCGAGTTTGATCGCGAACAGTTGCGACCCACCTACCGCCTGATCATCGGCGTGCCGGGCTCCAGCCACGCCCTGCACATCGCACGCCGGCACGGGCTGCCCGATGCCACGGTGCGCGCCGCAGAGCACTACCTCGGTGAGCAACGCTCGGACTCCGCCGCCATCATCGAGGAATTGTCGTTGCGACAGGCGCAGCTGCGCGAAGAGGAAACCGCCCTCGCTGAGCGGTTCCAACGGCAGGCCGAGCAGGAGGAGCGTATCGCCGAGCGCGAACACCATCTCTCCCGGCGTGAAGCCGAGCTGCAGCGCGAGAAGAGCCAGGAGCTCGAGCGCTTTGTTGCCGAGACGCGGCGACGTCTCGAGAATCTGGTGCGCGAGCTTCGCGAGGGAGAGCT
Source organism: Spirochaetaceae bacterium (assembly GCA_007693485.1). Classification (GTDB taxonomy): domain Bacteria; phylum Spirochaetota; class Spirochaetia; order DSM-27196; family PWMO01; genus PWMO01. The sequence continues at coordinate 19,476 of REDM01000181.1, forward strand.
GACCCGCGAACGGACCGCGGCGGTCAAAGCGTTTCTGGGTGAGCTCTCAGCGGAGAGCGAGCGCGCGCGCACCGAGGCGGACCGTCGAGCCGAGCGCGTCCGCAGAACACGGCCGGGAGAACTGCAGCTCGAGGCCGGTGCTCGGGTGCGAATTCTCGGCAGTCGTCGTGAGGCCACCGTAGTGCGCAAACTGCGCGGCGATCAGTGGCAGGTTGAGGTTGGCTCCATGCGAATGACCGTCGCCGAGCGCGAGCTCGAGGTTGTCTCTGCGCCCCGGGAGCCGGTTCCGGTCAAGGTCGACGTTCCGGCCGGCGGGGAGGGGCCACGGCCGCAGTTTGAGCTCGATGTGCGGGGAATGCGGCTGGAGCAGGCCGTCTCGGTGGTCACCGATCAGCTCGATCGCGCCATGCAGAGCGGCATGCGCGAGTTTGGCATTATTCACGGGCTGGGAACCGGGGTACTGCAGCAGGGGATCCGTGCCCTGCTCGCGGAATATCAGGGTATCCGATTCGAGTACGCGCGACCGGAAGAGGGCGGGTACGGAAAAACCTGGGTCTACTTGCACCTCGACTGATTGTCCGCTACTATTCGGCCAACCGATGAATACCGTCAGACGCGTTGCGATCACCGTCATTGTGACTGCTCTGGGAATGCTGACTTCCTGCGTGGAACTCGACACCCAGATCACCTTTCGAACCGCCGAACGCGGAACCATCGCGCTTGCGTACCGCATCGATAGCCGCGTCCTGGAGATCGGAATGTTCGACCGGGACGCATCGATCATTCCCCTGCCGGTTGGCCGGAGCGACTTCGCACAGACCGCGGCGGCAATCGACGGGTTGGAGCTGCGCTCCTATCGGATGCGGGAACGCGATGGAATCACCACCGTCACCGCGGAGCTCTCGTTTGCCACCGCGCACGCGCTCGAAGCATTTTTTGGTCCGGCCGCACCCGCCGTAGTGGAGGCCGGATCGGCAGAGACCCGCTTTCGCCACCGGCTGTTTGACGGGTTCCCCGACGCCATTGGAGAACCGGGCACGAGGTTTGCCGACTCGTTCTTTTCCGACGCGTCCGTGAGTGTAACCGTCACGACCCCGTCCGCGGTTACCAATCACGGAGTCGGCGAACGCGCCGCTTCGGGACGCAGTGTAACCGCCCGGTACACCGCGGCCGATCTGCTCGCGCGCGCGGAGCCGATCTGGGTCGATGTTACGTGGTGATGGGTTGATGAAAACAGCGAATCAATATAGAATGTGGACAAAAGAACGCTTTCACAGGTTTCAGCTTTGAACAGAAGGATACCCGGATGGACGCACAACTGAAAGAAATCATCGAGACGATCCAGAGCGAGGGCGTACAGAGCGCCGAGAAAAAGGCCTCCGCGATCGTGTCGAGCGCCGAAGAGAAGGCGGCCCAGATCATCAAGGACGCCGAGAAGCGGGCGCAGGATATCGTGCGCGCGGCGCAGGGTGAGGCCGAGCGCATGGAGCGTACCGGCAAAGAAAACCTCAAGCAGGCCGGGCGAGACCTTATTCTCAATGTCGAGACCCGGCTCAAGCGGCTGTTTGCCAGGGTAATCGACCAGACCACGCGTGAGGCGTACAGCGCCGAGGTGGTGCAGAAGGCCATCGTCGCGATGGTGGGATCACAAAGCACCTCCGCGGACCTCTCCGTGCAGATTGGGGCTGGTGCGGCCTCGGAGGTTGAGAACGCACTTCGCGCCAAGCTCGGCGAAGCGCTCAAGGCCGGGTTGGTGATCACCCCCGTGGAAGGAATGGACGCGGGTTTCCGCGTCTCTCACAAGGATGGAAACGCGTATCTTGATTTCACCGCGGCGGGCCTCGCCGAAGTACTCGGTGCGTTTCTCAATCCTCGTCTTGCCGAACTGCTTCGTGAGTCGGCAGCAGAGTAAACCCGTTGGTGGCCTCGCGGCCGCTGGTTGGACAATGGAGCGTACCCGGTCGTGAGCCAGTACTACTACGCCGTCGCATCGTTACCCATGCTCTTTCTCGAGGGAGAAACGTTTCCCGATGTGGACGAGTTTCTCGGGATTTGTGTCTCATGGATGAGCAGCCGCGATCTGCAGGCGTTGCAGCGCGCTACCCTCGATCCCGGCTTCTGCGCCGATACCGAGCCGTCGGCCCTCGGCGCCTGGTACGCATTTGAAACTGAGCTGAGAAATACCCTCGCTCGCCAGCGCGCCTCACGGCTCGGTGTAGACGAAGACCGATACGTGGGCTCGCAGGAAAATGCGATCTGGTTCAGCACCACGGAGATGGAATCGCGCGTTTCGGAAGCCATGAGCGCGGAGTCACCGCTGCGCGCCGAGCAGCTGCTGGACGAGTATCGCTGGCGAACCCTGGATGAGCTGGCCGTGGGCCACTACTTTGATCGCGATATCCTGATTATCTATTACCTGAAACTCCAGATTTTGCGGCGCAGGGCGACCATGAACCGTCAAGACGGGCAGGACCTGTTCGACGCAACCTGGAAGACCATTATCGATCGCTACTACAAGGTGGACGAGGCAGTGGAGAATAACGCATGACACACGCAACGGGAAAGGTTGTTGGAGTAAACGGGAACCTCGTTGCCGTTGAGGTAGAGGGGCAGGTTGCCCTGAACGAGGTTGGCTACGTTGTCCTTGGTGATCAGCGGCTGAAGTCGGAGATCATTCGAATCCGGGGCAAGCGCACCGAGATGCAGGTGTTTGAGATGACCCGCGGTATCGGTATCGGCGATCCGGTTGAGTTTACCGGTGAGCTGCTCGCCGTCGAGCTTGGTCCGGGGCTGCTCGGTAAGGTCTACGATGGTCTGCAGAACCCGCTTCCCGAGCTGGCCGAACAGGCGGGCTTTTTCCTGGAGCGCGGCGTCTACCTGGACGCGCTCGAGCGCGGCCGGAAGTGGAAGTTTACCCCGCGCGCTTCGGTGGGGGCCACCGTCACCCGCGGCGACACCCTCGGTACCGTACCTGAGGGAATCTTCGAGCACCGGATCATGGTACCGTTCAACCTCCAGGGCAGTTTCACGGTGGAAGAGGTGGCCGGCGAGGGCGAATACGCCGTAACCGACACCGTGGCCAAAATCAAGGACGAGCGTGGCACCGTTCACACGCTGTCCATGGTTTTCGAGTGGCCGGTCAAACGCGCCATCGACGCCTACGTCGAGCGGCTCAAACCCGCCGATCCAATGGTCACCAAGGTTCGTATCATCGACACCTTCATCCCCGTCTCTCTCGGGGGGACCTACTGCATTCCCGGTCCCTTCGGCGCCGGCAAAACGGTGCTCCAGCAGATCACCAGCCGCAACGCAGAGGTCGACATTGTGATCGTTGCTGCCTGTGGTGAGCGCGCCGGTGAGGTTGTGGAGACGCTGAAAGAGTTTCCCGAGCTCATCGACCCCAAGACGGGTCGAACCCTCATGGAACGAACCGTTATCATCTGTAACACCAGCTCCATGCCCGTTGCCTCCCGCGAGGCTTCGGTCTACACGGCGGTCACCATCGCAGAGTACTACCGCCAGATGGGACTCAACGTCCTGCTGCTCGCCGACTCCACTTCACGCTGGGCGCAGGCGATGCGCGAAATGTCGGGTCGCCTCGAAGAGATTCCGGGCGAAGAAGCCTTTCCCGCCTACCTCGAGTCGGTCATCGCCGGTTTCTACGAGCGTGCCGGCAAGGTGCGGCTGAAGGACGGCACCATCGGTTCCGTCACCATCGGCGGAACGGTGAGCCCCGCCGGCGGTAACTTCGAAGAACCGGTCACGCAGGCGACGCTGAAGGTTGTCGGCGCTTTCCACGGCCTCTCTCGTGAGCGATCTGACGCCCGCAAGTATCCCTCCATCCACCCGCTGGAGAGCTGGAGCAAGTATCCGACCATCGTCGATCCGCGCCGGGCAGGGTACGCCCGCGAGCTGCTTTTCCGCGGCAACGAAGTGGGGCAGATGATGAAGGTTGTTGGCGAAGAGGGCACCAGCACGGATGACTTCGTCGACTACATGAAGTCGGAGTTTCTCGATGCGGTCTACCTGCAGCAGAACGCCTTTGATCCGGTGGATGCCGCGGTCAGCACCGAGCGGCAGGTTCATATTTTTGATCTGCTTTTTGACCTGCTGGCTTCCTCTCTGAAGATCACATCCAAAGATGAGGTGCGCAGCTACTTCAACGCGCTGCGCCAGCGCTTTCTGGACTACAACAGCGCAGCGTGGGACTCCGACGAGTTCCGCAAACTGGAGCAGGAGATCCGCGGCATGATCGACGAGAAGCGCGGCGACTACGAGCAGGCCGCCAAAGACTTGATGGCCGAGATCACGGCGTAAGGGGCAGACGGCGATGCGAAAAGTCTACAGCAAAATTGAAGATATCTCGGGAAACGTAATCACCGTCGAGGCAGACGACGTGCGCTACGGCGAACTCGCCCTGGTGCAGTCTGCTCACGGCGCCTCGCTGGCCGAGGTCATCCAGCTTTCCTACAACAAGGTCTCGTTGCAGGTCTTCTCCGGCGGTCGGGGCGTGTCCACCGGCGATGAGGTGCGCTTTCTGGGCCATCCCATGCAGGTCTCCTTTTCGGAAAATCTCCTGGGACGGATCTTTGACGGCGGTGGCCGGCCACGCGACAACGGCCCGGCTCTGGAAGAGAACCTTATCGAGATCGGCGGTCCGTCGGTCAATCCGGCCAAACGGATCATTCCGCGTAACATGGTGCGAACCGGTATCCCGATGATCGACCTCTTCAACTCCCTGGTGGAGTCGCAGAAGCTGCCGATCTTCTCGGTCTCCGGTGAGCCCTACAACGAACTGCTCGCGCGCATCGCCATGCAGGCCGAGGTCGATATGATCATCCTCGGCGGCATCGGGCTGAAGTACGACGACTACCTCTTCTTCCGCGATACCCTGGAATCCGGGGGCGCTCTCTCGCGCACCATCTTCTTTGTGCACACCGCCAGCGACCCCATCGTGGAGAGTCTCCTCGTTCCCGATATCTCGCTCGCGGTTGCCGAGCGCTTCGCGCTGAAGGGCAAGAAGGTGCTGGTCCTCCTGACCGACATGACCAACTTCGCCGACAGCATGAAGGAGATCGCCATCACCCAGGAACAGGTGCCGTCCAACCGCGGGTACCCCGGCGACCTCTACAGCCAGCTCGCCTCCCGCTACGAAAAAGCGGTTGACTTTGAAGGAGCCGGTTCCATCACCATCCTGGGCGTGACCACCATGCCCGGTGACGACGTCACCCACCCGGTTCCCGACAACACCGGCTACATCACCGAGGGGCAGTACTATCTGCGCAACGGTCGCATCGAGCCTTTCGGGTCGCTCTCGCGGTTGAAGCAGATGGTCAACGACAAGACGCGCAAGGATCACCGAGCCGTCATGGACGGCATGATCCGCCTCTACGCGGAGTACAAGGAATCGCTCGAGAAGAAGTCGATGGGATTTCGCATGTCCGACTGGGACACCAAGCTGCTCAAGTACGGCTACCTCTTTGAACGCGAGATGATGGACCTCTCGGTGAACATCCCGCTCGAGGGTGCTCTCGACAGCGGCTGGCAGATCCTCGCGGACTGTTTCACGCCGGACGAGACCGGTCTGCGAACCGAGCTCTGCAAGGAGTTCTGGCCCAAGAAATCCGACGGAGAGAAGGCAACGGCGTAACCATGGCCAAAGTCAAGCTGACGAAGAACGAGCTGAAACGGCAGAAAGACATGCTCAAGCGCTTCCAGCGCTACCTGCCCACCCTTGTGCTCAAGAAGCAGCAGCTGCAGATGGTCATCCGTCAGGTAGAAGCCGAAGAGGCGGCAAAGGCGGGCGAACAGACGAGCCTGCTTGACGACCTCGCGCGCTGGATAGCGGTCTTTGGAGACAACCAGTGTCTGGAAGACCTGGTCATTATCACGGGTATCGATACGTCCACCGGCAACATCGCCGGAATCGACATTCCGGTCTTTGAGAAGATCGAGTTCGAAGAGGTTCCCTGGAATCTCTTTCACTATCCCCTCTGGGTTGATGCCGGGGTGGAACGGTTGAAGAAGCTTCTCGCCCTCGACGCGGAGGTGCGCATTCTGCAGGAGCAAAAGCGCCTGATCGAGGAAGAGCTGCGCATCACCACGCAGCGGGTCAACCTGTTTGAGAAGGTGAAGATTCCCGAAGCAAAAGAGAATATCCGGATGATCCGAATCTACCTGGGCGATCAGCAGACCGCCGCGGTAGTACGCGGAAAGATCGCCAAAAGCAATCTGGTCGAGGTGTGAGAACGCATGATTGAACGCATGAAGAAGGCTACCGTCATCACCCTCGAATCCCGGCGTCAGGCAACGGTTGAGCAGATGCGCGATCTCGGTGTCCTGCACCTGGACGTGCATGGCGTGGAGAGCGGTGAGCTGTCACAGCTTCTGTCCCGGCGTTCGCAGGTCGAACGGGCGATGGCGGTGATTCAGGTTGCCGCCGAGTCGGCGGGAGCCCCCGTGCCTGCGGAGACCGCCGCTGGTGGTGATGAACAGGCCGTTCACGCCCTGTGCGAGCGGCTGATTGCTCAAGCCGAAGAATCGCGAAAGCTTCGCGAAGAGATCGAGCGTCTGGAGCGCGACGCGGCGCGGCTCGAACCGTGGGGCGACTTTGCGCCGGCGGCAATCGAGCAGCTCGGTGAGAAAGGCGTTACCATTACCCTTCACGTCCTGCCGCCCAAAGAGTTCCAGCGTCTGGAGAAGAAGGGAATCTTCCTGGTCCGTTCTACGGGCGCTCAGGTTTTCTTCGCCCAGATCACGTTTCGGGGCCAATCGCGACTCGATCTCGACGAGGTATCGCTGCCGGAGCAGGGGCTCGCGACCATATCCGCCGAGATCGACCGATTGCGCGCACGGGTGAGTGAGATTGCCGCGGCCGCCGTGGCGGAAGCACCGTCGGTTCCACAACTTCGTGCCGTGATCCGGGACATTGAGGCGGCGATCGAGTTTGAGCAGGTCCACACGGGAATGGATGCGGCGGGACCGCTGGTGCATATCACCGGTTTTGTGCCGGAGGGCGAAGTCGACGCCGTAAAGAAATCCGCTGCCTCGGCCGGGTGGGGGCTGGTTCTTCGCGATCCCGTAACCGGCGAACAGGTGCCGACGCGGGTGAAAAACCCAAAGCCCATTCGCATCATCCAACCGGTATTCGATCTGCTGGGTACGGTTCCGGGCTACCGCGAGCTGGACATCAGCGTGTTCTTTCTTGTGTTTTTCACCGGTTTTTTCGCCATGATCATCGGCGATGCCGGGTATGGAGTGGTGCTGCTGGGAATCAGCCTCTTCGCGCTGTTCAAGGCAAAGAGCGCGGGGAAGCCGACGCCGCTTGGGCTCATCCTCATGACCGTGCTCAGCGTGGCGACCATCGCGTGGGGAGCGGTAACCGGCAACTGGTTTGGCTACGAAGGCTTCGCGCAACTTCCGTTTCTCTCGTGGATGATCGTTCCGGCCATCTACAGCTTTGATCCGCGCAGCGCCGAGGTGGTGCAGTGGGCCTGTTTTGTGATTGGGACCATCCATCTCTCGATTGCCCACGGCTGGAACTTTCTGCGGGGCTTGCGCGAAAGGCCTCGAATTCGAAGCCTGGCCCAGCTTGGCTGGCTCTCGATGGTGATCGGACTCTACCACCTGGTGCTCACGGTTGTGCTCGGCTGGGCCATGCCCGACTACGCGCTTCCGCTCATTGTGGGCGGATTTGCTGCGGTGGTGGTGTTTTCCATGCAGGAGCAGGGTCAGAACTTTTTCAAGGGAATTCTGATGGGCGTTGCGAACCTGATTACGCTTGCGCTCAGCAGCGTCAGTGCGTTTTCCGACATCATCTCGTATATCCGCCTGTTTGCGGTGGGCCTGGCCACCGTCGCCATCGCGGCGAGTTTCAACGCGATGGCGCTGGGAATGGCCGACGGAATTGTAGGCTCGGTTGCCGCCGTGCTGGTGCTCTTCATGGGACATACGCTCAACCTCGCCATGGCGGCACTCGCGGTCATCGTGCACGGGGTGCGGCTGAATATGCTCGAGTTTTCGAATCATCTGGGAATGGAATGGAGTGGGGTGCAGTATCGCCCCTTTCAGAATCAAACGGAACGGACTGCGTAACCGGCAACGGGAACCGATAGAACCGGACAGGAAAGGAGACATTCAATGAACTGGGGACTGATAGGAGTTGGATCGGCGCTTGCACTCGCGGCGGTGGGATCGGCTTTGGGAGCCGGAAGCGCTGGTATGGCGGCGGTAGGTGCGTGGAAGAAGTGTTTCGCTCAGAACAAGCCGGCGCCCTTTCTGCTGGTTGCCTTTGTTGGCGCACCGTTGACGCAGACCATCTACGGCTTCATTCTGATGAACGCCCTCGGTGAGGCTGCCGCCGGCGGAATCGATGCCGGCATGCTGCTCGGCGCCGGTGTACTCGGTGGTATTGCGATGGGCTTCTCGGCCTGGTTTCAGGGCAAGTGTGGCGCCGTCGCGTCGGACGCCCTCGCGGAGACCGGGAAGGGCTTTGGTAACTACATCATGGTGCTCGGTCTGGTCGAGACCGTTGCACTCTTTGTCATGGTCTTTCTCCTCGGCATGGTGTAAGACCGCGTTTCTCCTGCACTCGCGCTGGTTTTCCGCCGATAACATAAACGGAAGACCTATGAGGAAACGACTGAGGAATCGACACGACGGGTTCATTCACGTGGTACTCACTATCGCGGCCACGGTACTGCTCTTGGGCGGTCCCGTGGTCGTGGCGTACGCACAGGAACGCGTAGACGCGCCGTGGATGCGCTACGAACAGGGCGTGATCGCTTTCGGCGAGGGGCGCCTCGGGGAAGCGCTGCGCCATTTTCGCGCGGCGGCAACCGCCCGGTCCCCCTTTCCCGAGGCCGACTTCTGGATTGGCCGGGTGTTCCAGGCCGAGGGCTCTCTTGATCTTGCTCTCCGGCATTACGAGCAAGCCCTCCTGGAGTCGGCACACCTCGATCCGCCGGAAACCCAGGTACTGATTCGCTACCAGATCGCGGAGGTTCGTCGTCTTCGGGGCGAGGTTGGAGAATTCGAGCGCATCCTCAGCGAGATCGCCCGCGAAGAAGAGGAGCCGCGCGACGTTGCGATAACCGGACGTCCCCAGGCCCACCTCAGGGTGCTCCAAAATCAGGGAATCGACCGACTCATGGTCCTGTACCGACTTCAGGAAGGCTTCTCGCACCAGGCGCGCCGCGAATTGGGCGTCCACCTTGCTGATACCAACCGATACGATGAGGGGCTTCCCCACTTGCTGACGGCGGCGATGAAGGGGCTTTCTACCCTCGTCGACGACCTGCGGCGATCGCAGTACGACTACCGATGGACGGAGCTCGGTACGGTAATCGCCGATGCGTGGGACTACGCCCATCTTCGCGACTACATCGAACGGGTAGAGCTCTTTCGGACCCTTTACTATCTCGGGCTCGCTCTCGAAACCGAACACCCGGACTCAGACTCAGCGGAGGCGATCTGGCGAGCGCTTTCGGTTCTTCCGGTTGCCGACCAATGGCATCTGCTCGCGCTTCAGCGCGTTCCCGGCCCCACCTTCCGCAGACGTTGATTTTTGACGGGGTATGTCGTAGGGTGGGCCTACCACCATGGATCGCATCGTCATCAAGGGCGCGCGGGAACACAACCTGAAAAACGTCGACCTCGAGCTGCCGCGCGACCGGTTGATCGTGGTCTCCGGTGTCAGTGGTTCGGGAAAGTCTTCCCTCGCGTTTGATACCATATTTGCCGAAGGGCAGCGCCGTTACGTTGAGTCGCTCTCCGCCTACGCTCGGCAGTTTCTCGGCCGGATGGACAAGCCCGATGTCGATTACATCGAAGGGCTCTCGCCGGCCATCTCCATCGAACAGAAAACCACTAATCGCAACCCGCGCTCAACCGTCGGAACGGTTACCGAGATCTATGACTATTACCGGCTGCTCTACGCGCGAATCGGTATTCCGCACGATCCTGTCAGCGGTGCCCGGATTGAGAAGCAGAGCGTCGACGAGATCGTGGACCGCATCCTCGCCTATCCTGCAGATTCGCGGGTGATGATTCTCTCGCCGGTGATTCGGCGCAAGAAGGGTTCGCACCAGAAGGTGATCGAAGATGCGCGACGGGGTGGATACGTGCGCGCCCGCATCGACGGGGTGGTGGTGGAGCTCGACGAACCGGTGGAGCTGGAGAAGAAGCAGTACCACACCGTCGAGGTGGTGGTGGATCGCCTCAAGATCGGCGATGGCGCCCGCGATCGGGTAGCCGAAGCGGTGGAGGCTGCCACCGCAGCGAGTGGTGGGGTAGTGGTTGCGGTGCGCACCGAGCCGGACGGCCGCGAGGTCGAAGAGCAGTTCTCCGAGACCTACGCCTATCCCGACAGCAACCTCTCCGTTCCCGAGCTTGAGCCGCGGATCTTTTCGTTCAACAACCCCTACGGCGCCTGCCCGGCCTGTTCCGGACTTGGCATCACCATGGAGTTTGATATCCGGCGGATCATGCCGGACCTCTCGCGCTCGTTTAACGACGGTGGCATCATTCCCTACAACCCCAAGTCGGCGTGGTACTCAAGCCGCTTTGCCTCGCTTGCCGCCCACTACGGCTTCAGTCTCGACACCCCGCTCGGCGAACTCCCCGACGAGGTCATGCACGCCCTGGTGCACGGCAGCGATGAAACCATCGACATCACCTACGAGAACAAGAACAAAACCGGCCGCTTCGAGTACCAGACCCAGTTTCCCGGCGTCTTGTCGGATTTGCGCCGTCGCTACGTAGAGAGCACCTCGGACGGCGTGAAGGAGTGGCTCGAGGGGTTCATGTCCAATCGGCAGTGCGAGGCGTGCAGCGGTAAGCGTCTGAGACCCGAGGCGCTCGCGGTCACGGTGGGCGGCGTGGGTATCCATCAGCTTTCGGCGATGTCGATCACCGAGGCGATCGCCTTTTTTGAAGCGCTGGAATTGACCGGTACCGAGACCGAGATCAGCCGCGAGATCCTGAAAGAGATCCGGGCGCGTCTGCGTTTCATGGAGAGCGTAGGTCTTACCTACCTCAGTCTCGACCGCGCCGCATCAACCCTGTCGGGCGGGGAGGCGCAGCGGATTCGCCTCGCAACGCAAATCGGCTCATCGCTGGTGGGCGTGCTCTACATCCTGGATGAGCCCACCATCGGGCTGCATCAGCGCGACAACGAACGGCTGCTCAACACCCTGCTGCACCTGCGCGATCTGGGGAACACCCTGATTGTGGTGGAGCACGACGAGCAGACCCTGCTGGCCGCCGACTACCTGGTTGACATGGGGCCGGGCGCGGGAGTGCACGGTGGGACGGTTGTAGCGCAGGGAAGCGTCGCCGAGGTGCTCGCCAATCCGTCGAGCGTCACGGCGCCCTACCTCAACGGAAGCCGCCCGATTCCCATCCCCGAGCAGCGGCGAAGCGGCAACGGCGAGCGCATCCGTCTCGTCGGCGCCTCTGAACACAACCTGAAAGAGATCACGGTGGATTTCCCATTGGGAACCTTCATAGCGATTACCGGGGTATCTGGATCGGGCAAGTCGAGCCTCCTTACCGACCTGCTCTATCCGGTTCTTCTGAACGCGGCACATCGCCGCAGTGAACCCACCGGCCGCTACGAGTCCGTCGAAGGAACCGAGCTCATCGACAAGGTGATCCACATCGATCAGAGCCCGATCGGGCGGACGCCGCGCTCCAATCCGGCGACCTACGTTGGGGTCTTCGGTGCCATTCGCGATCTCTTTGCCGGGCTGCCCCAGTCGCGGGCGCGCGGGTTCAAGCCGGGGCGCTTCTCGTTTAACGTAAAAGGGGGCCGCTGCGAAAACTGCCAGGGTGCGGGCACCATCAAGATCGAGATGCACTTTCTCCCGGATGTTTTTGTCACCTGCGACGTCTGCGACGGGAAACGGTTCAACCGCGAGACCCTCGAGGTGCTCTACAAGGGACGCAGCATCCACGAGGTGCTTGAGATGACGGTAGAGGAGGCTGCGGAGTTTTTCTCTGTGGTGCCCGCGGTCTCGCGGAAGCTCTCTACGCTGGTGGACGTGGGGCTCGGCTACATCACCCTCGGCCAGTCGGCGCTTACGCTCTCCGGCGGTGAGGCGCAGAGGGTCAAGCTGGCTCTCGAGCTGTCGCGGGTCAGTACGGGTCGAACCTTCTACATTCTGGATGAGCCGACTACCGGGCTCCATTTTGCCGACGTGGAAAAACTGATCGAGGTGCTGCAGGCGCTGGTGGAGCGGGGCAACACGGTGACGGTGATCGAACACAACATGGAGGTTATCCTCGGCGCCGACTACGTGATCGACCTGGGGCCCGAGGGCGGGTCCGGCGGTGGCGAGGTGGTTGCGTGTGGTACACCAGAGATGATTGGCGAACACCCAACCTCGTACACCGGCGAATGGATCCGTCGGTACCAACAGGTGCGCGCGTGAATGGATGCGTGCACCGGCCGGCCGTGGCCGTGCATCCGTCGGCTGCCCGTACCGTGCTGCTGGCCCTGCTGCTCGCGGCCGCTGCCGCCGGGGCGCTGACGGCGCAGGAGTCGCCACCCGGCGCTTCAATCTCGCTTACGCAGGGAACCCTCGCTCAGGACATCGCAACCGCCGGCTTTGACGAACTGGTCATCTGGGCGGAGCGACTCGGGCTTTCGTCGCGGGGCTCGCGGTCCGAGCTGCAGCAGCGGCTCTACGCCCACTATGAGGTGGCGCCGCCGGAGGGCCGGCGCGAGGGAACGCGCGAAATCACCATTGAGTCGGCGCTGGAATCCGATTACTTCGTGATCGACGAGATCAACCAGCGCTACATCCGCCTGCGCGGGGGTGTTCTGGTTCGAATGGAAGACCCCGAGACGGGACTGACCCACCGGATTCGTGCCGAAGAGATCATCTACAACCAGGCCGAAAACCGTCTGACGGCGCGTGGCGGGGTGGAATACACGATCGTTCGGCCCGACCGCGGCGATGAACAGTTTGTTGGCGATTCCATTACGGTCTTCTTGAACACCTGGGAAGGCGTCTTTCTGGAAGGTGAGTCCACGCGCCCGCGAACCATCGAAGGCGAAGAGATCGAGTTCCGGTATCGGGGGCGGTATATTACGCGATCCGCCGACGATATCATTGTGATGGAAGACGGCGTCATTACCTCGTCGCGCGCCGATCCGCCCAACTACCATATCCGTGCGCGGCGAATCTGGGTGCTGGGGCCGGGAGAGTGGGGATTGCAGAGTGCCGTGCTCTACGTGGGGCGGGTCCCGGTATTCTACTTCCCCTTCTTCTTTCGCTACGGTGATCGGCTCTTTTTCAACCCGGTTGCCGGATTTCGGAACCGGCAGGGTACCTTCATCCAGACCACCACCTACCTCATGGGGAGTAAGGCTGCCGAAGACAGCTCCGTATCGTTTCTGCAGCTTGCCGAGGAGGGCGACGGTGAAGGACGGCGGGTGCGCGACGGGCTGTTTCTGCGCCCGGCCACGGAGGATGATCCGCCCTCATCCGCTCCCGACGACTGGACGCTGAAACTGCTCGCCGACCTATACAGCAAGACGGGAGCCTTTGTGGGCCTTGAGGGGGATCTGCCCGAGCTTGGTCCGTTTCGCACCTTCAGCGGATCGCTGGGGCTTGGAGTGAGCCGCCCGGTGCGACCGGTCGACGGCTTTCGGTTCACAAACTATTTCATCGAAGGCGATACCGAAAACAACAACAGCAACGCCGTTCGCTACTGGGACCGGACGCAGTTTGGCGGGGTGTCGCTGCCGTTTCGGTACAAGAGCGATCTCGATTTCGCCATGGGAGTGAACCGCCTCAACCTGCGCGGATCCTTCGAGCTCTACTCCGACCGGTACGTCGACCTCGACTTTGGCGATCGGTCGGAATCAATGGACTGGCTTTCGCTGGTGGGACAGGGACCAGACTTCACGCCGGAGACCGTGAGCGAGAAGCGGAGCCTGCTCTGGCGCCTCTCGGGAACCTATAACGCCCCGGTTGGCGGCCTGACCCCCTGGGTTCAGAGCATTGCGGTGCAGAACTTTGTAACCTCGCTCGCCTGGAACAGCAAGAGAAACGAGGGTGAGCTTCCTCCGTTTGCCGCGGAAGCCGATCGCATTCCGCAGGAGTTCTTCTTTTTTCCGGCGCGTCTCACCGCTCCGGACCTGGGCGTTCGCGTCACCGGGACGCTGCTCGACAGCCGCACCGTCGGTCGTAGAGCGCCGGTCACCGCAGAGATCCCCGAGACCGATTTACGGCCACCGTGGGCAGAACAACCCGACGACCCGGCGCGTGCCGACAATGATCAGGATGGTGATCTCGACGGCACCTCCGGTGCCTCTGCGCTCGACGATCCGCGTGGGTTTCCTTCGCGGGAGCGGGATCTTTCCGGACTGCGATTTGAAGAGCCAATGACGTACCGTATCGGATATACGCTGACGCCGCGACTGACGGTGATCAACGAGTACGACCAGCAGGCGTGGCAGAAACCAGACGACATCGATTTTGCCCTGTCGTATTCCAGCCTGACCTCCAACAACAACGCGCGCGTGAATTATCAGATGGATCTCTACAACCGGCTCTTTGTGCTGAGCGGAGCGCTCGACGCAACGCATCGCACGCGGACCATCTACAACTCCGAGCGGCTCGAGGAGACGCAGCGGCGTAACCTCGAAACTCAGGCGTTCCGCTTCGAGAGCACCCGTCTCAATAATGATCTGCGATTGTCAACCTTCCCATTTGTTTCAAGCACCTATCTGAACCGGACCAACCTGAGCTACACCCTGAACACAACCATCGTTGATCGCCGGTTTGTGGACCGCGATCCGGACAGCGACGACCCGATCTTTGAGACCCGCGGCTTCCGGTGGGATGATGAGTTTGTTCGCGCACACCAGGTAAACAGCGATCTGCTGGTAAACTATTGGCGGGCCACCCAGTCTCTGCGGGTGCGGGCCGACCTTCCTCCGCTGAACGAGCGCTATACGGGGCGACTCGACCTTGTCACCGGGCCGCTGACCTCCACGATCGAGGCGGAGGCACGCGTGATTGACGACGAGTGGCGCTACAGCCCGGTCACCGTCACCGAGACGCTGCGCCTGGCGGAACAGCTCTCGCTGCGGCAACGCATGGTCTACAACGTCGAGGAGGATCGTATCGACCTGCTTTCCACCTCGCTGCGGGTCTTTCCGGTGACCGCGTCGCTGAATGCGCGGTACACCGAGGGGGTTCGTTTCGTCGGGCCGCCAATTCCGTGGGAGTCAGACGGAAACGAGGCATTGCGCGCCACCGATGCCGACGTTCGGGTGGACTACCGGTATGAGAGCGATCCGCTCTGGCGCAACCGGATTCGATGGGGCGTTCGAACCGATGCGCTGCTGCGGATGAATCTGCTGCGCTACACCGAGAGCTTTCTGGATTTCCGATTGGGGTTCAACCTGAAAATACACGAGTTTCTCGATCTGTCGTTCTCATCGGTGAGTCGAAACGCCGTGGTCTACCAGTACATCGGCTCACTCGCCGACCGGGTCAACGTGCCACAGCGGAGTGCCGTGGACGACATCGTCCAGTCGTTCAACTTTGGCAATCGGGCGGCGCGCGAGGATTCTCCGTTCAATATTCAGAGCATCAGTGTCGCGGCGGTTCACCATCTGGACGACTGGGACTTCACCGTGCGCTACACGGGCAGCCCCGAGCTGGTACAGGATGGATCAGGCCCCGATCGATACCGCTGGGTTCCACTGCTTGAACTCTCCCTGGTGTGGCGTCCAATCCCGGAAATCCGCAGTGAGGTTCGGGTTGACGACGATGACTTCTTCTATTGACCCCGGCTTCTCGGGGGTTCTATACTCTTGATACCAGAGGGAGTGCGATTGAGTTACAACGCTACCGTTGTGTTGGAAAGCCTTGACGTGATGAGTGAGGTGTGCGGTGTCCACGACGCCAACCTCAAGGTATTGGAAGAGTTACTGCAAACTCCGATTCGTTCTCGCGGCAACGAGCTGTTTCTCGATGACAGCGCCGGGGAGAAGCGAGACGTTCTCGTGAGGGTCGTTACCGAACTCCAGGACCACATTCACCTTGGGCAGCCCGCATCGCCGGCACTGATCCGCGCGTTGTTCGCGTCAGTCACCGGCGGTGATGCCGCCGACATCGAGCAGCTGAAACAGGTTGCGGTGGCCATCCCGTCGTCGGGCCGTTCGGTGTTTCCGCGCAGCCACGCCCAGGCAGCATATCTGCGCGGCATGGACGAGTACGACATGACCTTCTGCGTGGGCCCGGCGGGGACCGGCAAGACCTATCTCGCCGTTGCACACGCGCTGAGCGAGGTGCTCGCCCGCAAGAAGCGAAAGCTGGTACTGACGCGCCCGGTAGTAGAGGCGGGAGAGCGGCTCGGGTTTTTGCCGGGCGATCTTTCGCAGAAGATTAACCCCTATCTGAAACCCCTCTACGACGCTATGGAGTCGCTGGCGTCGGGAGAAACGGTTCAGCGCCTGGAAGAAAACCGGATTATCGAGATCGCTCCGCTGGCGTATATGCGTGGCCGAAGCCTCAACGACTGCTACATCATTCTGGATGAGGCGCAGAATACCACCCGGGAGCAGATGAAGATGTTTCTGACCCGAATGGGGGAGGGGTCCAAGGTGGTCATCACCGGTGACGTCACCCAGATCGATCTTCCCAACCGGAACCAGTCTGGCCTCCTTCACGCGGTTGAGTTGCTGCGCGACATTCCCGATATCTCCTTCTCGTGGTTTACGGCGCGGGACGTAGTGCGAAACCCTCTGGTGCGCAAGATCATCGACGCCTACGAGATGGGTGGGGGCTGAGCCGAGCGCAGAATGAACGTAGCCGACGTGTCGATCGATGAAGGGGTGGAACCCGCCCCTGACCCAGCAAAAACCGTTTCGTTTGTTCACCGTGTGCTCGCCGAGCTCTCCATCGACGGATGGGAGATCTCGCTGCGTTTCTGCGACGACGAACTGATTCGATCACTGAACCGCGAATACCGACACATCGATGAGCCAACCGACGTTTTGTCGTTTTCGCAGACCGAAGGTGACCCCATGGGTGGGGCCGCCGACGGTCCGGTGGTTGCCGGTGACCTCGTGATTTCGGTGGCGGCAGCCGGACGGTCCGCCGTTGAGTTTGACGTGGAGCTCGAGCAGGAACTCAAGCGGCTCATCATCCACGGCGTTCTGCATCTTGCCGGCTACGACCACAGCGATAATTCGTCCGACCAGCCGATGCTGCAACGCCAGGAAGCATTGGTAGACTCTCTCGCCGAGGAGCGGCTGCTTTGAAATCGTCGGGATTCTTCAAAAAAATGTTTCGTGGAGACGACGCCTCGTCCGCAGATCCCTTCCCGGATCTCACTGCGGAGAAGCAGGCGATGATCAAGGGAGTACTGAGCCTGTCCGAGGTGACGGTCAAAGAGGTGATGGTCCCCCGCATTGACGTCAACTTCATCGGGCTCGACTTCGGTCTTGAGGAACTTATTCAGCGGGTGAGTGACGCGGGTCACTCCCGCTTTCCCGTGTACAAAGAAACCATCGACAACGTGGTTGGTATGCTCTACGCCAAGGATCTCCTGCGCTTCCTGATGAACCACGAGGAGATCAGCGTCGAGAAAATCATCCGCCGCCCCTTCTTTGTGCCCGAGAGCAAACGGCTCGATTCTCTGCTGCGGGAGATGCAGCGACGGCACGTCCACATCGCGATTGCGGTTGACGAGTACGGTGGGGTATCGGGCATCGTCTGCCTCGAAGACATCATCGAGGAGATCGTCGGAGACATTCAGGATGAGTTTGACAACGAGCGCGAAGACATCCTGGAAGTCAGCGACAGCGTGTTTCTCTGCGATGCGCGCGTCGATATCGAAGATCTGAACGAACAGCTGGGTACTCAGATCCCCGATGAAGATTTTGACACCCTCGGAGGGTTTGTGTTCGACCTCTTCGGCAAGATTCCAACCCGGTACGAAAAGGTAAGCTTTAACAAATTTGATTTCATCATTCAGGAGATGGACGGTCACAAGATCAAGACCGTCAAGATCGTGGCTTCAAAGGACGGAGATGGTGAGACGGCAGACAGCAGCAGCTAAAGTGGTTCTCTGTGCGGCGGTGCTGGCGTGTGCCGTCACCGGTGCGCTGTCGGCCCAGAACGCGCCGGCTCGCCTCCAGGCCGGCCGGACCGCGCTCGCGCGAGGCGATCACTTCGGGGCCGTCGAGCAGTTCTCCGCGGCCTTGATGGAGAATCCCGATTATTTCGAGGCGCACCTCGGTCTTGCCGAGGCCTACTACCGTCTTGACGAATACGACCAGGCGCTCGCTTCGGTCGAACGTGCGGCGCGGTTGCGTCGTGACAACGTAGAACTCCTGAATCTTGAGGCCCGTGTGCAGATTGGTCTGGGTAATCCCGCGGCTGCGGGGCGAATTTTCGACCGAATCCTCGAACGGGAGCGGTTTAACGTTGACGCGCTGCTTGGACGCGCCGAGCTCGCGGTGGCGCAGGGGCGTACCGATGAAGCGGCACGCCGGTACGATGAGGCGATCCGCCTTGCGCCCACCGAGCGGCGAGCGCTGCTGGCGCTCGCGGTGTTGTACGATCACCTCGGTGAACCCGACCGCGCCGGGGATTATATCCGACTCGCGGTGCGCCATCATCCCGAGCACGCCGTGGTACATCTTCTCGCCGCCGAACACTATCTGCAGGCGCATCGCCTTGCCGATGCCGACAGGCACATCCGCACCGCTCTCAACATCGACGCAAATCTGGTGGACGCGCTCTTTCTCTCGGCTCACCTTTCGCTCATCCGCGCCGACTACGACGGGGTGCTTGCTACCGTCGAGCGGATGATCGGGCTCGATCGCGGCGACGCGCGGGCGTGGTATCTGCGCGGGGTCGCTCTGGGGGAAACCGGAAACCTCGATGAGGCGCTGCACAGTTTTCGGCGCGCTCTTACCGTTCGTCCCGACGAAGAGATTCCGCGGATGGCGGCCGAACAGCTCCTGCTCGAGCAAACTGACGCGGAGGATCAGCGGCGCGTGGAGTTTGCGCGTCATCACGCCTCCCGGGCGCGGGCGTTTGCGGATCGAAACCTCTTCGCGCGCGCGCTGGCTTCCTATCGGCGATCGCTTCAGCTCAACCCGTACGATCGTGCGGCGCGCCTCGCCTATGCGGACCTGTATCGTCTTCGCGGCTTTGAAGCGCGCTACCTGCAGGAACTGCGCGTAGTGGATTCTCTGGTTGGCGCGGACCGGGCGCTTCGCGACCGGATCGAAGCCTTCGAATCCGCCCTGGCTGACAGCGTATCGGTCATGTGGCGAATAAACCAGTTTGATCTACCCCGCGAACGCACGCGGATCGACCTCTTCTTCGCCGAGCGTCCGGCCACCTCAGAGTATCCGCAGTCCGACTCCTTCCTCGCCCTCGAACTCCAGAACGAGCTGCTCGCCTTCGAGATGGTCGACGTTCCGCGCGCCCCCGAGCGCTTCGACAGTTTTGCGCAGGCGTACCGCATCGCACGATCGGCCCACACCGACTATTTTGCCGTGGTCGAGTTCACCCAGGCTGGAAGGTCGTTCTCGGTTGACGTAACCCTCTTCGTGGGACGGACGGGCACCGAAATCAGACGATACCGCGCTTCGCGCACCGGAAACGACCGAATCCACCGGGCGCTTTCGGCGGTTGCCGGGCAGATGGCGGCTACCATCCCGCTGCGCGGATCGATCGTGAGCCGCGATGCCGACCGTGTTCTGGTCAACATCGGCTCGCTGCACGGGATCTCCAGCGGCGATGAACTGGAGATCGTGCAACGCGGCGCACTGATCCTCAGAAGCGACCAGCCCGGATACAGCTTCGCCGCAGGGGATGTTCTCGGCACCTACCGGGTTACGCGAGTAGACGACCTCGTCTCAGAAGGCAGTGTAACCAATCGGACCGTTTTTGATTTTATCAACGTCGGAGATGAAGTGATCCGTCCAGCCGAAGGAAACGGTGCTGTGGTGGACGCTGGGCTCTTTCCACCGATCTATCGCCGAATTCGCGGAATTAGATAAAATAATACCGAAACGGTTGACATAATCGCTTCGTATGAGTACAGTTGCACGAAATAGCACAGATTTGATTGTAAACCCTTGAGGAGGAATAGGATGAAAATTGCCATTAATGGATTTGGAAGAATTGGTCGTAACGTGTTCAAGATCGCTCTGGAGAAGGGTGTTGAGGTGGTTGGAATCAATGATATCACCGACAATAAGACCCTTGCCCACCTGCTCAAGTACGATTCAACGCAGGGCCGCTTTCCCGGCACTGTCTCTTATGACGAAGAAAATCTGATTGTGAACGGGAAGAAGTACCGCGTCTCCGCAGAGCGCAATCCCGCGAACATCCCGTGGGGAGCCGCTCCGGATGTTGTGGTCGAGTCCACCGGCGTGTTCCGTTCCAAAGAGAGCCCCAAGGGCGGATATGGCGACCACCTCAAAAACGAGAAGTACCCGGCGAAGAAGGTCATCCTGACGGTACCATCGAAGGACGCCATCGATCGCATGGTCGTGCTTGGTGTCAACGATGAGGCGCTGCAGGCCACCGATCAGTGCGTGTCCAACGCGTCGTGTACCACCAACTGTCTGGCCCCGATTGCCAAGGTGCTCAACGACAACTTTGGCATTGAGTTTGGCTTCATGACTACCATTCACTCCTACACCAACGACCAGGTCATTCTGGACGCCCCGCATGACGACCTGCGCCGCGCGCGCTCCGCAGCGGTCAACCAGATTCCCACCACCACCGGTGCGGCAAAAGCGGTTGGTAAGGTGCTGCCCGCTCTGAAGGGCAAGCTCGACGGGTGTGCGGTTCGTGTTCCCACCCCGACCGGCTCGCTGGTAGACCTTGTTGCGACCCTGTCTCGTGAAGTCACGGTCGAAGAGGTGAACGCGGCGATGAAGAAGGCAGCCGAGGGCCCCATGAAGGGTATTCTCGAGTACACCGAGGACGAAATTGTGTCGTCCGACATCATCCACAACGAGCACTCTTCGATCTTTGATGCGCAGAGCACCATGGTGATCGGAAAACTCGTAAAGGTCTTCTCCTGGTACGACAACGAGTGGGGGTACTCCTGCCGCGTCGTGGATCTCGCCGTAAAAATGATGGCGTAAGGAGGCGACATGCCCGTTCGAACGATACGTGAAGCGGACCTCACCAACAAACGCGTTCTGGTCCGCGTCGATTTCAACGTCCCCCTGAAAGAGGGGACGGTAACCGACGACACCCGTATCCGTGCAGCCCTGCCGACACTCCGGCACATCCTCGATCAGGAGGGCGCATCGCTCATTCTGATGAGTCACCTCGGGCGCCCGAAAGAGGGGCCCGAGCCGGAGTTCAGCCTGAAGCCGGTCGCGGAGCGACTATCGGAGCTGATTGGAAAGCCGGTCAAAACGGCCGACGATTGCATTGGGTCCGTGGCCGAAGATGCGGTGGCAAAGCTGAGCGCGGGAGAGATTCTGCTGCTGGAGAACGTGCGGTTTCACAAGGCCGAGACCAAGAACGACCCGGATTTTGCCGCAAAACTGGCGAAACTCGGTGATGTCTACGTAAACGACGCCTTTGGTTCGGCCCATCGCGCCCACGCCTCCACGGAAGGGCTCGCGCACCTACTGCCCTCGTTTGCCGGCTTTCTGCTGGAAAAGGAAGTTGCGTTCTTCGAGCCGGTGCTCAAGAGTCCCGCAAAGCCCTTTGTGGCGATTGTCGGTGGGGCGAAGGTCTCGAGCAAGATCGCGGTACTCGAGTCACTGCTGCCCAACTGCAGTACGCTGGTGATTGGCGGCGGAATGTCCTACACCTTTCTCAAGGCACAGGGGCACGCCATCGGCAACTCGCTGGTGGAGGATGACTTTATCGACACGGCCAAGTCTCTGCTCGCGAAAGCGAACGAGGGAGGCGTCTCGGTGGTGCTTCCCATTGATCACACCGTGGCATCGGAGTTCAGCGAGACCGCCACTCCGGAGTCCGTTGACTCGGTTGACATCCCCGCAGGAAAGATTGGCCTGGATATCGGGCCCAAGAGTATCGACGCGCTTCGCCCGATCATCGCCGGGGCCAAGACGGTTCTCTGGAACGGTCCCATGGGCGTGTTTGAGTTTGACAACTTTGCCAAGGGCACCCTCGAAGTGGCACGCATGGTTGCCGAGTGTTCGGGAACCACCATCGTGGGCGGCGGTGACTCGGTAGCGGCCGCCAACAAGTTTGGCGTAGCCGACCGGATTGACCACGTATCAACCGGCGGGGGCGCATCGCTTGAGTTCCTGGAAGGCAAGGTGCTTCCCGGGATCAAGGCGCTCGAGGCGTAGGAGAGATTACGACATGAGAACACCGTACATCGCGGGAAACTGGAAGATGCACAAAACGATCGGCGAGGCGGAAGCGCTCGCCGGTCAACTCCGTTCGGCCGTCGCGAACACGGCGCATACCGTCATGGTGGCACCGCCGTTCACCGCGCTGCAGGCGGTTGGAGCTGTACTCAAGGGCTCCAACATCAAGCTTGGCGCGCAGAACATGGCAGCCGAAGAGGCTGGCGCACACACCGGCGAAATCTCAGTTCTGATGCTGAAGGATCTCGGCGTTGAAGCGGTGATTCTCGGTCATTCGGAACGACGCCACACCTACGGTGAGAACAACGCGCTGATCAACGCAAAGGTGAAGCTGGCGATTCAGCACGGGCTGACGGCAATTCTCTGCGTTGGGGAGACCCTCGAAGAGCGGGAGGCCGGGCGCGTGAACGCCGTTGTGGAAGAGCAGCTCGAGTTGGGGCTCGACGGGGTGTCGGAAGGGCAGCTTGGGCAGGTGGTGATCGCGTACGAGCCGGTCTGGGCGATCGGCACCGGCAAAACTGCGACACCCGAAGACGCGGATGCGGTGCATCAGATCATTCGCAGTCGCCTCGCGGGACTCTATTCGCAGGCCGCGGCAGATGCTATGGTGATTCAGTACGGCGGCTCGGTAAAACCGGACAATGCATCCGGTCTTATGGCCAAGCCAAACATCGACGGCGCGCTCGTTGGAGGCGCTTCGCTGACGGTAGAACAGTTTCTCCCCATCGTTCAGTACGACAAGGGGTAAGAGGGAGTACGCATGGGTTTGTTGAGCATTCTGCTTCTCATCTTGTTTATCATCACTGCATTGCTCCTGGTGGCAATTGTCATGATTCAGGATGAAGGCGGCGAGGGATTGGGCGGAATATTCGGTGGAGGGAACTCGAACCAGGTCGGAAATCGATCGGGGAACATTCTCACAAAAACCACGTCGATTCTTGGCACGATCTTCCTGTTGAGTTCGTTTGGACTGGCTTGGATGAGTCGGACTGCCGACACCGGAAACGTGGAGGCTGCTGCACGCCGGTTGCAAACGGGACAGACCACCGAATGGTGGCGTACCGATGACGCGCCAGAGCGGGATCTTGGCCTGCCCGGTGAGAACGGCCTCCTCGTCGATCCCAACGGTGGCGATAACGGGTCGGGCGACTGACCCGACGTGAAGGGCGGCTGAAAGAAGTCAGATATGCGGATCGCGCTGGTTTTTTTTCCCGGTAAGAACCGGAACCGAATTGTCTCAACGTGCAAGTCGCTTGCTGCGGGGATAGAGTCACAGGGGCACAGCGTCGATCTGATCGATGGCTCCCGGGACGTCAACACCAAGCTGTCGATCTACCAGTATATCGTTGTTGGTACCGAGCAGACCTCGCTCTTTGGCGGGAAGGTGTCCCCGAAGGTTTCTGAGTTCCTCAAGAGCGCCGGCATGGTCACCGGGAAAAAGTGCTTCGCGTTTGTTCTGCGGAAACCAATCGGTGCCCCAAAGGCGCTTGCAAGACTCATGAAGACCATGGAAGCCGAAGGGATGTTTCTGCGCGAGCAGGCGGTTATCTCTTCACCGGGAGAGGCGGAAGCGTTCGGAAAGCGGCTCCAGATCTGATTCAACATCGAGTGCAGTGGTTTGGATACGTACTACGACCTTCTACAAGTACCGGTCTCGTGTTCCCCCGAAGAGCTCAAACGTGCCTTCCGCCGGCGAGCCAAGGAGCTTCACCCCGACGTAACAACCGCAGCGGCCAGCGTAGAGATGACGCGGCTGCTCATCCAGGCGTATCGCACCCTCAGCGACCCGATTCTTCGAGAAGATTATGATCGGCGACACGCGCTGTTTGCCGATCCGCATCGGTTTGATTACCGGGAGTTTCTTCGAGCGCGCACGTCCGACCTGAACAGTCAGGCAAAGCTCATTTTCTACGATCTTCTGCACAACAACGCCGATGCCGCGGTCGAGCTGTACCGCGAACTGGTTCGATCTGCGGGGTTCAATCTTCGGTTGCATATGGATCGCGAAGACTTCATGGATTGCGCGTTCCTGCTCGCCGAGGAGTACGACAAACGCGGTGATCTGGAAGGTGCCTTCGATTTGCTGGTCTGGATCGTTGAGTACGAGCGGGAACGCCCATATTTCCGTCACTTCTTTGACGAGGTGACGGCTCGCCTGCGCGCCATTGTCTGTTTTCGGATGCCGCCCGAGTTAGATCGCGAAACCGTGCTTGAGCGGCTGGAGACGGTGATTCGACTCGACTTCTCGCGCAAGGAGACCGCGTTCTTTCTGAAAAAGGCTGCTGAGCTTCATCTGGAAAACGGTGACGTCGATGCTGCCGAGCGCTGTCTCGTGCGGGGGCTGGAGCTCGACGAAAAACTGAGTGGGTACAAGAAGCTGCAGGACAAGATCGCGCGGTACGCGTGCGTGCAGTGATTTTCTCCGCGCTGTGTGGTATCATGGCGTCAGAGAGTGAAACGGAAACCAAGGTGTATTGATTTATGAACAAAAGAAATGCCGGAGAATTCCAACGAGTGACGGTTCGAATTGCCGCGGTTGTCGCCGTGCTGCTGAGTGGGGTGGCGAGCGCTTCGGGTCAAATACTTGATCAACCGGTGGCTGTCGTTCGATTGACGGAGACCGTGAACATCGGGCAGCGCGAGCTTCGCCAGCAGGCGCGGGTCATTGAGTCACAGATGGGGCGCGAGCTCAATCTGGAAAACCGCAAAGAGCTCCTGGACGCTCAGATTGCCGAGGTCCTCATCAAACAGGCGGCGGCTCGTGCAAACATCAGGGTTACCGAAAGCGAGTTGAATCAAGCGATCGCTTCGCAGCGTCAGAGCATCGGACAGCCGGTGACCGACGAACAGTTCCGCAACATCATCCGACAACAGACGGGTCTTGGCTGGGATGAATACCGCAGCGAGATTCGGAACAGGCTGCTTCAGGAACGGTTTGTAGTCGAGCAAAAGCGAGCCTTGTTTGACTCAGTTCCGCCCCCAACGGAGCAGCAGATTCGCGACTTCTACGACGATAACGCAACGGAGTTCACCAACCCCACCATGGCCCGCTTTCGCCACGTCTTTGTCGACACGCGAAACGCGACGGCAGAGCAGCGGACCGAACGGCGGCGACTTGCCGATGAGTTGCTTCGCTCGGTGCGAAACGGAAATAAAACCTTCGATCAACTGATCGCCGAAGCGGATGATGATCCTCGTTTTTCCGGCGGCGACTTTGGATTTCTGATTCGCCAGGAGTCGCAGCAGAGTCAGTTGCTGGGACGTCCCTTTGTTGACGCCGTGTTCCAGATTGAAGAAGGCAGCATCGGCCGGGAAGTGATTGAATCAAACGTTGGGTTTCACGTGGTGCAGGTGACCAACCGACGTTCTGCCCGGATTCTGGGACTGACCGATCCAATTTTTCCCGGACAGAGCGTTACCGTCCGTGACCAGATCCGAAACCACCTGACCAACGTCAACCAGCAGCGGGTGTTCCAGCGGGCGGTAAACGAGGTGGTCTCTGAGCTGCGCAGCGAAGCGGACATCAGGCTCTTTGAGCAGAATCTCAACTGGTAGGTGATTGTGGGTAACCGGCGACGGGGAAGGGTGCTCGCGTTTCAGGCGCTCTACTGGTGGGATCTTGCACGGCCCTCGTCAGAGACCCTCCTTGACGCAGCCGGAGCCTCCGATCTCTTCCAGGATGGTCCGTCGGACAGCGACGAACCTCACGCAAAAGACTTTGCACGACTTCTCATCGCCGGCACCCTCGAACAGATCGACGGCATTGACGATCACATTCGATCTCAGCTTCGTCACTGGGACTTCTCACGTCTGGCCAAGGTCGATCTTGCCATTCTTCGAATCAGCGTGTATGCGTTGCTGTGGCAGCGCGATATTCCCGCCGGCGTCACCATCGACGAAGCGGTCGAAATTGCGCGCGATTACGGCGGCGAAGAAAGCTACCGGTTTGTGAACGGGGTGCTCGACGGCATCCGCAAAGGCGTGCCTGCATGAAAGGGCGGATCGGCGCCTGGATCTTTCTGGTGTTCTCCGCGGCCCTTTTTGTGGCCATGGTGTACACGGTTGGCGATTATCTGCGACATCAGCGAATTACCCGGACAATGCGCGATGCCCTCGGTAGGATCGATCGGTTGATCGACGAGGGAAGCTATGCGCGCGCGTCACAGGAGATTCTCGCGACCGCAGAACATACGGGCAGCAGCGGGTCCTGGGTGCGGTTGATCCGGCGCGCGTGGACCGTTTCCGAGCGTGTCGGTGAATACACGGTGATGGCGACGGTCGCGGTTGCCGCGGCCGAAAGTCTTCCGGGAAATACCCAACTCGCAGCCCTGGCGGTGTTCGCCCAGCTGCGCACCGGAGATCAAGCGGCGGCACGGGAAGCGGCTGAGCGTGCGGTGCGGTCACTGCGCGATCAGGAGCGATACGCCTCGCTGGTGGCCGAAGCGATGCTGCGTACCGGGAGGCGCGGTGATGCGGCAATCGACGGTTCCAGCGAGCTCTGGCAGCTTACTCTGCTGGGTCCCGAGAGTCCGGCGTCTTCGTTTCGCGCCGCCGCTGAGATGACCGGTGATCCCCGATACGCTGTGAGCGCGCTGGTTCGGGCGATGGAAGAAGGAGATCGGGAGTCCGCACTGGACATTCTGGGTGATGAACGGATCGCGCGCACAGCCCCTCGAACGGCAGCGTTTGCTGCGTTTGATCTTCAGGAACACCAACGATTCGTGCGATATCTCGCGCTGATGGAAGGGCGGGAAGGCGCTGGAAACGAAATTCTGATGATGAACGCTGACCTCCTGATGTCGGCTGGTGACTATCGGGGGGCATCTCGTGTCTATGACGAGATCGCCTACACTCTGCGGTCTCAACCACAACCGGCCGTCCTGCCGGTCAATCGTGCGTGGCTCGCCGATCGCCAAGTTGGGGACTCGCGCAGCGCAACGGCGATTCTGGCGGAAGCTCATGCACAGACTCCCGGAGAGTGGCTCGTGACGCGCGAGCTGGCCCTTTCACTTGCCGACGAGCGGCCGGATGAGGCACGCAGCGTGCTCGCGTCGGCCGCCGGTGACCGTGGTGCAATTGCTCAGCTGCTCGAAGAGCGGCTCTTTTCGCCGGTTCGGCAACCCGCTGTTGGGGCAAATCGGCTCTGGCTTCTGCTTGGACGACATGGCCACGATGACGAGATTGCTCGATATCTGGCGTGGTTTGTTGCCGGCCTCCGCAGCGTCTCTGAACTCGAGACTGTGCTTGACGGGGCTGAAACGGCCCGCGCTGATTCCGACATCGGCGCTGCTCACGAGCCCCACGCGGGGTGGGTAGCGTTTTATCGGGGGGTGGTAGCCGTGGGCCGGGATCGCCCGGAAGAGGCGCTCCAGTGGTTTTCGACCGCGGCGGAGGTATACGGCGATTGGCACGCGGCAATCGCTGCCACGCGGCTTGCGCTGCAGCTGGGTCGGAGTGATCGCGCCGAAGAGATGATTACCCGCGCCGAGCGCCTGGGCGCGCTGCGGCCTGGCT
Organism: Spirochaetaceae bacterium; assembly: GCA_007693485.1. GTDB lineage: Bacteria > Spirochaetota > Spirochaetia > DSM-27196 > PWMO01 > PWMO01. The sequence goes on from REDM01000181.1 coordinate 47,341, forward strand.
CGGTTTCCGACCAGGTAACCGTAGCTGCTCTGCGGGCGGCGGTGCTCGCGGACCGAGGCGATTTCGCCGAAGCCGGTCCGATCATTCGGGATGCGGTGCAGCGGGATCCAACAAATCCGCATGCTCGGGCGGTATCCCGGTTTCTGGAGACGCGATGAGTACGCGATCAATCAACAAAGTGACGGAGAAGCGATGATCAGGCTGAAGAATGAACAACAACTGGACGGAATCCGTCGCGCATCGCGTATCCTATCGGCGGTGCTGGACGAGGTGATCCAGCGCGTTGAGCCGGGAGTATCGGGTCACGATCTGGACCGGTACGCGTATGAGCGGATCACGGAGCTGGGCGCACGACCCTCGTTTCTGGGGTACATGAACTTCCCCGCCTCGCTGTGCGTCTCCGTTGATCGAGCGGTGATTCACGGAATTCCTGACAAAACCAAATTGCGAGCGGGGCAGGTTGTGGGTATCGACTGCGGGGTTGTGATCGACGGCTACTACAGCGATTCCGCGGTGACCGTTCCGGTTGGAGCCGTCTCGGCTGAGATCAGGAAACTCCTGCAGGTAACCGAAGAGAGCCTCTACCTGGGTATCGCTGAGGCCAAGGTTGGGAACCGGATTCACGATGTCTCGAGGGCCGTGTATCGCCGCACCAAATCCGAGGGATACGGCGTGGTGCGGCCCTACTGCGGTCATGGTGTGGGTCTGGAGATTCACGAAGATCCACAGGTTCCCAATTACGTCGGGAAGGGGCCAAACCCCCGATTGAAACCCGGTATGGTGATCGCGATCGAACCGATGATCAACCTCGGGGGCGACGACGTGCGGGTCCTCGACGACGACTGGACTGTGGTTACCTCCGACGGCTCGATCTCGGCGCACTTTGAGCATACCGTGGCAATTCTGGAGGACCGAACGGAGATCCTGACGCTTCGTCCGGGAGATTCCCACGGGGTACGCTCCGAAGCGGTGTGACATTTCCAAGTGAAACCGTTATATTGGAAAGGAAAGGGTGTCGTGCAAAGCGGTGCCCCGGCGTCTCGGAGGGAAACCGTTCTATGCTGAAGAAACTGATGGGTTCTCGGAACCTTCTCCTCGTTAATCTCGTACTCGTTGGACTGATCATGGGATTCACCATGTCGATGCTGGTGTTTTCCTGTTCCACCAGGATTCAACCGGGGGATTCTGTTCACGCGCAACAATCGCCATCCGGCGAAGTCGATCTCAGCGGGCTTCAGAACTCGTTTCGCTCCATTTCGCAGCGTGTTCGGGGTACGGTGGTGAAGATTGACGTTCAGGAAGTCCGCAACGAACGAACTCCCCGTGGCTCAGACCGCCCGTGGTTCGATTTCTTCTTTGGAGAACCAAACGGCGATCTTGATCGTGAGTTCCGTACGCAGGGGCTTGGCTCCGGTGTCATCGTTCGCCGCGACGGCAACACGTACTTTGTTCTCACCAACGATCACGTAATCGGACAGGCTACAGAGATAAAAATCACCCTCGACGACGAGCGCGAGTTTGACGCCACGCTCGTGGGGAAGGACCCGCGGAAGGATCTTGCGTTGGTCTCGTTTGAGTCACGGGATCGCACCATACCCATCGCTGTTCTTGGCGACTCCAACGATCTCCAGGTTGGTGACTGGGTGGTCGCGATCGGGAGCCCCTTCGGCTTTCAGTCGACCGTGACCGCGGGTATCGTCAGCGCAACGGGGCGTCGTGGCGGACCGCAAGGGAACATCAGTGACTTCATTCAAACCGACGCCGCCATCAATCAGGGCAACTCGGGCGGCGCCCTTGTTAACCTCGGGGGCGAGGTGGTTGGAATCAATACCTGGATTACTTCTCGAACCGGTGGAAGCATTGGTTTGGGCTTCTCGATACCCATCAACAACGCCAAACGAGCCATCGACGAGTTTATCGAAAGCGGAAGCGTGCAATACGGCTGGCTTGGCGTCAGCATTCAGACCCCCAGTCGTGCTGTTGCCGAGGATCTGGGCGTGCAGGGGCGACAGGGGGCGCTTGTCCATCACGTGTTCCGGAACTCACCCGCGGATCGCGGTGGCATTCTTCCCGGCGATTTCATTACCAGTGTGAACGGACGACGCGTCCGTGACTCCGATGCGCTGATTCTGGCGGTTGGAGAGCTTCCCGCAGGTCGGGATGCAGCGTTTGAGCTGGTGCGACAGGGCGAAGAGGTTCAGCTTGAGGTGCGCATCACGGTTCGGGTTGACGAACAGTCGATCGCCGAACAGAATCGGAATCTGTGGCCCGGCCTCAGCGTATTTCCGCTTACCGACGACGTTCGCCGCGAGCTTGATCTGGAAACAGAAACCAGCGGCGTGCTGATCGCGAGCGTTCAGAACGGGACCCCGGCAGCCATCGCGGGTCTGCGCGTTGGCGACGTGATCGGGCGGATGAACGGACAACCCGTTACGAGCGTGCGGCAGTTCTACGCGGCCATCAACGATCGCGCCCGCCGGGAAGTTGAGTTTGAGTTTACCCGTGAAGGACAGGACCTGAAGATCTCCATCGCCCGCTGAGCCCGGGCGAACGGGCCGCAGGGCGTGGCGTTTCATAGAGAATCGAGCGTACGAGAACCGCATCAATGGGAGCCTCATCGTGAGTAAAGAGTATCTGCCGTACGACACTGTCCGGAATAACGCCTTGAAGCTTGCCGCGCGCATACACGCGGATAACTTCATCCCGGATGTGATTTACGTAAGCTTGCGGGGTGGGGCCTATCTTGGCAACGTCATCAGCGAGTACTTCAAGATGATTCGTCGGGACCAGCGCCCGGTGTTTTACGCTGCGGTTGTTGCCCGCTCATACACCGACATTCACACCCACGAAAACGTGATGGTAGATGGATGGACCTACAGCCCGGAATTCCTGCGCAGCGGAGACAAGATTCTGCTGGTGGATGATATCTTTGATTCCGGCCGTACGGTCAATCACCTGGTGGAGATTATTCTCGAGAAGGGAATCCCGCGAAAAGACATCAAGATAGCGGTCCACGATTACAAAATCCGCACCTTCGCCGAAGAAACCCTTCCCATCCATCCGGATTACTACTGTCGCAAGCACGTGATTGACACCACCGACCAAGACAAGTGGATCCACTACCTCAGCCACGAACTCGTTGGCCTCACGGCCGAAGAAATCGACGCCCGCTACGGCGACGATCCCGAAATTGTGGAGATCCTCCACCGCCTCTGCTGCGGGAACGAGTAGGGAGTGTTCCAAAGGCTGTGCATTTT
>REDM01000022.1 GCA_007693485.1 Spirochaetaceae bacterium
GGTCCGTTGCAGACAGCCCTTTCGCCGGTGCAACCGTGCGCAGTTCCGAAAGGGCTGCCGAAACCGAGTCCACGGCGTTTCCCACGTGAAGATCGTCGTTCATGGCGGTTTCGAAGAGCAGCGGCAGCTCGGTGATGAGCTGAGCGACCCGCTCTGCGTCCGGGCGAGAACCGGAGGCACCGCCGAGGAGCGCATCCACCTCGGCGCGCAGGCCGCGGATGCGCGCCACGCGATCGTCGATGAGCTCGTCGGTGACGTTGAGTTTGTCGCGGTAGTGGCCGTATATGAGCAGAAACCGCACCTCGCGGGGTGTGATGCCGCGTTCGGCCATCTGCTCGAGATAGAGCACGTTACCTTTTGACTTGGACATCTTCACCCCGTCCACAATGACGTGTTCGCCGTGAAGCCAGTAGTGGCAGAACTCGCGCCCGGTGATTCCCTCGATGACGGCGCGGTTGTAGTCGTGGTGGCGATAGATGTTGTCGATTCCCCCGCAGTGAATATCGATCTCGTAACCGAGCTGTTGCACGCACATCGCCGGATCCTGCACGTTCCAGGACGGACGTCCCGGCCCGATGGTGCTCTCCCACGAGACGGCGTCCCCATCACGCTTCCCGTGCCAGAGGATGAAGTCGCCGCGGTTCCACCGGTTCCCCTCGTAGGTGTCCTGGGCGAATCGTCGGTGATCTGTTGGCCAGTCGCTCATGTCAAGGCCGAAGATTTCCCCAAAGCGAGGATATTTCAGGGGATCGTAGAAGACGTCACCGTCGTGCCGGTAGGCGATGCCCTTCTCGAGCAGCTGCTCGATGAGGCGCACTGCCACGTCGACGCTGGTAGACGCACGGGCGATAGTCTCGGGGAGGGTGATCCCCAGGTCGTTACACTCCCCGCGAAACCGCTCGAGGTTGCGGTCGGTGAGCTCAGCGACGCTGAGCCCGAGGTCTGCTGCCTCTTCGAGTGCCTTGTCTTCCACATCGGTTGCCACGATCACCCGTCGCACCGTGTACCCACGATAGGTAAGGTAGCGTTGCAACACGTCTTCGTAGAGGAATGTGCGATAGTTGCCAAGATGGGGTCGGCGGTAGACCGATGGACCGCAGGTGAAGAGGCGCACAACGCCGGGCTCGCGAGGGGTAAAGACCTCCCGTCGACGGGTCAGGGTGTTCGTCAGAATGAGCGGACAGGCGGGCTCGGGATGAATCATGGTACCTCCTTCTTCAGCAAGTGGGCGAGTACGGCGGCGGCAACTGCTACCCCCCAGATCATCGCTACGGTCCACAACGTGGAACGCACGATTGTCTCGGTCAACTGAACCTTGCGGTGGCTCAGATTGACCACAAGCGGCTCGGTGGATCTTCGAAATCGCACCATGCCGGTATACCACGACTCACCATTTCGATCCATGGTGGCAACAGGATGAAACACCAGGATTTCGGCGGGAGGCTGCCGGGGATCAATCCGATCCGGTTCCGTCCCCGCCCAGGAACGCGCAACCACCGCGAGGCGGTCGCTGCCGCGTTGATAGAGCACCCGAAACACCTCGTCTGCTTCGGCAAGTTCCGCCTGCTCTGCGGCGGGCGTGCGGATGAGGAGGTCGAGGATCGACTGGGTTACCGTATCAATCTGCGGAGTCAGATCCGCCATCGCCTCGTTTCCGGCGCGATTCATCTCGAGTACCAGCTCGGGGATGCGCGCCGAAAGCTCATCCTGTACCCGCGTTCGCCCCGGTTGGTAACGCAGGGCACCGGTGCTCGTGAGAAATTCGGCCTCACTCGAGGCCCAGACCGTATCGATCTCTCGACCCGGCGCGCTGCCGAACCCACTGATGGTAACCCCGAGCGAACCCTCTACCACGGAGGCGCTTCGGGCGAGGGCGATCAGTTCCAATGGGTAGCGCGCGGGCTGAACCAGATACTGTTCGGCAAGGCGCGCCACCGTTCCCACGTAGAGCAGGCTGCTTTCGCGAAACCGCACACCGGCATCCGATGCGATCTGGGCGGAGTGGATCGAATGCTGAACCAGTGCGTTGCCGGCAATCGCGACGGTGGCCGCACAGGCGGCGAACAGCACCGCTCGGACAAATTGTCTGTGTCGAATCACGAAGTGCTCTCTTGATGCAGGCCGACGACTTGTGAACGAACGGCGGCCAAACCGATTTTTGCTCCTCAGCATACCAACGGAACTCTTGGTGTGCAATCCGTCCCGTTTTGTAGTAGGGTATAGGGGAGGACGTTATGGATATCGGAGGGCGCATGCGTAAGGCGTTATTGTACACAGTGATGATCACCGGCTTGCTGGCGGCCGTTGCCGGCCCCGCGATTGGTCAGGAAGCAAACATGGTCGGTACGTGGACGGTCTACCGTGTCGACGAACTGGCAAACTACACCATGAGAGACCACAGCGAGGGGAACGTGGAGGTTCCCTCTGAAGGTGTCCTGATCATCGAAGCAGACGGCACGGTTACGGCTCAGGGTGTGAACTTCTCCGCGTGGCGGATGGAGGCGGGCTTTTTTGTGTTGGAGAATTCCGCCGGAAACAATTTTTTCGTGGTTCGCCCGATCAGCCCCGATTTGCTCTTTCTGACGAGTCTCACGGTGACCGAACGCAACCGCGAGGTCACCCATATCCGGATGAATCGGGGAAGCAATCTCCTGGTCGCACGCCAATAGCCTCATCGCCGTGAACCACGCAACCTTTCCCTTTTCGGCCGTTGTCGGTCAACACGCAATGAAGTCAGCCCTCCTTGCGGCTTCGGTTGATCCCTCAATCGGCGGTGTTCTCATTCGCGGTGAGAAGGGCACCGCCAAATCCACCATCGTCCGCGCCTTCCGCGAACTGCTCCCGTCACTCACCGTGGTGCGAGGCTGCCCCTATCACTGTCCGCCGGCGGCCCCCGTTGGCCTCTGCCCCGAGTGCACCGGCGGCGCTCAGCCCACCGCGACCGATATCCCGGTGCCGCTGGTCGAGCTGCCATTGGGTGCAACCGAGGATCGCCTCGTAGGGACTCTCGACGTGGAGGCGGCGCTCTCGTCGGGCGTGCGAAAATTCGATGCGGGTTTGCTGGCGGCGGCAAATCGCGGAATTCTCTACGTCGATGAGGTCAACCTGCTGGAAGAC
>REDM01000134.1 GCA_007693485.1 Spirochaetaceae bacterium
CAACCGGTCCCCCCATTCTATCCCCTAAGTCTCATATGTGTCTGAACGAGTACAGCGTGCGAATTGACATTGGTGGTTCACCGTGATAGCTTTTGGTTCCCTGCAAACAAGACCAGCTTGCCCTTGCAAGCGGGAATCACCGTTCAGAAGGATTATCGATCATATGGCTTCGAAAGAACAACGCGTACCGACCGAAAAGCGAGCCGAATCCAAAACGCGGTTTGGTGGACGCAGTAAGCTGCTCTATTGGCTCAGCACCGCAATTCTCGTGGTTATTATCATTACGTTCATCGGTGCACCGGTCGCAACCGGATTTGGAGGCGGAACCCATCTGGTGTTCGGGCGGTACGACCGTCGGGAAATCGTCTATTCGCCCGGCAATTTCTTTGCACGACGATACCAGCAGATTGCGGAGCAGACCGAGGTATCGTCCAATGACGCGGAGTTTCAGTTTCAGCTGCGCCAGATCTGGCGCCAGGCATTCAATGACACCGTTTTTCACACCGCAGTTCTGATCGAGGCGGAACGGGCGGGCCTCCTGCCTTCGCAAGAGCTGGTTGATCGTACCCTTGCCCAGCATCCGGTGTTCCAGGAAGATGGACGGTTCAGCGCCCAGCGCTACCGCACCATGCCCCAGCAGGAGCGACAGAGCCTGCGGAACTATCTCCGCGACGTTCTCATTCAACAGCAGTTCATTCAGGATCATCTCGAAGGCGCCCGCACCGCCTCCGCGGAGACCGCGTTTGTCGCCGCAATGACCAACCCGGAGCGCCAATTCCGCTATGCGGCCTTCCCGTTCACCGAGATCCCTGACGAGTTGGTGATCCAGTACGCCCAGGATAATCCGCATCGATTTCAGGAAGCGCAGTTGTCACGGATCACCGTTCGATCGAGCAGCGCCGATGCGGAGCGTATCCGCGCACAATTAGCCGATCGCACGGCGGGATTTGAAGACCTCGCACAGGCTCACTCGGTTGACGCCTTCGCGGCCCAGGGGGGTGAGATGGGATGGACCTTCTACCATCAACTCGAACCTGATTTTCTCGATCCCGCCGTACTCGACCAGGTGTTTTCGCTTGGCGTCGGTGAAGTCAGCCCCGTACTTGCCGCGCGTGACAGCTGGATGATGTATCGTCTCAACGAACCGGTACGAAACCTCGATATCACCACCGAAGAGGCCGTGACCACGGTGCGCCGCTATATGAGCGCGTTTGAGCGAGGCTTGATCGAAGACTTCCTGAGCGATCGAGCAGAGTCGTTTCGTGCACAGGCAGTTGCAAACGGCATCGACGCGGCCGCATCAGAGTTTGGGATTGCGCTGCGAGAATCCGCCTATTTCCCGATCAACTTCGGCAACGTACCACTGTTTTCGCCCGTTCGCGGGCAGGAAGGGAACCTCCTGCAGGGTGGCGCATTCCGTGAAGATTTTTTCCGTGAACTGTTTGCGCTCTCCGACGGGGAGCTCTCCCAACCCATCACCCTTCAAGGGGGAACGATTGTCGCGTCCTTCGCCGGCGAGCGGAATCAGTCAGAGGACGACCTCTCTTTTCTTAAATCGTATTACCCCTTCGTTGTGCAACAGTTTCAGGCCGAAGCGCTCGAGCGCGGCTTCATCGATCCCGATCGCCTGACCGATAACTTCGCGCAGGCGTTCAACCGCCACGTTCTCGGGAACTGATGAACGATGAGTCCCCGTCGGTGGTACACACCACCGACGGCCTCACCATCGTATTTCGCGGCCGAAACCTCTATCATCCCGCAACACCTCGTCGCTCCGCATGTGCACGCACCCAGTCGGTGAAGGTACCGAACTATACCCTGGTGATTGTTGCCTCTCCCCTCATCGGTCACGGACTCCTTCCACTACTGGAGCGATGTGACGGGACGTGCCGTTTTGTCCTCCTTGAGCTGGAGCCAAAGCTTGCCGAGATTACGCGGCGTATCCTGCCGCGCGAAATATTCGACGACCCCCGTGTAACGATCGTTACCCCCGATACTCCCGATCAACTTGAGCACCAATTCTCACGTGAGCTGTTTTCTCACTGCCGGCGCGCCATGCTTGTCCGTCCCAGTGGGGGTTACGCCCTTCATGCGCGACACTACGATCGCGTGCTGGAGTGGAGCCAGGACGAAATCCGGCGGGCCTGGCAGAACCGCCTCACGACCATGCATATGGGACGCCTCTGGTTCCGAAATCTGTTTGATAATCTTCCCCTGCTGCCCGCTTCACAGCCGCTGCACACGGTTGCACTGAACCGCCCCGTTGTGGTCGTCGGTGCCGGACCGTCGCTGGAGCGGCTGCTGCCGTCCCTGAGTGAACAGCGTACGTCGCTTTTTCTGCTTGCAGTCGACACGGCGGTGCCTGTTCTCGGTTCCGCCAACATTCGGCCCGATGCGGTCGTCGCGGTAGAGGCTCAGCATGCCAACCTCAGCGACTTCATCGGTGCCGACCTTTCGCAGACGCACCTCATCACCGACCTGTTTTCGCTTCCCTCCGTTGCCCGACAGACGGTGTCGAATCGCCGGAGCTTCTTCACTTCGCTGGCCGTGGAGAGCCGTCTGCTCGATAGACTGCGCATTGCGGGGATCCTCCCGCCCGAGCTGCCACCGTTGGGCTCGGTTGGCGTTGTGGCCGTGGCGCTCGCGGCACAGCTCACCGCCTCACCGATCGCACTTGCGGGCCTGGACTTCGCCTACCCGGACGGCAAGAGTCACGCCAGGGGTGCTCCGTGGATGATCCGTGAGTTGGTTCGCACGTATCGGCTGCGGCGGGGAGAGATATACGGAGCCTGCCTCGCACGTCCGCGAATATCCGTTCCGGGCAAAACGGGCGCCCCGTGCAAGAGCGACATCGTTCTTCTGTCGTATGCCGAACAGGTACGCGCACTGTGTGCGCAACGGCCCGGAGTTTTTGACGTGTCGCCCGAAGGTCTGCCGACCGGCGCGCAGCTGGTATCAGGAATCAAGGAATACCTCGGGCAGGTCGCGCACGCCGAACGCTCCGCGAATCAGTCTCATACCGGACCACGATCCGCGGGAATCGATCTGACACCGGCTCCGTCTGCGCAGACAATAGCCCTGTTTCTGAAGCGGGAGCGCGCGCTGGTTTCAGCCACCAGAGAGGCTGCTCTCGCAGCAGCGGCGCACCTCACTGCGACCACGCAGAACGCGTTCGAGCAGGCGGTGTCCGAGACGGACTACGTGGCGTGTGGTCTCCCCATCACGCCGGACGCACCCGAGGCTGCCCGTCCAATCGCTGCATCCGCAGGGTTTTTCCTGGTGCGGATTGACCGCGCGATTGCCCGACTGGAGGAGGCTAATCCTCGTCGCTCTTGAGCACCGACAGAAACGCGGATTGTGGTAGTTCCACATTGCCCACCAGCTTCATGCGCTTCTTTCCCTCTTTCTGTTTCTCAAGCAGCTTGCGTTTTCGCGAGATATCCCCGCCGTAACACTTGGCGGTCACGTCCTTGCGCAACGCAGAGATGGTCTCCCTCGCGACAACCGTACCGCCAATCGCTCCCTGAATCGGGATCTTGAATTGATGCCGCGGAATCTCCTCTCGGAGTTTTTTGCAGATCTTCCGTGCACGCGCCGCAGAGCTGCCCCGAAACACCAGCTGCGATAAGGCGTCCACCGATTTACCGTTTACCAGGATGTCAAGCCGAACCAGGTCAACGTCGCGGTATTCAATGATGTCGTAGTCCAGCGACGCGTACCCGCGACTGACCGACTTGAGCCGGTCGTAGAAGTCGAAGAGGACCTCGGCGAGCGGCATGACGTAGACCAGCTCGACGCGTTTTTCGTCGAGGTAGCGCAGATCTTCCTGCGTTCCGCGCTTCTCCAGACAGAGCGTGATGATGTTTCCCAGGAACTCCGACGGAGTGATCACCGAGGCGCGGATGTAGGGCTCTCGACAAAAATTTATCTGTCCGGGGTTAGGGAACTCGAGCGGGTTGGATATCGCGACCGTCTCGCCGCTGTTCAGGATCACCTCGTATCGGACCGAGGGAGCCGTGAGCACCATGGAGAGACCAAACTCGCGCTCGAGGCGCTCCTGCACTACTTCAAGATGGAGAAGGCCCAGGAAACCGCAACGGAAGCCAAAACCAAGCGCCGCAGATGAGTCTTTTTCGAACATGAGCGATGCGTCGTTGAGTTTCAGCTTCTCCATCGCCACGGCGAGCTCATCGTAATCGTTGGTATCAACCGGATAGATCGACGAGAACACCACGGGTTTCACCTCGCGGAATCCAGGCAGTGGGTTCTCGCAGGGACGATTGTGCATCGTCACGGTGTCGCCCACGCGAATGTCTGCAACCGTCTTGATACCCGCGATAAAATAACCCACCTCACCTGCATGCAGCACGCCGGTAGGATCGAGCGCGATACCAAACTTTCCCACTTCTTCGACCCGGTAATCGATACCGGTATACAACAGCCGAACGGTACCGCCGCTCTTGAGCGTTCCGTTCACCAGCCTGATGTGGACCACAACTCCGCGATACGCGTCGTAATGGGAGTCAAAAATACGCGCCTGAAGCGGTGCTGCGCGGTCTCCGCTTGGAGCGGGGATCAGGGTCACGATCGCTTCGAGAAGCTCAGCAATACCGACCCCGTTCTTCGCTGAGATCAGGATCGCCGTCTCGGGGTCAAGGCCAAGGTCGTGCCGAATCTGCGTTTTGACTTCATCAACCCGCGCACTCGGAAGATCGATCTTGTTGATCACCGGAACAATCTCGAGGTCGTGCTCGAGTGCCATGTACATATTCGACAGAGTCTGAGCCTGAACGCCCTGCGCGGCGTCGATCAGCAGCAACGCCCCTTCGCACGACGCAATCGCGCGCGACACCTCATACGAGAAGTCGACGTGTCCCGGAGTATCGACAAGATTCAACTGGTACCGGACACCATCGCTTCCGATGTGTGGAATGGTAATAGCGTGGGACTTGATCGAAATGCCGCGCTCCCGCTCGATATCCATGGAGTCGAGCAGCTGATCCTGAAAATCCCGGGCAGCCACGATATGCGCCATCTCGATGAGGCGATCGGCAAGCGTAGACTTTCCATGGTCGATATGAGCGATGATACAGAAATTTCTGGTGTTTTGTTGATCCATATACTTGCGGCAGTTGTAACCCGCCAACGGAAGTTTTGCAACAGCGCTGGCTCAGCGGTCCAGCAATTCACGCACCTTGGCCACAAGCACGTCTGGATCAAACGGTTTCAGCAGGAGCTCCGCACCAAAGTCTCCCACCCAGTCCTGGGCAACCGCGTCGGGATACCCTGACATCAACAGGACCCGAATCTCGGGGCGCTCGGTGCGCAGCCGTTGCGCAAGTTTGTCTCCGGTCACGTGTGGCATCACCACATCGGTTACCAGGAGATGAAGCGCAACGGTGGGGTCTTCCGCGATCAAGAGTGCTTCTCCCGCGTTTTCCGCTTCAATCACCGTATAGCCACTGTCCCTCAGAACCCGGGAAAGCAGCTTTCGGATCGGTTCATCGTCCTCAACCAGCAAAACCGTTTCATTCCCGCCCATCGGCCGGTTGGCGATCTTCGCCGCCTCCGTCGCGTTCTCCGGCACAGCTCCGCTCAGTGGCAGAAAAACCGAGAACGTCGTACCCGCACCGAGCCTGGTATCGACACCAATATGTCCATTGGTCTGTTTGACGATTCCGTACACGGTTGAGAGCCCGAGTCCCGTTCCCTGGCCGGTCTCTTTGGTGGTGAAGAAGGGCTCGAAAATTCGGGTAACGTCGTCCGGCTCGATTCCGACTCCGGTGTCCTGCACCGCAATGACCACGTAGTCACCCGGGGGGATGGTACCGGTGGCGCAGACCAGATGTTCCGACACTGCTTCTGTCCGGGTACGAACGGTCAACGTTCCACCGTCCGGCATGGCGTCCCGGGCGTTGACTACCAGATTCATCAAAACCTGCTCGATCTGCCCATGATCAACCAGTACCGACGCGTGCTCGGCACGACACGAGAGGTACATCCGCACCTTCTCGGTCAGCAGCCGTCGGAACATTTTTTCCATATCCTGCACAACCTCGTTCAGGTTGTACACCTTCGGCTGAAGGATCTGTCTGCGACTGAAGGCGAGCAGCTGCCGCGTGAGATTGGCAGAACGCTGCGCGGCGCGATCGAGGCCCTCCAGGTCGGCAAGGATGGCGTCGCGTGCCTGAGCGACGTTGCCGTCAAGCTCCTGACGGATGAGCCGCGAGTACCCCATGATTACGGTGAGCAGGTTGTTGAAATCGTGTGCGATGCCTCCGGAGAGGCGCCCCACCGCCTCCATCTTCTGTGCCTGTCGAAACTGCTCAAGACTCTGCGAGAGCGCATATTCAGTGGAGAGCCGCTGCGAAATATCGCGAAAGACCAGCACGGTCCCGGCCCGGCTCCCCTGCTCGTCAATGAGCGGAGCATCATCGTACTCAACGGGTATCCACTCATCTTCTGCGCCCCGGAGCACGTGCAGTTCCTCGCTGCCGAGGTCCGCGATCACCCTGTGGTCCAGCACGACGACGCGACGGTACTCTTTGCCAACGCACGCGTCTTCGCTGATCCTCAGGAGATTGAGTGCGACAGGATTGGCAAAACTGATTATTCCCTCGTTGTCTACAACCATCACACCGTCGGCGATACTGTTCAGCGTGGTTGAGAACAGCCGCTCCCTGCGAATCAGCTCCTGCTCCATCTGATGGCGGTAGAGGGCGAGAACGATGGCGGTGCGCAGCTCCCGCTCTTCAAACGGCTTGATCAAGTAGGCAAAGGGCTGTGACGCCTTTGCCCGCTCGATGGTACTCTCGTCGGCGTACGCGGTCAGGAGGATGACGGGGATGTTAAACCGTCGCTTGATCTCTTCGGCCGCTTGCAGACCGTCCATTTCGCCGGCAAGCCGAATGTCCATCAGCACCAGCACCGGTTTGAGCGCCTCGATGTTTGCCAGCGCTTCCTCGCCCGTCGGGTAGGTAACCGGAACCTCGTAGCCGTACTTCTGGAGATGCATCTTGATATCGAGGGCTACGATATGTTCGTCTTCGACGACGAGGATTCGTTCCATCTGTTTTATGATCCGTCGATCACTCCAAGCCGACGGAGCTCCTGCTCCACCGCCTCACGGTGAATTGGTTTTACCAGATACGAGGTTGCCCCACCCTTGTGAAACGCACCAACGACGTTTTGCGGATCTTCGAGTGCGCTGGTCATCACCACCGCGACCTGGTCACGCTCGAGTACGCCAAACACCCGCTCCAACTCACGAATCTTCTGCAGCGCCTGGTGGCCGTCCACACGGGGCATCATGATGTCGAGAAAAATGACGCGGTAAGGGTTATTCTCTTCCCATGCGAGGCGAAACGCTTCGATCGCCTCTTCGCCGTCAACCACAACATCACAGCTTCCGTGTCCACGAAGCAGGGCCTGCAAGAGTCGCCGACTTCCGAAATCATCCTCTACTACCAAGAACCTCATTGTTCATGCCCCGCCTTTTTGCATTGTAGTATGTTTCGCCGAAACTTGCCCATTTTTTTATCGCTCATCGTGATTGCCCGACCGTTCCGTTGCGACCTCAACCGTTCGCCGTAACTCATCGAGCAGCCCGCGCACCGCATCACCGGCCCCACGACGAACCGCGAGGAGGAGCCGGAAGAGAATTCCCGCGACGTCGGTAAGTCCCTGCTCCACCGCAAATGCACGCGCCTCGTTGGCGACGCGCGTCAGATCGGTGAGTTCTCCTCGTTCGAGCAGGTCGCGCGCCTGAGTGCAGAATCGTCCCAGTGCGTCAGCGGAAATCGCAATGGCGGAGTCGCCTGATACCGCCTCTGCCAACGCGGTTGCGAGCATTTCACTGGAAAACGGTTTCGAGAGAAATCCGTTCATTCCTGCAGCCTCCGCTTTTCGCTGCTCCTGCTCTCCGCTGTGGGCGGTCAACGCAACGATGGGAACGCTCCGGTTGGCCATCCCCGCCTCTCCCGCGCGAATCCGCTCCGAGCTCTCGAAGCCGTCCATGATCGGCATTTCGACATCCATGAGTACGACATCAAAATCGCCGCTGCTCACGATATCGATCGCTTCCTGACCGTCTCCGGCCACAGTAACCGTATGGCCAAGCTGTTCAACCGTCTTTCGGTTCACCAGACGATTGAGCCGATTATCATCAACCAACAGAACCGACAGTGGGCCGATGACCGCAGAGGAGTGCCCGGTGGCGCCGTCCTGCTCGATCGTTGGCACACCCTTCGTGTCGGTGTTGGTGGCGACGGCAGAAAGAAGACGGTGAAAACGGGCCACCGTGACCGGTTCATGAACCACTCGAGCACCGAGCCGGCTTCGCCACGCGCCGACCTGTGAGGTGGAAGGACGGGCAACCACGACCACCGGTGTGTCGCTGCCCAAAGTTGTAGAGATCGCCTCTTGCAGGAGCTCTTCTGCGGTACATGGGAGGCAGACTACTACCAGCTTGGGCTGCAGCTCCTTGAGTGCGGCGGTGGCTTCTTCACCGCTGGTCGTTGACACCACTTCGGCTCCTGCTGCGAGAAACCGCGCCTGGAGTGCTCGCCGCTGATGGTGCGACGGCGAACAGAGCAAAACCGGGGACACGCAGCGCGATTCCCGCCGTCCCTCCTGCACCACCTCCACCGGCACCGTCACCGTAAAGCGTGATCCCTCACCAACCACGCTTTCTGCTTCAATCTTGCCGCCAAGCAACTCAACGAGCCGCGCGGTGATACTCAGACCGATTCCGGTTCCTCCATGGCGTCGCGTTGATGCGCCATCAAGCTGGGTAAATGGCTGAAAGATGTCCGACATACGCCGCTCGGGGATCCCCTCACCCGTATCAAACACCGAACAGCGCAACTGTACCGCTGCCCCAACCCCGGAGTCGCTTCCCGGTGCGACAATCTGCTCAATCCGAAGCGCGACTTCCCCCTGCGACGTGAATTTGATCGCGTTCCCTACGAGATTGAGGAGAATCTGTTTGATCTTGATGCCGTCGGTACGCAACAACGCGGACAGATCGGGATCGACATCGAGGTGGATGCCCAGCTGCTTGTGGTGCGCCTGGACCGCCATCGTATCCACAACATCTTCAGCGATCGCGGTCGGTGAGTATTCTCCCAGCGAGACCTTCATCATTCCCGCCTCAATCTTCGAAAAGTCCAGCACATTGTTGATGAGAAACATCAACGTGTCGGCAGCCTGCTTCAGGATCCTGATATACTCTCGCTGCTCGGAGTTGCCACTCAGTCCCAGTGCCAGTTCGGCCATACCGATAATGCTGTTCAGCGGCGTTCTGAGTTCGTGGCTCATGTTCGCGAGAAACTCGCTTTTTGCAGCGGCCGCGCGCTCGGCCAGCTCTTTGGCATCCCGAAGCGCGCTCTGCATGCGACTCTTCTCAAGCGCAAACTCGATTGCGATCAACAGATCCCGCTCTTCAAAGGGCTTGAGGAGATATCCAAATGCGTCGGTGGTAATCGCCCGATCCAGGTTTTCTCGATCAGAGAACGCGGTCAGAAAAACCACCGGGGATCCGATCTCCTTCTTGATGATCTCGGCAGCCTCGATACCGTCCATCCGGCCATGCAGTTGAACATCCATCAGAATAAGGTCAGGTTGCTCCGAGCGGGCAGTTGCCAACGCGGCGTCGGCGCTCACTTCGTGCCCGATTACCCGATACCCGCTTCGCTCCAGCCGACGTTTCAGATCGAGAGCAACGATTGTTTCGTCTTCAACAATGAGTATGCGTGCCCCGGTCATTCTGAACCCACCCGTACCGTCCGCGTCACTGCGCGGCAACGCGCAGCATATGTCCGGCAATTCCCGACAGCGGAAGGATCTTGTCGACGGCTTTCCGCTTGACCGCTTCGTTTGGCATTCCGTATACCACGCAGGACTGTTCATCCTGCGCGATATTGTACGCTCCGGCTTCCTTCATCTCGAGCATGCCCCGAGCTCCGTCGTCTCCCATTCCCGTCATGATGATGCCAACGGCGTTCTTTCCCGCGTACCGAGCCGCAGAGCGAAACAGAACATCAACCGACGGGCGGTGGCGGCTCACCAACGGCCCTTCACGAACCTCCGTATAATAGCGGGCTCCACTTCGCTTGAGCAGGCAGTGGCGATTTCCAGGGGCTATGAGTGCTCGGCCGCGGACTACGGTATCGTTATCCTCAGCCTCTTTGACGGTTATGCGGCACAGTCCGTCGAGTCGCCGAGCGAACGCCGCGGTGAAGTTTTCCGGCATGTGTTGCACGATAACGATGCCCGGCGAATCGAGCGGCAACGCCTCAAGAAATTCACGAAGCGCCTCGGTTCCGCCGGTGGACGCGCCAACCACAATGACGCGCTCAGTCGTTTCGATCACCGCATGCGACCGTACCGGCGGCAATACGGCATCGGCGGTCAGCTTGGGAGACACGTCCATGCGCGCCCCTGCGGAGGGGTTGATCTTCTTTACCTTGGACAGGTGGGCGGCCTTCACCACATCACGAATCCGAACCTTTGACTCTTCGAGAAACTGCTTTGTACCCATTTTGGGCTTTTCGATGATGTCGACCGCACCGTATTCGAGTGCCTGCAGCGCATTCCCCGATCCGGACCCGGCCTGTGACGAGCAGATCACTACAGGAATCGGATGCTGACTCATCAACTGTTTGAGAAAACTGATGCCATCCATTCGTGGCATCTCAATGTCGAGGGTGATCACGTCCGGAATCAGCGTTTCCAGTTTTTTTGCGGCGATGATCGGATCCGAAGCGGTGGAGACCACCTCAATATCGGGATCGTCCTGCAGCAGGGTCTTGAGCGTTTCCCGCACGACGGCTGAATCATCGACAATCATCACTTTAATCGGATCAGGCATGACGTTCCTCACTCCGGTTTGCGATAGATGGTTGGCGCCACTGAGAAGACCGGCAGCTCCATGCCGGCAAGCGTTTCCGAGTGCCCAAGAAACAGGTAACCGCCGGGTCGCAGCTGCCGATAGAGCTTACGGAGCAGCCGAGTCTGGTTTTCGCGGTCGAAGTAAATGATCACATTGCGGCAAAAAATGACCTCAAACAGCTCCCGAATGCCGAAGTCTTCGTCCATGAGGTTCAGACGATGAAAGAGCACCCGGGAGCGCAGCTCGGGCTTGACCCGCACCAGCCTGCTGTTGCGATCCTTGCTGCGAAGCAGATACTTTCGCTGCATCGCTTCCGGCACCGGAACAACGCGATCTTCGGTGTAGACCGCCTTTCGCCCCCGCTCGAGAACCTGGGTCGAGATATCGGTACCGAGAATCTGGTATGAGAAATCCCGATGCTGTTCCCGAAACTCCTGCAGAACCATCGCAAGCGTGTAGGGCTCTTCTCCGGTCGATGACGCCGTTGACCAGACCCGAAACGGAGCACGTACTCCCCAGTGATCGCCGTACCGTTCAGGCAGAAGTCTTCGCAACAAAAAGTCAAAGTGGTCGGATTCACGAAAAAAATCGGTCTTGTTGGTGGTTACCGCATCGATCATGTGCAGCAGCTCACCGTTTTTCTGTGCGGGGTCAAATACATACTCCAGATACTGCTCAAAACCTTCGAGCTTCATCAGCCGGATCCGCTTGTAGAGGCGTGATTCCAGCATGATGCGCTTGGCGGGCGGCATTCGTATTCCGAGTTCGCGTTCGATGTAGGTACTCAGCCGTCGGAACTGATTATCGGACAACCCTGCAATGCCCGGCGTTCGGGCGATATCGGACGCTCCTTCTTTTCCGCCGTCAAGGCCGCCGCCACTCACTGGTGTAGCGTCATGGCTTCGCGCGTGCACAGTCACCTCACTCCCGCGCGGGCACGGCGAGCGTGCCGAGGCGGTGAACATCGAGAATCAACGCGACGGACCCGTCGCCCAGAATTGTCGCCCCCGAGATTCCCTCGAGATCGCGATAGAGTCGTCCCATATTCTTGATCACGGTCTGGAGATCGCCGACTACTTCGTCGACCACAAAGCCAATCGCACCATCCGGGCTATGAACCACCACCACCTGCTCGATAGCAGGAAGTTCGCCGGACACAGAGAACACATCCCGAAGCCGCACGTACGGCAGGACAGCCCCCCGGTTATTGATGATCTTTCTTCCATTCTGCTCGTTGCGCATCTCGGCACTGAGCTCGATGCACTCCTGCACCGCCTGAAGGGGGAACACGAAACCCCGACCGTCAATCTCTACCAGGAGTCCGTCAATAATTGCAAGCGTCAACGGAATGGTAAGCTTCATCCGGGTACCTTTTCCCGGGGTGGACTCTACCGATACGTTACCGCCGAGTGACTCGATCTCTTTCTTGACCACATCCAATCCGACGCCGCGTCCCGAGACCTGGGTGACCGCTCGTGCGGTCGAGAATCCTGGTGAGAATATCAGATGCAGAATGTCTGATTCGCTCAACTCGGCGTTTGCCGCCACCAGCCCCCGGTCTCGCGCTTTGGCAAGAATCTTCTCACGGTTGAGGCCGGCGCCGTCGTCTTCAATGGTTATCACCACCGACGCGCCCGAGTGTGCCGCGGACAGCCGGATTACGCCGGTCTCCGGTTTATTGGTTCGAGCCCGCTCTTCCGGCGATTCCAGCCCATGGTCAACACAGTTGCGGATAATATGGACGAGGGGATCGTTCAGACGGTCGATCACCGTCTTGTCCAGTTCGGTCTCGCCCCCGGTGGTGATCATTTCGATCTGTTTTCCCAGCTCTTGCGATAGGTCACGCACAAGCCGCCGGAACTTGCTGAACGTGGATCCCATCGGAACCATCCGAATACTCATGGTACTGTCGCGAAGCTCGTCGGTCAGGCGCTCAAAGTTCTCCGACAGCGAGGTGAGAAACGGGTTATCAAGCTGCTTCGCCGTCTGGGTCAACCGCGCCTGGAGGGTCACGATCTCGCCGACCAGATCAACCATGACGTCGAGCTTATCCGAACCCACGCGGATGCTCGACGTGGCCATTTCATTTTGCACCCGTTCGCGCGAGCGCTGCACGTGCTGCTGCTCTTCCAGTGCGGCCTGGACGTCCTGCTCGGCAACGCCCTGTTCAACGAGCATTTGGCCCAGTCGCTTCTGCGTGCCTGCGGCACGCTCAACGGTTTCCAGGTCCACCACGCCCCGCTCGGCGAGAATCTCACCGAGTCGACGATGGGGACCGTCGTCAATCGACGAAAGGTCGTCGATCGGATTTACCGACACGCCGGCCGAATCCTCGATAAAAATGAACACGTCGCGAACCGCATTTGCGGATTTCCGCGTGGTCAACAAAACGTCCCAGGAAACCAGACATTGCAGCGGATCAATCTCACTCAGTATCGGAACCCGCCCGAGATAGGGAACGACCGTGCACTCTCCCATCTCAGCGAGCTCACCAAGCAGCAACAGCGGATTGGTTCCATTGAGATAGATGTCGGGTTTGGGGGTGAACCGGATGCGATAGGTGACAAAGTGGTCCAGATCGTCTCCGTCGCTCCCACCGGGAAACGGTGACTCGTCCGGTGCGTCTTCCTTGCCAATCGCGCGGGTGACCTCCGCGGGCACCGGAGTAATCGCGTGGGACTGTGGGCCACGGGTCTGATCAGAGACATACTGTTGCAGCTGCGATACAATGACCTTGGAATGGGCGGACAGATCGTTGTCGGCCTCTCCATTACTGTCCAACAGCGTGCGAATATGGTCCCGAACCGCAAGGGTAATATTGATCAGGTTGACGTCGAGCGTAAGTGACCCGTCACGCACCAGCTCCAGAACGGTCTCGATCTCGTGGGCAAAGTTGGAGATCTCCTGAAACCCAAACATCGCCGCCGACCCTTTGATGGTATGCATGCAGCGAAAGACCGCCGAGATCTCTTCCCGGTTGGTCGGATTGTGTTCCAACTCGAGCAGGGAGTGCTCGAGGTTGTTGAGCAAGTCGTACGCTTCTTCGCGGAAGTTTTCCTTGAACTTATCCATGGCGAACGCCCTTCGCTTTTGAAGATCGATCGGCCCCGGTGTTGGTGGCACCGGCCGGCCGCTCAAAGTCGAGCAGGGCAGCGGCAAGGTCCGGCCCCTCTTCGGGCGCCCGCTTGCAGAACCCGCCCTGCTCGAGCGCGTCGCGTACCACGGACGGCACCGTCCCCGTGAAGTCAAACCGCTTCTTCTCGGAAAGAGCCTGGCGCTTCGCCGCATAGAGCAGATGGATCGCCGTCAGGTCGATCGCTTCGACGTGCGACAGGTTGACAAGCGTACTCGGGGCATGAGCAAGCGCATCGAGGAGCATTACCCGAAGCGCCTCCGCCCGGTCAATGGTTGCTCGTCGGTCAAGCGTAATTACTTTGAGTGAACCGTTTTCTGTCATAGTCCCGTCCTTTTGCAGAGGGTCGACGACAGTATACTACAAAACAGAGAATATTGGAACGCGGAAGGAGAGGAAATTAGAGAAAATTATCTCTTTCTAAGAAGGTGGCAAGCTGCAACCCGCTTTCGAGAAACCCGGCGCGCCGCTGCCGAATAATGATCTGGAGAATCGCGATGCGGCGGTCAAGATCGACGCGCCAATTCTGGAGCGAAAACGGATCCTGAGCCGAGAGTCCCGATTCATCGGCGAGCATTCCCGGGTAGACGTGGGTCACCACAAAATTGCGCTGCCAACGGTTGGTGCTGATGTTGCTGGTCTCCATACCGAACAGCGGCGGAAACAGCTCTTCGGTGCTGACGCGATCGAGCAGGTCCTCGATCGGACTGAACGGACGCACCGCCACTGCAACCAGTCGATCCAGCTCCCCACCGTTGCGACGAACCCGGACATTGACCAGCTCGCCGGGTATCCGATCGAGCAGTACAGTCTGAGCATCATTGATGCGTGTTGGCCGCCATCCCGCCAATTCGAGCAGTACATCCCCGGAGCGAATACCCGCACGATCAGCCGGGCTGCCCGGTGCGACAAAGATGATCTTCAGCTCGCGTTCCGCGGTTTCGTGTACCGCCACCCCCATCCACGCGTGCTCAACCTCTCCCTCCTGATACAGCTGCGGCAGGAAATGGTTGATCCAGAATGACGGAATCGCGAAGTTCACTCCCTGAAACTGGGGAATGCCGGCAAATACCACCCCTACCAGATCTCCTTCACGATTCACCACCGGGCCACCCGAGTTGCCCGGGTTAACTGGAACATCCACCTGCATCGCGTCTCCGAGTTGCAGAAACCGTCGGCCCGTCGCGGAGATGATCCCCGAGGTGATGCTGTTCTCCAGTCCGCCGGGCGAACCAATTGCAAAAATCTGAGTCCCCGGCTCGAGTGTTCGGATCTCCGTGAAGGAGAAAATATAACTCGGATCAATTTCAACTTTCAGAAGCGCTATATCAAAAATTCGGTTATACCCGACGACCCGGGCGGGAATGCGCCGATCAATTGCACGGGGAAGACGAACAAACAGCCGGGAGAAACCGCGATAGGTCGGATCTACTTCGCTCTCGATCACGTGGTAGTTGGTAATCAGGTAGCCGCGGCGGTCGATGAAAAACCCGCTTCCAATGACGCGATCGGGGATACCCACACCGCGCTCAAGTCGCACGCCACGATTGACCCA
Source organism: Spirochaetaceae bacterium (assembly GCA_007693485.1). GTDB lineage: Bacteria > Spirochaetota > Spirochaetia > DSM-27196 > PWMO01 > PWMO01. The sequence continues at coordinate 15,580 of REDM01000134.1, forward strand.
GATTGTTGCGGTGCCTTCGATCAGTTGGGCGGCGGTTGGCCTGTGTTCAAGAAATGCCCCGTACTCTTCCGGCACTTCGATGTCGCGCTCGCCGGCAACTACAGAAAGCTGCTCGAGCATGAAACGGTTATTGTTGGAAAAGGCGACCTGTGCAAACCGGTCGAGTTCGTCATCGGACAGGGAGGTAAGATCTGGCAGCCGCAACAGCAGATGCAAGCCGGCAATCTCGTTGCCGTTCTGGATTTCGTGGTCAGCCCACCGCCGCAACAGATCGTCGGAGGTCGCGCCGTTGAGCAATTCTTCCCGCCCCAGAGCGCGTAACGACCGATAGAAGCGCAGCGCATCTCGATACTCCGAGGCTTCGATCGCGTGCGTGAGCAACCGTTCGAGTGCGTCCTCCGCGAGCACGGCAAACTCGTTGAGCTCGGCTTCGGAGAAAAGGTCATCCTCCCCAAGCACCCCGAGTCGTGCGATTGCATACTCGGGATTCCCGGAATCAATTCGCTCGCGCAGATCTTCAGCAATGAACTCTCGGCGGCGACTCGGGTCGACCGACCGCGCCGCCATGCCGGCACACCCCGACACCATCAACACAGATGCCAGCAGGCACGCGATCGAGAACATGTGACGGATCGTTCGACGCATCTATTCAGTCCCTATCGACAATATGTCGCTGAAGAACTCAATCGACAAGTCAAACTCTCCGTTTTCGCCGCTGGTGTACTGTCGCTGTACCAGAAGGTCCTGCAGGTATCGCTCACGTACGTCGATGACCCCGTCACGGTCAAGGTCCCACGCTCGAGTTTCGAGTGCGCCAAACACCTCGTAGTATTCGGCCACTCGATCGGGGAGCGACACCACCGTAATCATGACAAGGGTTCCGTCTCGAAACGTCTCAATCACCTCGAATGACCCGTCGCCGGTGAGGTCGCGCATCCCTTCGGCGGGAAGTCCGTTCTCATACCGAACCACGAAATCGGTCATACCATCGCCCGTTGTATCGGCAACGGAACGCACGGGCTGGCCGTTTTCCAACTGCACGATCCGGTGCGGCAACGCGGCCGAGGCGGTATGGTGTTCCACGAACGCCGCGTTTCGACGAACGGTATCACGATCCAGAATCGTAAACGGGTCCGCGAGTGCCAGCGGTTGCAGAGCGTCCGGGAGAACAACGCCGTCAGCGTCCCGCTGCGGATCGCTAAGCCGCGGATTCACCAACAGAAGCTCAAGGCGATCTCCAATCATCCGGTACACCACCCGGCCACCGTCTGCGTCGGGAAACGTCACCCGACGTACCGCCGGATAGTCACCATACTCAAGGTTCGAGTATCCGCCGGGACCGGTATGCTCAACCATCCGCGGAAGAAGATTTTCGATGGACATCATGAACTCAGGACGACCATCTCGATTCGGATCGACCTCCCAGGTGTGCAGTCTTCCAGCCGAAACGATCAGTCTCTGTTCCGGAACTCCTTTTCTGGCTCGGTCGACCACCAGTTCGCCGGTAAAGTCAGTGAATCGTTCGAGAAGACGCTCGCGCATTCCATCGTTTCCCGCCTCGAAGGCACGACGAATCAGGTCGTGCTCGTATGCGCCCCCGAGTGCGAGAAAGCGATCAAACTCGCGCTCCATCGCCGCTTCGGACAGCCCCGCACTTTCGAGCAGGAGCAGGGCTGCCACCGGATCGTCTCCCTCAAGCACAAAGTAACGCTCGAGCGCTTCGCGTCGGTGGGTGCTGTCTGGAACACGGATAAGGTAACTGAGCAAGAGCCGTCGGTATTCAGGAGTTGGCGCCTCGTACCGGCGCACCGCCAGATAGTCTCGAAAGCCGGGGACGGGGACCCGCTCGAGAAGCAGCCGAAAAAAACGCGGATCGTCCAGGTAGATGCGAACACCGGCACCGGCGCGCTGCTCGGCTTCAATCGCGCGCCCACTGCCGAAGAGGGCCCGCGCGTACTCAAACAGAAGGTTTCGATCAAACAGGGGATCGATTCCTGCCTGCTCAATGATTTCGATCGCCTGACGGTGCTCACCCATCCGGTTCAGCAGGGCGGCAGCACGCGCTCGCGTCTCGGTTCCGTCAAATCGAACAAACCGGTCTGCGCCGAGCGCTCGCCGGTATGCGGCGACGGCGTCCCGGATCCGAACCGAATCGTGCTCCGCGACTCGCCCGACGACAACGTGCAGGTCGGACTCATCCGAGCGGAACTCCAGGCCGCGGCGAGCCACATCGGCCGCGCGCTGGCGCTCACCGGCCCGATAGAGTTCAATCGCCTCGTCGGCATACACCCTCGCGAGATCTCGGTCCTGAGCCATGCCCGAGGACAACGCCACGAGAAACACAACTGTGCACGCGATCGTTCTGTTCGTAACCCGCCTCACCCTTTGCCCGGAAATCCGGTATCCATACATTATTCCGCCACGTCGCCGGCCGGCCGGCTCGCCACCCGCTCGGGGAGGCCAAGGAGCTCCCGCACGTCGAGATCGGAAAGGGTCTCCCGCTCCACCAGAGCTTCTGCGATGCAGATCAACTCTTCACGATGCTTCTCAAGAAGGCGCCGCGTCTCGCTCAGACAGCTGTTGAGAATACTCCCGATTTCCCGGTCGATCTCCTGCGCGGTGTGTTCCGAGTAGTCTTTATGGCGGGCGATCTCCTTACCCAGAAAGATCGGTTCGTCTTCCTGACCGTACGCGATGGGACCGATCTCGCTCATTCCCCAGTCGGTTACCATCCGTCGTGCCAGTTCCGTAGCCTGCTGGAGATCATTCTGAGTTCCCGTGGTGGTTTCCTCATAGAACATCTCCTCCGCAACGTACCCGCCGTACGCAATCTTGATGCGGTCAAGAAGCCATCCCTTTCCGCGACTGTACGCATCTCTCTCGGGCAGCGACATGGCAACGCCAAGCGCGCGGCCGCGCGGAACCACCGTAACCTTGTGCAAGGGATCAGAATGCTCGCAATAGTAGTGCATCAGAGCATGCCCACCCTCGTGATATGCGGTTTTTCGTTTCTCCTCGATGGAGAGGATCTTTGACTTTCGAGCGACACCCATCAACAGTTTATCGCGGGCCTCCTCAAAATCCTCCATCTCAACGAGATCGCGATCTTTCCGGGCGGCGTAGAGGGCGGCTTCGTTCACAAGATTTGCCAGGTCGGCACCGGAGCTTCCCGGCGTTGCCCGAGCGAGGCGCGACACGTCCACCGACGCGGCAATGGGTACTTTTGCGATATGGATACGCAGGATCGCATCGCGCTCTTCCAGATCCGGCATATCCACCACCACCTGCCGGTCGAAGCGTCCGGGTCGGAGGAGTGCCGGATCAAGGACATCGGGCCGATTGGTGGCGGCAAGCATGATCACTCCGTCTTTGGTGTCAAAACCATCCATCTCCACGAGCATCTGGTTCAGGGTCTGTTCCCGTTCATCGTGACCTCCGCCGTAACCCGCTCCGCGAGTACGTCCCACCGCATCAAGCTCGTCAATGAACAGAATACAGGGTGCGCTGCGTCGGCCCTGCTCGAACAGATCACGAACGCGACTCGCGCCAACCCCGACAAACATTTCCACGAAATCGGAGCCGGACATGTGAAAGAAGTTGACGTTCGCCTCTCCGGCGCACGCCTTGGCCAGCAGAGTTTTTCCCGTACCGGGCATGCCCACCAGGAGCACCCCTTTGGGGATTTTTGCTCCGATCTTGGTGAACTTTCCCGGATTCTTGAGAAACTCCACCACCTCCTGCAGTTCGTATTTCGCTTCCTTCTGTCCCGCTACGTCGGCGAAGGTGGTTTTGTGCCCGCCTTCCTGAAACTTCTTCGCGCGGCTCTTGCCAAACGCAAACGCTTTGTTTCCGCCACCCTGGACCTGGCGGAACATGAACCAGATGAAAAAGAAAATGATGACCCAGGGAAGAAACTCGAGGATCACTCTCAACGGGGAGATCGGCCGTGCGCCGCCGGAGAATCGCACACCCTGCTCACGAAGCTGTACCATGAGTTCGGCATCAAAGTAGGGAATGGTAGTGATAAAGACCCGCTCATCCCCGCTTCGGCCACGCAACGTGCCTTCAATCTGAGACTGATCCAGAATTTTTACCGACTCGATTTCACCGGCCGCGAGGTGGCCCAGAAACTGTGAATACGGGATTTCCTGTCCAGGGCTGCGCGTATCGGAAAAAAGCAGAACAAGAAACATGCCGAGTACGATAAAAAGAAAAAGCAGCGCAAACCGGTTGTTCTTGAGTGAAAAGCGTGGCGGCGACGGGTCACCGTTCTTATTTGGATCGTTCTGATTATTCTGTTGCGAGTTCAAAGCCGGTATCCCCTTGCCAGACAATTTCAGTATGTGTAGTGGGCCCTGTTCCGTCACCGGGGCTCTCGTCCTGTTCCAGTCGAAGAGCGTCCGGGCGAAACAGATCGTCGCCGCCCCACGGAGAGAAAAAGGCGGCCACGATTCCGGCGCGGTCTTCCAGCACCAGAACCTCCGAACCCCGTTCGGTGCACAGTTTCTTCAACCGCTTGTGCCCGTAGCGCTGGGCCACCCGATCACCGGGACGACGTGACCGCACAACAAGCGGAGGGGAGCATGAGCTGACCTTCACGCGCACGCTCCAACGCCGGTCGCCGGAGCGGACACCCACAACCATGCAACCCAAACCGGCGCGCTGAGAACCCTCCCCGGTGCTGACAAGATATCCCTTTTTCTCATTCCGGACAACATCACGATGGACCACAATCGTTCCATCGGCCACGTCAGCTGAAAACAAAACACGCAAACCGTGCCCACGGAGCAACACGTCGGATGTCCCGTCCCACTCGATCAGCGGTCGAAAAAAATGGTGGGATATGCCGGCTGCGGAATCGAAACCGAGCAGTCGATCCACCGCCAGGAAGCAGCAACTGCGCCGCAGGGCCAGAGGAAACGCGGCGAACCTCACCGCGTCTATCACGACCTCAGGAGACGCTGTTGCGTCAGATCGAAGAGACAGCGCCTCCCCGGCGGCAAACCGCAACGCCTCGTCGGTCTCACGCATCCGCTCGGCGCTCACCGCGACCCCGTGTGCGGCAGCCGGCTCAACATCGAGCAGGCCCGGGGTCACACCCGCTCGAAATCGGTTTCGCCGAAACGCATGCGATCGATTGGTGCTGTCTTCAATGTACAGCACCTCTCCGCGGGCCGCACTCCATTGTCTGGCAAACTCTTCGAGGAGCGCCGGATCGACCGACAAAAACGGCCGAACCAGAAGCGGCTGCCGCTCCTCAAAGCGCCTGCCCGCATTCAGGAGGCGAACCTCGGGGATGCCGGCGAGCCCGCGGGCACCACTTCCCCGTGTCAGCCGCATGAGAACGGTTTCCAGTTGATCGTGCAGATGGTGGCCGGTGACGATGTACGCTCCTTCCCGGGCCTTCGCATGCTCCCCGAGCGCGCGGTACCGCACCTGCCGAGCGACGTCCTCAATCGACCGTCCGCTGGATTGGGCCGTAGAACGGATTACGCCCGGTTCGATCACGGTGCAATCGATCGGGACAGCAAGCTGTCGGGCGATCCGTTCGACGCTGTTGCGCTCGGCACGGCGCTCCGTTTCACATCGCAGTCCGTGATCAACGTACGCGACCGAAGCCGTACCGCCGCATCCGGCGACCAGCGGAGAGAATACCGTCGCAAGCACCGAGCTGTCCCGTCCGCCCGAACAGGCAATTATCCAGTGTGCCGAGGGATCAAGCCGATTCCGCTCGATTACGTGCAGGATCGTCTTACGAAGCTCCTGTTCCACGCCGGTTGTATTCATTCATCGCCTCCTCGATCGAGGCATCGATAATCCGAAGCGTCGCGTCGCGCGCCGTTTCGATTCCCTGGGCGAACCGTACGGCCTCGTCACCCTCCGGGACACCGAGCACGTGATTGACGACCGCGTCCCGACCCACCGGTTTATCAACCCCGACGTAGACCCGCACAAACGCATCACTGCCGAGCTCTGCCACCAACGATCGAAGCCCGCGATGCCCACCGGTTCCCCCGCCACGCTTGATACGAACCGTGCCCGTCGGAAGGTCAAGCTGATCGCAGATCACGATAATATCCGCGACATCGATCCCAAGCCGCCGTTGCACCCGGGGAATGACCTCTCCGCTTCGGTTCATGTAGGTCAGCGGTTTCAGGAGCCGGATGGAAACACCGGAATCGCGAACGAAGTCGGCGCTCAGGTAGCGGCGAAACAGCGGTCGGTGAAACCGGCAGCCATGCGTCTCTGCGATTGCGTCCAACGCAAGAAACCCGGCGTTATGCCGGGTTTGTGCATAGTCGAGACCTGGGTTTCCAAGGCCAATGACAAGCCGCAGACCGTTACTCTTCGGAATCTTCCGGTTCCTCGGTGATTGCCGCTTCCTCGACAACCTCGTCTTCCGGCTCTTCCTGAGCACGCGGAGCGGCGACCGTTGCCACCACCTGGTCGATACCACTCAGGACCTTTACCCCGGTCGGCACGACGATATCGGAGACGTGAACCGAATGACCGAGTTCCAGTCCGGCAATATCAATCTTGACATCCGCGGGAATATCCTTCGGTAGACACTCGATTTCGAGTTCGTGCAGCTGCACTTCCAGAATACCACCCTCGCGCACACCTTTGGATTTTCCTTCGAGGTGGATCGGGATGTGCGTTTTCAGCAGCTTCCCACGAGCAATCTCGTAAAAGTCGATGTGCTGAATTGTTCCGGACATCAGGTCCTCGTCGTACGACTTGACCAGCACGTCCACCCCACCGCTCTCGGTCTGCAGCGTAATGATGGTGCTCTCGTTGATGTGCTTGAACGTGTTGATGAACTCGTGCGCATCGACGGAAATGGTTCGATGCTGCTGCTGTCCGTAAATGACGGCAGGAATACGACCGCTGCGGCGAAGGCGCCCGATGGGCCCTTTTTTACGCTCGGTTCGTTCAGCCGCTTGTACCACGATCTGTTCCATATTTTCTCCTCTGTATCTTGGTCGGTACTGGGACGGGAGGATTCGAACCTCCGAATGCCGGGATCAAAACCCGGTGGCTTAGCCGCTTGCCGACGTCCCAACGTGGTTTTCTGTGTTGCAGAGTACCTTTCCAGATGTTGCGCTGATTGTCAAGGGTCACCGGCCTCAGCCGGCCGTTCCGGTTGCTCCGAGACGGAACCTCAGCGGAGACGGCGCTTAGAACTCGCCGCCGCCGTCGCCTCCGTCATCGGAGTCACCGGCGTCACCGCCTCCGTCGTCCGCTGCATTCTCGAAGGCTTCAAGAATACGCGATTGCAGATCGTTTCGGAAGTCCGAGTTGATTGGATGGGCAACGTCTTTATACTCGCCGGTTTTCGTCTTTCGACTGGGCATGGCGATGAAGACGCCGGTTTTCCCCTCGATGACCTTTACGTTGTGCACAACGAAACAGTCGTCAAAGGTTACCGTTACATAGGCTTTGAGTTTGCCTTCTGAGCTCACTCGCCGAATCCGGATATCAGTAATGTCCATACGATGCTCCTTGGAACGCACTCACCCGACGCTCAGCACACTCCGATCCGCCCATGTACACACCGCACCGTCACCGGGGTGACGACGCGAGGTAAGTATCGCAAATATGATACGGAGTGTCAAATCTGAAGTGAAATACCGCGGGATATCCAGATTGACACCGTTTCCCCGCGATACTACACTCGGGCCATGGCGCCACGAATCAATGAAGACGGAGATTCCGACGAGTTTTCAGACGACGAGTTTGAGGACCCGGACTGGACGGAACACGAAGAGTTCGGCGACGACGATTTCGACGACGGTGATTCTTACGACGAGACCGACGGAGATTTCGACGACTGACGTTCCGAAGGCTCCAGCCCGTCCGCCTTCTCGTCGACAGAGTGAAAGAGTTCTCGTCCGCTGAACCAGAGCCGTTCCAGCTCGTAGAACGCCCTGGCCTCTGCGGTCATGATGTGTACCACCACAAATCCAAGGTCAATCAGTGTCCAGCTGTTGTCCTGTTGCCGCTTGCTGCCGTTCAGGGGATTCACTGCGTACTGCTCAAACACGCTCTGAAGCTGCTTCTGCAAACCGCGCGCATGGGCTGCCGAGTTCGCCGTGCTGATCACCAGATAATCGGTAAAGCTGCATATCTCGCCGACCGCAAGCGCGATGGTATTGCGCGCCTTGTGTTCGTCCAGCGTTCGAGCGCAGTCGAGTGCAATCGCTTCGCGATCGAGGGATTCCCCGCTCGCACTGGTAGTTCTATCGTCTGACGTTGGTGCCATCAAAATCCCTTCCTAAGACCAGAGTAACCGCCGCTGCCGACTCGGCGGCACGCTCGGTCACGACACGGTCTGCTTGAATGATACCGGCAACCCGTTGCGCAAACGCAGGGTTTCCGGTGCGGTCAATGACCAGGGTGTGTTCCACCTCGCTGGTATCGGCGTTCCCAACGTGAACCACGTTAAATCCAAATCCCTGCATCAGATCCTGAGTTCGCCGGGCCAATCCGGTTACCGGAGTACCGTTGAGGATCTCCAGAGAAATAAGCGCGTTATCTTCATACGACTCAACCTCAGACGCAAGGCTTTCCTGCACTTGGCGAACCGTCTGGCGCAGCCACTGTCCTTCGAAGTGAGGGAAGAGCAACTCCTGCCGCACCGATTCCGCATCGACCGTGCGAAGGTTGCCCTGAACCTGTCGGTAGACCAGACGGCCGCTTTCCAGTCGATCAAACTCGGCAAACAGCCGATGCAGGGCGCGACTGTCGAGGTTGGTATCGACCCACCGCGCCACAAAGGGGCGAACCCTCGAGTGGCTCAGATATGCCGACCGTTCGCCGAGGCGATCGATCAGATTCTGCGTGAACGCCTGCACGATTGCAATTCGCTCCTCCCCCGATGCACGCGCCGCATACTCAAGAAAGAAGACGTCAAGGTTGCTGCCGTCGAGCACGACATTCCCCGACGGCAACCGAATCGATTCGGTCGGGTCCACGCCGGCCACATCAACAAAGACCCGCACTCCTTCGATCAGATCCACCAGCGATGCGAGGTCCGCGAGCGACACGGTGACAAAAAACGGTATCTCCGTTCCCAGGAGGCGCGCGACGGTCTCACGGTAGAGGTCGACGTTTCCTTCCTGAAACAGCGCGTCGATGCGGTCCACGCGGTTCAGCGTTCCGAGAATCGAGCCGACGTTCCCGGGGACATCGAATAAGGCGCCGCGGGAACTGACCGGGTTGTACAGCAGCACCTGAGTCCATAGCGGTGCACCCTCGTGCTCGACCACCCAGAGAATCCCAATCTGGTCCCCGGCTGTGACCAGATCGCTGATCCGGTCGCTTCGGACCTGTGTCCAGACGAACACACCGGTACCGACCACAATGACCGCGATCAGGATCAGAAAAATCACGGCGTGATCAAACGATTTCTTCATACGTGCGCTTCCGTTTCTTTCAGTCGCTGCGTCAGGTCGGCGACCATTTCTGTGGTTCTCCGTGCGATGGGAAAGCCCCGGCGACCAGCATCGGACGCCACCGCGAGCACCATCTTCGGCAATGACCAGTCGTTGGGCACCGCGCGGAGCTCGTCGGTCAAAAAGGGGCGCCCCTCTTCGCAGTAATCCGCAACGTAGAGCACCATCTCCAGCGAGCTCATGCCGGCACGGCCCAAGGTATGGTGGCGAACGGCGCTCAGCACGTCCCGATCCGTGATTTGATACTCCGCACGAAGCACCGCAGCGGCGGCCGGACCGTGAAGCAGCACCGGATGGGCCCGATGCTCTTCGTCCAACGACTCGTTGTCACGCAGCGCCCACGCGAGCAGATCGCTCTCCGGCCATTCGCGGGCCAGATCGTGGCCCCACGCCGCTGCCGCCCCCGCTGTCGGGGAGAGCGCGAACCGCCGGCAGAGCCGGTCGCAGAGTGCTACAACACCCTGGATATGACGTAACCGTTTCGGTGAAACGGTGGTCTCAACTCTCGCTCGAATCTCACAAACCGTTGAGTCGGTGATCATGAATCCTGATAGAGACGGTGATCGACGATGTACCGGTAGACCGGCTCCGGCACCAGATATCGAAACGCATGCCCACTCTGAACGCGTTTCCGTATCTGTGAGGATGACACCGGCAACGGAGAGTTGTCAACCGTGTGCGCATCGCGCAGCAACTCCGGTAACGGGGTGTCTTGCCTTCGAACCACAATGATGTTGGCGAGATTGATCACCTCTTCCGGCTCCCGCCACGACGAAAACCCGCTCACCAGATCGTCGCCAATGATGAGGCCCGGCTTCCCGGACGCCAGACCATCGGCAATGACCTGCCGCACGGTATCGATTGTGTAGGACACTCCCCCGCGGTCAATCTCCCACCGGCCAATCGAGAAACACTCGTGTTCAACCGCCAGCCCAAGCATCGCGAGGCGGTCCGTGGCGGAGCCCGCCGGCGGACCGTTCTTGTGCGGTGGGTGCGCCGCGGGGACAAATATCACCCGATCGTACCCGAGCCGGATACGCACCTCTTCGGCAACAAACAGATGGCCGATGTGCACCGGATCAAACGATCCGCCGAACAGCGCGACGCGCTCAGCCATCAGCCTCTCCCGAAGGCAGGTCCACAACCATACGGCCAAACTGCGCAATCACCGCATCGAGGCCACTTCGAGCTGCCGCAGATACCCCGATCACCTGCTCGCCGCCACAGGCTGCGGCCAATCGCTGCAGGTACTCTCCGTCGGGATCGAGATCGCACTTGGTTCCCACCACGATACGCCGCTTCTGCGCAAGCTCGGAATCGAAGGCGCTCAGTTCGTGCAGGAGGGTGGCAAAGACGGCGTCGGGATGCTCTTCGGTCACGTCGATCAACAGCGCCAGCACTGCAGTGCGCGAAATATGCCGCAGAAATCGGTGTCCGAGCCCCGCACCTTCGGCAGCGCCCTCAATGATACCGGGGATGTCGGCAAGAATCACGTCGTGATCGTGGTAGCGCATTACGCCAAGGTTGGGGATCTTCGTCGTAAATGGGTAGTTTCCCACCTTGGGATGGGCCGCGGTAAGCACCCTCAGCAGACTCGACTTGCCCGCATTCGGAAGCCCGACAAACCCGATGTCCGCGATGAGCCGCAGCTCGACGGTGATCCGGCGTTCCTCCCCCGGCTCTCCGGGTTGCGCAAAGCGCGGCGTACGATGGGTGGATGACTTGAAGTGGGTATTGCCCTTGCCGCCGCGACCACCGGAGATCAGTACGAAGTCATCGACTTCTTCGGTGATATCGGCCAGCAGCTCGCCGGTTTCCGCATCGTGAATGGCGGCCCCGGGCGGGACCTCAAGGTACCAGGCGGAGCCGTCACGACCGTGCCGCTTGCGTCCCTCACCGGGGCGGCCGTTCTCCGCCGAAAATGCGGTGTGTCCGGTCAGATGGGCGAGGGTTTTCAGGTTTCGGCGGACACGAACGACCACATCGCCGCCGCGCCCTCCGTTGCCCCCATCGGGACCACCGCGGGGAACGTAGCGCTCACGACGAAACGATACGCTCCCCGCGCCACCGTGGCCGGAGCGTATCGTAAACGTGACGTCGTCAACAAATCGTTGCAAGTGGGTCGGGCTACTCTGAGGTAGCTTCCACGGCCACGGGATCGATGCTCACGTACCGGCGTCCACGCCGTTGATGAAACACCACCTTTCCCGTTGCCTTGGCGAAGAGCGTGTCGTCCCGGCCGATTCCAACCTCGGAGCCGGGGTGAAACTTGGTGCCGCGCTGGCGCACGAGGATAGAGCCGGCAGGAACCAGTTCGCCTCCAAATCGCTTCACGCCAAGACGTTGCGCAGCTGAATCACGACCGTTCTTGGAGCTTCCTCCACCCTTTTTATGTGCCATCCTGATCCCCTTTCTGTTTTTGTCTGCGCCGGTGCGCCTCCGGTATCCCGGATACGCCCCGAGTCACCGTCACCCGCACCTGTTCCGGATATCCGACGGCGATGTCATCCAGCCCCTGCAGAAGCAGGGCGGTAACACCGCCGAGCCACGACCGCCGCTTTTCCGGGCAGGAGGAGACAACAACCTCCAGCTCCCCTTCCCGATCGGCCGAGCCGTCTACCGCCAGATCAGTCTGAGCGGCAAGAAGGCGAGCACTGCTGCCGAGAAGCGCCGATACGGCCGCGCAGACGGTGTTTGATCCCGTAGCGCCCGGTGCGTGCCCGTGCGACTGCAACCGCACCAGGCATTCTGCCCGGTCCAGCCACAGCGCGACGTGAATCACCGACGTCAGGCTCCGACTATCTCGTTTACCCGGATAACCGAAAACTGCTGCCGATGCCCGTTGCGCCGACGATAGTTCTTCCGTCGCTTCATCTTGAAGACGATCAATTTGTCGTCCTTGCCGTGTTCTTCGACTACCGCGGTAACCTTGGCACCAGCCACGTAGGGAGTACCCACGGTTACGTTATCACCGCGAAGCATGAGTACGGAGTCAAACTCAACCGTAGCCCCTGCATCATCCGCGAGTCGGTCCACTTTCAATACCGCACCGGGTTCAGCCTTATACTGCTTTCCGGCGATTTCTACCATTGCGTACATATTCCAAGTCCTTCAGTTGAAATCCATTGCGTGAGCGTCATAGGTAGCACATTCATTGCGTGATCGTCAAGCCGTGTGCCGTGCGGTTGTCTTCTACGGCAGAATTGTGTCTCCCATCAGAAACCGGTCCACTTCACGAGCAGCGCCACGGCCTTCCTTTATGGCCCATACCACCAGCGACTGACCGCGGCGCGCATCGCCTGCCGAAAACACCTTGGGGTGCGACGTGCTGAACTTTCCAAAGTCGGCGCGGATGTTCGAACGCTCATCACGCTCCAGACCGAGCTGTTCGGCCACATCGGCCTCCGGGCCAAGAAACCCCATTGCCAGGAGCACCAGATCGGCCGGCCACTCCTCTTCGCTTCCTGGGACTTCCTTCATCTGCGGACGTTCTCCCGGGGGTTTGTGCCACTGGATACGAACCGTGCGCACCGCCTTCACCGCTCCCTGTCCGTTGTCAACAAACTCTTTGGTCAGAATGCTGAACTCGCGTGGATCCGCGCCAAACTTTGCCTGTACCTCTTCGTGGCCGTAATCGTTTTTCAGCAGCCGCGGATAGGTGGGCCACGGATACTCATCGGTTCGGCCCGAGGCAGGCTTGGAAAGCAGCTCGAAGTTTTTGATGCTCGCCGCCCCGTGGCGGATGGATGTGCCGATACAGTCGGTGCCGGTATCACCCCCACCGATGACAATCACTTGTTTGCCCGCGGCGGAGATATAGTTTCCGTCGGCCAGATTGGAATCGAGCAGGCTCTTGGTGTTGGCGCGCAGGAAATCCATTGCAAAGTGAATTCCCTTCAGATCACGACCGGGCGTGGGAAGGTCTCGAGCCTTTGTCGCCCCAACCGCAACCACGACCGCATCGTACGTATCCACCAGTTCGTGCGGGTCGACGTCACGCCCAATCCAGACACCGGGACGAAACTCGATTCCCTCCGCGGCCATGATGCCGTTGCGCTTCTCAACCAGCCCCTTGTCGAGCTTCATGTTGGGGATGCCGTACATCAGAAGGCCACCGATCCGGTCATCGCGCTCGAAGACGGTGACAAGGTGGCCCGCCTGATTGAGCTGGTCTGCAGCGGAGAGTCCCGCCGGACCACTGCCGATGACCGCCACCCGCTTACCGGTGCGAACCGCCGGAATGCGCGGCTTCATCAGCCCGGAGTCGTAGGCACGGTCGATGATGGTGCACTCGTTATCCTTGATGGTGACCGCCGGTTCGTTGATGCCAAGCACGCACGCGTGTTCGCAGGGAGCCGGGCAGACGCGGCCGGTATACTCGGGGAAGTTGTTGGTCTTCATCAGACGCTTCCACGCCTCTTCCCACCGACCGTGATAGACCAGGTCATTCCACTCGGGGATCAGGTTGTCGACGGGGCAGCCGTAGTCCGACTGGCAGAAGGGAATGCCGCAGTCCATGCAGCGGGCGCCCTGCTCCTGCCGCTCCTTCTCGTCGAGGTGATGATGAAACTCGTTGAAGTCTGCGATCCGCTCGGCGGGATCGCGGTCCACTACGCCCTTGCGGGCGTATTCCAGAAACCCGGTTGGCTTACCCATGAACCACCTCCTTGTCCCGCACCTGTTGGATTTCGAGGATGCGTCGATAGGCGGGGGAGATGACGCGAACGAACTCGGCGCGCCGGTCGCGCCAGGTTTCGAGCACGTACTGCGCGACCGTGCTTCCGGTCAGTATCGCGTGCTCACGAATGAGGTCGAGGATGGTCGATTCGTCTTCATCCTCGACCGCGGTCAGCTCCACCATGCCGGGATTCACCAGCTCAGCGAAGCGCCCTTCGCGGTCCCACACCCAGGCGATACCGCCCGACATTCCTGCCGCAAAGTTGCGGCCGGTGGGCCCCAGGATCACCGCCCGGCCACCGGTCATGTACTCGCAGCCGTGGTCACCCACTCCTTCGATCACAACGTGTGCGCCGGAGTTTCTCACACAGAAGCGCTCGGCGGCCATGCCCCGAAAAAACCCTTTTCCACCGACGGCCCCGTAGAGCGCCACGTTCCCGATGATGATGTTTTCTTCGGGGACAAGGCCTGCGTCCCTGGGCGGATAGATGATCAGCTTACCGCCGGAGAGTCCCTTGCCGACGTAGTCGTTGGCGTCGCCTTCGAGCTCAAGGGTTATACCCTTGGCCGCCCACGCCCCAAAGCTCTGGCCCGCCGAGCCGGTGAACTTTACTGAGATGGTCTCGTCGGGCAGTCCGTCGATGCCCCACCGCTTTGCGATCTGATGACTGAGCATGGTTCCGGTGGTGCGATCGGTATTGCGAATCGCCATCTCCAGACTGACCGGTTCCCGGTTCTCAATGGCATGTTCGCACGCCTCGATGAGCTTGAGGTCAAGGATATCTTCAATCCCGTGATCCTGCGGAACACAGCAGATGGCACCCAGCGACCCGGCCGGGGCCGCCGCGGGAGTAATCACGCGGGTGAGATCCACGCCCTGCGCTTTCCACGGCTTTGCGTCTTCGTCCACTTCCAGCATGTCGACCCGGCCCACCATCTCGTCAAAGGTGCGAAACCCGAGTTCAGCCATCTGTTCACGCACCTCTTCGGCGACAAAGCGAAAATACGCCATGACGTCCTCGGGCCGTCCGGCAAACTTCTTGCGCAGCCGCTCGTCCTGCGTTGCCACACCCACCGGACAGGTGTTCTTGTGGCAGACGCGCATCATGATACAACCAACCGCGATCAGGGGTCCGGTGGAGAACCCGCACTCCTGGGCGCCGAGCAGGGCCGCAACAATCACGTCCCGCCCCGTTTTGAGCTGACCGTCGGTCTGCACCACCACGCGGCTCCGCAAATCGTTCATTACCAGTGTCTGGTGCGTTTCAGAGAGCCCGAGCTCCCACGGCAGCCCGGCGTGCTTGATGCCGGTCAAGGGTGAGGCCCCGGTACCCCCGTCCTGTCCCGAGATCAGAATGTGGTCCGCGTGAGCCTTGGCCACACCGGCAGCAACCGTTCCAACGCCAACCTCGGATACCAGCTTCACACTGATCCGGGCACCGGGGTTTGCGTTTTTCAGGTCGAAGATCAGCTGAGCGAGATCTTCGATCGAGTAGATGTCGTGGTGGGGTGGCGGGCTGATAAGGCCCACGCCGGGAGTCGAGTAACGGGTCTTGGCGATGACATCAAAAACCTTGTGTCCGGGAAGCTCCCCGCCCTCTCCCGGTTTTGCACCCTGAGCCATCTTGATCTGAAGCTCATCGGCGTTGGCAAGATATTCGATGGTGACGCCGAAGCGACCCGAAGCGATCTGTTTGATGGCCGACCGCTTGGAGTCACCGTTGGCAAGCGGCTGGTATCGCTCGCGCATCTCGCCACCCTCGCCGGTGTTGGACTTGCCGCCGAGACGGTTCATCGCCACCGCGAGGGTTTCGTGCGCCTCCTGCGAGATCGAGCCGAAGCTCATGGCACCGGTGGCAAAGCGCCGCATGATGTTCTCCGCCGGCTCCACCTGATCGAGCGGGATGCGATTTCCGGGCTTGAACTTGAGCAGTCCGCGGATGGTGGCCTGGTCGCGGGAGCGACGATTCTGACGATTGGAGAAGCGCTTGAAGGCGGCCGGATCGTTGTAGCGAACCGCCGCCTGGAGGTCGGCGATACTCTGCGGATCCCACATGTGCGTCTCGCCGTCAAATCGCCACTGGTAGTCACCCGGGTTGTAGTATTCGCTTCCGATGGGCTCGTTGGGCCCCGGGTAGGCGAGCTTGTGCCGCATCTGATCTTCCCGGGCAAGGATGTCGAATCCCGCGCCTTCGATCCGTGAAGCGGTTCCCGCAAAGCAGGTGTCGACAACCTCAGAACTCAGACCGACAATCTCAAAGATCTGCGCTCCCTTGTAACTCTCGAGCGTGGAAATTCCCATCTTTCCAAAGACCTTTCGCATGCCGTAGGTCAGCGCGTTGTGATAGCGCTCCACGATCTCGTCCTCGGAGAGCTCAGCGTCGATCACCCCGTCGTGCTTCAGCTTCCACATCGCCTCATAGGCGAGGTAGGGATTGATGGCGTCTGCGCCGTAGCCGACGAGCGTACAGAAATGGTGTACCTCCCGCGGCTCCGCCGATTCGACGACGATCCCGATCTGCGTCCGTTTTGCCTTGCGCACGAGGTGATGGTGAACGGCTCCGGTTGCGGCGAGGGCGCTTACCGCCATACGGTCGGGACCTGCGGCGCGGTCGGAGAGGATGACCAGCGGATACCCTTCGGCAATCGCCTGCTCTGCCTCAGTGCTGATCCGTGAGAGCGTTGCCTTGAGGCCACCGGTTCCCTCGGAGACGGGATAGGTAATGTCGATGACGGTGCTGCTCCAACCGCGGTGATTCATCTTCTTCAACTGGGCAAGCTCGGCGTTGGTCAGCACTGGGTGCTGAAGTTGCAACCGATGCGCATGCTCGGGCGTGGTATCGAGCAGGTTCTGTTCCGGTCCGATGTAGGATGACATATCCATAATGATGTCTTCGCGGATGGAGTCGATCGGAGGGTTGGTCACCTGCGCGAAGAGCTGCTTGAAGTAGTCGTAGAGCAGTCTCGGCTTCTCGGAGAGCACGGCAAGCGGTGTGTCGTTGCCCATCGAGCCCAGCGGCTCCTTGCCGTTCTCTGCCATGGGTTTCAAAATAATGTTGAGGTGTTCGACGCTGTAGCCAAACATTCGAAGCCGGTTGAGCACGGTTTTGTCGTCGAGCCCGGCAACGTCGCCGGGAGCCGGCAGGTCCGACAACGTAATCTTCTGCTCCTTCAGCCACTGTCGGTAGGGCCGTTTGCCGGCGATACCGTTCTTGAGCTCCAGGTCGTCTACGATGCGGCCCTGTTCGAAGTCCACCAGAAACATCCGCCCCGGCTGCAGGCGCCCCTTCAGGCGCACCTTCTCCGGTGGAATGTCGAGTACGCCGACTTCACTTGCCATCACCACGAGATCGTCGGTGGTGACGTAGTAGCGGCTCGGGCGAAGGCCGTTTCGGTCCAGCAGAGCGCCGATAACACGACCGTCGGTGAAGGATATGGATGCGGGCCCGTCCCACGGCTCCATCATGCAGCTCATGTACTCGTAAACCGCCTTGCCGATGTCAGGCATGTGGCGATGAAGCCTCCACGCCTCGGGAACCATCATCATTACCGCCTCGGGCAGCTCACGTCCGGCCATCAGCAGCAGCTCGAGCACGTTGTCAAAGTTTCCCGAGTCACTCGCGTCCGGCTCAATGATGGGAAAAAGTTCCGGGAGCTGGTCACCAAAGAGCGGGCTGGCGAGCATTCCTTCGCGGGCCCTCATCTTGTTGATATTTCCCCGCAGCGTGTTGATCTCACCGTTGTGCGACATGAATCGCAGCGGCTGGGCGCGATCCCAGCTCGGGAAGGTATTGGTGGAGAACCGGGAGTGCACCATCGCCAGGTGAGACCGGTACTCCGGCTCGGATAGATCGGGAAAGTAGGCGAAGAGCTGTTCGGGCATGAGCATGCCCTTATAGACGATGACCCGCGTGGAGAGACTGCAGACATAGAAAAAGTTGTTGGGGTCGTGCTGGGTTCCACGAATCTCACGCCGAGCGCTTTTTCGCGTCAGATAGAGCTTGCGCTCGAAGGCCAGCTCCTCCATCGGCTCGGCAGCAGCAACAAACACCTGTTGAATGACCGGCTCCGAAGCGACCGCCGTCGGTCCGATCATGGAGTTGTCTCGCGGCACATCGCGCCAACCAAGTACGGTTACGCTGAACCGTGCTGCAATCTCTTCAAACTTCCGGCGACACGCGTCGCGCTCATCGGCTTCGCGACTCAGGAACACCAGGCCCGCGGAATAGGTCCCGCGCGGAGGAAGTTCCCGGCCCAGATCGCGTTTGATCACCGTCTCGAGAAAGCGATGCGGGAGCGCGGTGAGAATACCGGCACCGTCACCGCTGTTCTTGTCTGAGCCAACCGCGCCACGGTGGGTCATGTTTACGAGAATTTCGCGTGCGTGCTCCAGAATGTCGTGGCTTTTCTCGCCCTTGATGTGGGCGACAAAGCCGACGCCGCAGGCGTCGTGTTCGTACTGAGGGTCGTAAAGCCCCTGCTGTTGAGGACGAGTCCGTCGATCCATGTGTATAGCCTCCAATACCCCTGGACCAATGTATGGTGCAAACGGCATGCCAAGAACCGATACTTCATTAAGTACAGCGGCAATAGAGAGTTAATTCACCGACCGCACCCGACAACCGGACGCGCGGCCAATATTTCCAACCATATCGTACGATTTTCAACCGCTTTTCCAACATTCTGGTAGGTTCCGAGTTCACCGTGTAGCGCATATTTGATCGCGTGACGCTTACATGACGTGGAGAAAGGGAACCGCGATCAACTCGCACCCGTTTCGCAGCACCTGCACCACCGCACGCGAAAGCGCAACCCGCGCCGATCGGACCGCAGCATCCTTTTCGACTGCGATCGGATGATCGTGGTAGTAGCGCGAGAAGGTCTTCGCCAGCTCATAGAGGTACCCGGTAAGCACGGACGGACTGTACTGGCGCCCCGCGGTCCGCACCGCATCGGAAAAGGTTGCGATCTGTTTGACGAGTTCCCATTCGAGGTCCTCGCGAAGCAAGGCGTAATCGACCGTCCCACCACTCTCCGGCCGATCAGAGCCACTGCCGGAACCGCTGCTACCCTGACCGAGTTTTCTCAGCATGGTCGAGATCCGCGCTCCGGTGTACTGGAGGTAGGGGCCGGTGTTGCCGTTGAAGGAAATCGACTCCCGCGGATCGAACACCATATCTTTGATCGGGTTCACCTGCAGAAGGTAGTAATGCAGGGCCCCGAGGGCAACATCGCCGGCGGTTTGGTTCACATCACCGACCTCTTCCTCGCGGCCCTTCGCCCGGATCTCCTCTGCGGCCATGCGCTCGAGCCCCGCGATCAACTCATCGGCGTCGACAACGGTTCCTTCACGACTCTTCATCTTGCCGTCGGGAAGATTGACCATGCCGTAGGCCAGGTGAAACAGATCCTTCCCCCACTCCATGCCAAGTTTCTGCAGCACATGGAAGAGCACCGCAAAATGGTACCGCTGCTCAGAGGCCACGACGTAGATCAACCGGTCAAAGGGCCAATCACCGTGGCGGGCGATCGCGGTTCCAATATCCTGCGTGAGGTAGAGCGAGGTGCCGTCCCCTCGCAGTAGCACCTTTTTGTCCAGGTTGATCTCTTCCAGGTCGACCCAGACCGACCCGTCGTCTTCCCGGTAAAAGACGCCCTCCTGTAGTCCGCGGAGCACCTCGTCACGCCCGGAAAGGTAGGTCTTGCTTTCGTAGTAGATTTCGTCAAACGAAATGCCCGTCCGGCGGTAGGTTTCACTGATACCGTCTATGGCCCAGCGGTTCATCTGCTGCCACAGGGCCATCACTTCCGTGTCGCCGGCTTCCCACTTCTGGAGCATCTCCCGCGCCTGATTCTCGGCACTCGGATCGTCTTTGACCCACTGATTGAACCGAACGTAGTACGCACCCACGAAGTGGTCCGACTTGATACCCTCGGACTCAGGGGTTGCGCCGTTGCCAAAGCGCTGGTAGGCGAGCATCGATTTGCAGATGTGGACGCCCCGATCGTTGATGAGGTTCACTTTCCGAACCTCTGCTCCGTTGGCGGCGAGGATTCGCGACAGACTTTCTCCGAGGATGTCGTTTCGCAGATGGCCGAGGTGGAGCGGTTTGTTGGTATTGGGGCATGAGAACTCGATCATGATGCGCTGGGCGGACAGCTCATCGGTGCGTCCAAAGCCGTCGCCTTCGTGCATGACGGCTTCCAGAACCTGCTGCACAACCGCTGATCGGGCAAAACGGATATTCAGATAGGGTCCGGCGGCCTCACAGGTGCCAATCTCGCGGTCACCTAACCGCGCGGCCACCTCCACCGCGATTGCTGCGGGTGCCGCGCGGAAGAGCTTTGCAAACGGGAAGAGCGGCACCGCGAGGTCACCCAGATCGGGACGTGGTGGCGTTTCAAACGCCAGCATGTCGGCGCTCAGATCGACCTCGCTCAGCCCCTTATCACGTGCCATTGCGTGCAGACTGTGCACGATCTCTGTTTTCCAGCGCTCTCGCATGGTAGTCATCGTTTTTCCTTTTTTGCGGGAGTGTCACCTTGCCGGTCCACGTCCTGCTTCCGCAAATCTCATTGCCCATGTGCCGAACCGGCAATCACCGCTACCATTCGCACGAAGCGGTCCGGTCCCTGCCGCCGGTATGAACCCAGTGCCTGCGTGCAACCGGTGCAGAGCGCCACGTCGGTGGTATGGACCACGCCGTATCGCTTCAAGATCTCGCGGTTCGCGGCGCGCAGGTCCAGACGCACGCGCCCATCGCCACCACGTACCACACCAGCCTTTCCCCATTCCGCGGAATACTCGGCGGCGCGCGCTTCATCAACCGGATAACAACACGGCCCGATACAGGGACCGAGCAGCACATGTACGTCTTTTCCGACGCTGCCCCACCGCTCCTGGAACAGTTCCAGCGCATGTGCCAGGATACCGGTGCCCCTCCACCCCGAATGCAGCATGGCAAAGGCACCGGTTACCGGGTCATGCACGGCAATCGGCATGCAGTCGGCCACGGTAACCGCGAGCGCCAGTGTGGGATCGTCGCTCGCAGTGCCGTCGGCTTCATCGCGATAATCGGTGACGGGGTCCGGGTGGACGATCCGTCGCGAGTGCACCTGTTTTCGCAGCGCCGTCCGCGACGGGGTATACCCCAATTCCCGGAGCCACTCGTCTCGACGCGGATTTGGTCCCCCGGAAGGCCCCAGATCACCCGCTTCGACCGTGCTCAGAACAACGGGAAGCGAGAACGGGATGTGGAGATGATTTGGGCTCCAGATCAGACCGTTTGCATTCGAACTCACGTGTTCCGCATAGTACTGGAAGCGTCTTCTGCGGTCAACTCGACGGTACCGGTGTCCCGGAATCGCCGGGCAATGGTCTGTTCGAGATCCATGAGGTCGCCAATTGCCTTGCGACAGTCGGTTGCACGCTGCATTACGGTATCGAGCTGCCGCATCAGCTGCGCGTGAGAACGCCCTCCAAGCGATCCCAGGTTTTCGAGGGTATCGTACCGTCCGCCGACCTCGCCGTAGAGGATGCCGTATAATACATCGGCTATCACCCGAAACGCACCGACCGTCCGGGTCAACAGCGCGTGGGCGTCTGCGTCCAGCCGCTCGATAATCGCGCGGCGGTTCTCCACTTGCACGTCTTCCGGCGTATCTTCGTGCTCGATCGCGGCGAGGGCTGAACCCACATCACCGCGTGCAGTGCACCGTTTTCGCAGCACGGCGATTGCGTCGCCTGTGGCATCGAGGTCTGAACACGCCTGGGTGAACTCGTCGCGATTGGCTTCTTTGTAGAACTGCCCTTCGAGGAGAACGATTCGCAGCGGCGTTCGCATCAGCCCGTGATACGAGGCGGTGAGCACCACCTCGACAACGCCCACCGACACCGCGTGCCGTCCTTCGGCACTACCGGATGCGCCCGGATACCCAACGATGGGCACTGGCGTTTCTCCACCGGCGAGCGGCAGAGCCGCATCGACCAACGCTGTCTTCCGACGGCGAAACTGGTGCTGCATCGCGATGAGTTCAACTCGATCGCGCCAGAAGCGACGCACCCCGCTCAACCACGGTTCTCCTCCACCCACAGCCGAAGGCCGCCAGTTCACGTTACCCCGCACAAGTCTGCAAAGGTCCAGCAAAGGGAGGGATGAAACGCAGTCCCACATCAGCCGCAGGTGATCCGACAACAGTTGAACCTCGGATGCCAGGCGTTCAACATCAACCGCTTTGCTGCGCGATGACGAGTGGTGGGACTCGAAAAGAACCAGTGCCTCCAGCAGTCGATCCGAGGGCGAGACCAACACTTCGGGGGCAAGTGTCGCGAGGCGAGTAAGCGGTTCACGAACCACGTAGAACGGAGCAGACTGTACACGGTCCGGCTGATCAAACGAACGCAGAAAACCGCCAAAGTCAAACTGCGCGAGCCCGGCAAGCCCATCGAGAAATCGCACCGTTCGCGCAATAGCGCTTTTTTCATCGTTTGGGATGGAGTCGAGGGTAAACTGTACCGCGCTGTGCATCTTCTGCTTCAATGCAAACTCAGCAGTATCAGGCTCCTCATTCGCCGACGGGTTGGCATCGCTGAGCAGGCGTTCCTGTACCTCCGGCATCTCGACCCCGACCAGAAACGCAAGAAATGCGGCGCGTCGGCCGTTCCACGCAGTGTGCACCACCGAAGAGAATGCGTGAACGGCGGCTCGCAACCGGACGAGTTCGTTGGAGAACCCATCGAGCAGCAGGGCGGACCGAGGGTCGACGAGGTCACCATGGCGCTTTCTCAAGCGCGCCGCCAGATCACTGAGCAGTTGCTCTGCGACAACCTCCGTGCGTGACTGTCCGGAAAAGAAGGATCGCATCGCAATCCATATTCGTTGAAACACCCCGAGTTCGCGGTAGACTCGTTCGTAATCGACCGGCGGCTCATTGAGTTGTTCCAAAGTTGGCGCCGCCTCGGGCGCCGACACCGTCTGGTGCAGCTTGTCGAGAATCTGCTGCCGTTCGGACCCCGAGAGGGTCCGAGCCAAACGATCGAAAACCGATGAGTCACGCATCTGGGTTCATACTACGCCCCTTGATACCCCCGGTCAATGCAAGGCTTGACAATTCCTCGTTTGCCCGCGATTATTAGCCTGATGAATAGAAATGCGGCTTCGGCACCCGTTACCCCTGCGAATCCTATCGCCCCGATTATTATTATTCTCATGCGATACGATACGCAGGAAGCGTAACGGACCAGAGCCGAAAGAGGCCGTCCTTCCTGCGGGAGGGACGGCCTTTTTTGTTTCTATCGACCACAGAAGGAGGCACAACCATGGTTGAACCAAAACATCACGAACTGCAAATCTACGATACGACCCTGCGCGACGGCATGCAAGGCATGGAGATCAGCTACACCCTCGACGACAAGCTGCAGATTGCCCACAAGCTCGACGAGATGAAGATCGACTACGTGGAAGGAGGCTTTCCTCTCTCCAACGAAAAGGAAGCCGCGTTCTTCGCCCAGGTGAAGAAGGAGCGCTTCGAGCACACGAAAATCGTTGCCTTCGGTTCGACCCGAAAACCGGGGATCGACGCGTCCGCCGACGGAAACATCGTGGCAATTCTCGACGCCGACACCCCTGCCGTGATCATTGTGGGCAAGACGTGGAAGGCTCACGTGGAGAAGGTCCTCAAGACCGACATCGAAGAAAACCTTCGCATGGTCTACGACTCGATCGCCTTCTGCAAGCGGGAAGGCCGGGAGGTTCTGTTTGACCTCGAGCACTTCTTTGACGGCTATAAAGATGACCCGGCGTACGCGGTACGCGTGCTGAAAGCGGCTACCGAGGCGGGTGCCGACGCTCTGGTGCTCTGCGACACCAACGGGGGAACCCTGCCCGATGAGGTCAGTCGCATCATGGCCGAGCTGCCGCGCACTGAGCTCGCTCCCCTCGGGGGCCATTTTCACAACGACTGCGGAACCGCCATCGCAAACTCACTCGCCGCAGTCGATGCCGGAGCGATCCAGATTCAGGGTACGATCAACGGCTGGGGTGAGCGGTGCGGAAACGCCAATCTCTGCGTGTTCATCCCGAACGCTATCCTGAAGAAAGGATACAAACCAGCAGTTGCCGAGAACCTCGCTTCGCTGACCAATCTTTCCCGCTTTGTTGCCGAGAAGGCAAACATCATTCCCGACAAGCGCCAGCCCTACGTGGGTGATGCGGCATTCAGTCATAAGGCAGGGCAACACGCCGACGTGGTGGCAAAAGCGGCATCACTGATGGAGCACATGGACTCAAGCCTGGTGGGAAACCACCGCCGTATCCTGCTCTCGGAGCTCGCCGGCAAATCAACCATTGTGGATAAGCTCAAGCCGTACGGCGCCTTCGAGAAGAACGACCCAGCGGTCAACACGCTGGTTCAGACGCTGAAAGAGCGCGAGCGGGAGGGCTACGAATACGAGGCCGCGGAGGCGAGCTTCGACCTCCTGCTGCGCAAGGCCATCGGGCGCTATCGACCGCTGGTTGAACTCAAGAACTACCACCTTGAGTCGTTCAAGAGCCTCGATGCTGACTCCAAGACGGTGGGTCGGATATTTCTTCGCACCGACGGTGGTGAGGTGATGGGTGCGGCCGTGGGAATCGGTCCCGTTGAGACGCTCGACCACGCGTTGCGCGATGCGCTCGACTCCCACTACCCCTTCCTGAAGCAGATCAGCCTGATCGACTACCGGGTGCGGGTCCTCAACCCTGAGGAGCACGCATCCGCAAAGGTGCGCGTCTTCATTACCTCAAGCGACAACAGCGAAACCTGGGATACCGTGGGCGTGCACGAGAACATCATCGAGGCGTCCTGGGAGGCCCTCATTGACAGCATCGAGTACTACTACAACAAGGTGGTAGTCAATGGCGTTACCAGCGGCCCGGGAGCCGGCGGGGGACCACTTCGGAACGCATGAGATAGCGAATCCCTTCTACCGCCGCCCGGGCAGCCGAGGTGGTGGTGGTGTAGGGAACGTGCCGGCGCAGCGTCTCGATGCGGATGTAGGCGTCGTCGCTGTGGGTGAAGCGCCCCAGCGGCGTGTTGATCACCATGGCGATCCGTCCCGCTGCCAGATGGTCAACGATGTTGGGCCGTCCCTCGTGTACTTTCAGGATCACCTCGGGGAAAAGCCCGTTGTCAAAGAGAAATTGCGCGGTTCCGCGGGTTGCGGCAAGGTCAAAGCCCAACTCGGCCAGCTCGCGAACCACCGGCAGAATCGTCTGTTTGTCCGAGTCGTGAACCGAAACAAAGACCGTGCCCCTGGTCGGCAGATCGGTGCCGGCCGAGCTGGTAGCCTTGGCAAACGCCTCTCCGAAGCTCTCTCCGATGCCAATTGATTCTCCGGTGGAACGCATCTCGGGACCGAGCAACGGATCCACGCCGCGGAAGCGATCAAACGAGAACATCGCCTCCTTGACCGCCCAGCCCACTACGCAGCGACCCTCACCCACACCCGGTATGCCGGTTTCCCCGTCATTGATGAGGCCCTGCTCTCGCAGCCCCTGCCCCGACCAGAGTCGAACCGCCGCATCCACCAGGTTTACCCCGGTGGCCTTGGAAATAAACGGCACGGTTCGTGACGCGCGCGGATTTACTTCGATCACGTAGACGTCGCCGTCCTTGACGGCAAACTGGATGTTCAGAAACCCGCGTACGCCAAATTCACGCCCGATTACCGCGGCAGCCTGCCGGATTTGCTGCAGCGCAGCCGGCTCCGCCTTGTACGAGGGAAAGACGCACGCCGAGTCGCCGGAGTGAATCCCCGCCGCCTCGATATGCTGCATGATGCCGCCAATGTAGAGATCGCTGCCGTCGAAGAGGGCGTCGAGGTCGTACTCAAAGGCGTCTTCCAGAAACTGATCAACCAGCACCGGTGCGTCCGCTGAGATCCTGATCCCGCTGGTCCGTAGGTAGTGCTCGAGCTCCTGCTGCGTATACACAATGGACATGCTGCGCCCACCGAGCACAAACGAGGGACGGCAGAGCACAGGATAGCCGATCTCGGCTGCGGCGGTCACCGCTTCGTCGAAGGTGGCAGCCATCCGGTTGCGTGCCTGCTTCAGTCCGGCCTTGGAAATTACCCCGGCGAAAAGCCCGCGGTCTTCGGCGTCACGAATTCGCGCCACCGGCGTTCCCACGATCCGAGCGCCGGCGGCCTCGAGCGCCTCGGCCATGTTCAATGGAGTCTGCCCGCCGAGCTGCACCACGACATCGCGGGCGCCCTCTTTGCGCATGATCTCGATCACGTCTTCGGCGGTGAGCGGCTCGATGTAGAGTCGGTCGGACACGTTGAAGTCGGTGGAGACCGTCTCGGGGTTGGAGTTGACCATGATGGTGGGTCGGTTCACGCCACGATACGCGAGCGAGGAGAGCGTGCAGCAGGTGTCGAACTCCAGCCCCTGCCCGATGCGGTTGGGGCCGCTGCCCAGAATCATCACCGCCCTGTCGCCGAGTGGTTCTCCCTCATCGATCTCGCCCCAGGTGGAGTAGAAATAGGGTGTTTCCGCGGCAAACTCGCCGGAACAGGTATCCACGATATGGTACGCTGCGCTCAGGCCGAGCGTCGCGCGACGTGCGGCGACCTCGGGAGCCGTCATTCCCGCAGCGGTACCCACGGCCCGGTCACTCAAGCCAAACCGCTTGCCGCGCCAGAGCAACTCATCGGTTACGCCTTTTTCGCCCACCTCGGCTCCCCACGCCACCTGTTCGAGCATCTGCGAAAGGAACCAGCGGTTGTAGCCGGTTCGCGTCTCGATGTCGGCGAGGGCGCCGGCGCCTTCACGCGCAAGTTTGGTGTAGATCGCGAAGATACGCCGGGGGTCCAACCGGTCGATCATCTGTTCAACGCGGTCGGTGGTGAGCTCCGGGACCTCGTTGAGGCCGTCAAACCCAAACTCACAGGCGCGGATCGCCTTGTTGAGCGCCTCCATGAAGGTGCGCCCGATGGCGAGCGACTCCCCTACGCTCTTCATCTGGGTACCGAGTTCGGCGTACCCCGCGGGAAACTTTTCAATCTCAAACCGCGGCACCTTCACCGCCACGTAGTCGAGCGACGGCTCGAAGCAGGAGACGGTCTTACCGGTGATATCGTTAATGACTTCGTCGAGGGTGTAGCCTACCGCGAGCCGGGCCGAGCAGCGGGCAATCGGGAAGCCGGTAGCCTTGCTGGCGAGGGCCGAACTGCGGGACACCCGGGGGTTCATCTCGATCACCACCATCCGACCGCTCCTGGGGTCCACGCCAAACTGCACGTTCGACCCGCCGCAGTCCACGCCAATTGCGCGCAGGATGTCGATGGAGGCGGTACGCATCTGCTGGTACTCGCGATCACTGAGCGTCTGGATTGGCGCGACCGTGATACTGTCTCCGGTGTGCACCCCCATGGGATCGAGGTTCTCGATGGAGCAGACGATGACGGCGTTGTCTGCGCGATCGCGCATGACCTCCAGCTCGAACTCCTTCCACCCGATGAGCGACTCCTCAATAAGCGCGGTGTGGGTGGGACTCTCGGCAAGGGCCCATTCGACCTGCTGGGCAAACTCCTCACGGGTGCGGGCGATACTGCCGCCCTTGCCGCCGAGGGTGTAGCTGGGCCGGATAATGATGGGCGGATCGGTATCCTTCAAGAAATCATATGCCTCGGCTACGGTAGAAATGAGGCTGGATCGCGGGCTCTCCAGGCCGATTGCCGCGATCACTTCCTTGAACTTGCCGCGGTCTTCGGCCTTGGCGATTGACTCGATCTTTGCGCCCAGAACTTCCACGCCGTATTTCTGCAAAACGCCCGCGGCGTCGAGGTCCATGGCGAGATTGAGCGCCGTCTGTCCACCCATGGTGGCGAGCAGCCCGTCGGGTCGCTCCTTGGCGATGATCGCCTCCACCGATGGAACTCGCAGCGGATCGAGGTAGATGCTGTCGGCAATTCCGGGAGTGGTCATCACGGTCGCGGGATTGGGATTCACCAGAATAACCTGATACCCCTCTTCTTTCAGCGCCTTGACCGCCTGCGTGCCGCTGTAGTCAAACTCACACGCCTGACCAATCACAATGGGCCCTGATCCAATGATCATGATTTTCTTGAGATCACGTCGCGCCGGCACCGGAGCCTCCTGAGGTAGTGTTCGAGGATTCCGCGCCGGAGGGCGGCCCCATCAGTTCGAGAAACCGTGCGAAAATCCAGCGCGAGTCGAAGGGACCCGGAGCGCTCTCCGGGTGGAACTGCGCCGAGGCGACCCGCAGTGAATCGATCCGGATGCCTTCAACGGTCTGGTCGTTTGCGTTTCGAAACCAGACGGTGGCGTTGGCCGGAAGGGTGGACTCGTCCACGCTGAACCCGTGGTTCTGCGACGTCACAAACACCTTGCCGCTCTCTTCGTCGCGCACCGGATGATTGACGCCGTGATGGCCGAACTTCATCTTGAAGGTCTTTGCTCCCACCGCCTCGGCGATCAGCTGATGCCCGAGACAGATCCCGAAGACCGGCATCGTTCCAATGCAGGCGCGTACCGTCCGGATCTGTTCGGCCAGAACGGCCGGATCTCCAGGACCGTTGGAAACAAGCAGGGCATCCGGGGCAATGGCGCGAAGCTCGGACTCGTTCGCTCCGCTGGGAAAGAGGGTAACCCGGCAACCAAGCGCCACGAGCTCGCGGACAATGTTTGCCTTGAGCCCGCAGTCGAGCAGTACGATGTGGGGTGCCCCGGTTGGATTCACTTCTACCGGATCGCTCGATCCTACGTCCCCAATGAGGTTTCGGCCCTCCATGTCCGGGAACGCGTGCAGGTAGTCAACCACACCCCGCAGCCACTCATCGGAAACGCCGGCGTTCGGCTTCCAGCGCGCAGCGCCCTCCGGCGCAGCGACGATGATGCCGCGGCGACTGCCAGCGTCCCGCAGATGCAGGGTCAGCGCCCGCGTGTCGACATCGGTAATGCCGGGGGTGCGGTTCTCGTGAAGAAAGGTGTCCAGGCTGCCCCGCCCTTCGGGCACCGGCCCGTCATAGACGCTGCGCAGCACAAAACCGGCGGCTTTCACGCGCGGTCGATTCGAGTCGCGTTCGGGACCGGTCTCGCTCCACTCGGGGTCACAGCCGTAGTTGCCGACGTGCGGATAGGTCATGACCACCAGCTGCCCGGTATAGGATGGATCGGTGAGCACTTCGTGGTAGCCCGACATGGCGGTGTTGAAGACAACCTCACCCACCCCACGTTCCCGTGGCGTGTTGGGGTCGAGTTGATCGAGCGATGGTGGTTGAGCTCCCCACCAGCGTCCCGGGAAGAGCGTCGCGTCGTCAAGGACGAGCAGAGCCGTGACCATAGAACCGTCCTGCCGTTGCCGTTTTGCGCCCGCCGGAGCGCCGACGGCCGTTTCCGTCCGACGTACACAGGTTCGGGCTAGAAAAAAGCCGGCGCAACGGCCGGCTTTGGTGAGTAGCCCCTAGGGGAATCGAACCCCTCTTTAAAGACTGAGAATCTTTCGTCCTAGCCGATAGACGAAGGGGCCATATCAGCTTCCCGGGGAGGACTTGAACCCCCACCAGCAGAGCCAGAATCTGCGGTGCTACCATTACACCACCGGGAATCGCACGAAAAGGACGCTACTATGTTTCGCACCGAGTGTCAACACCATCGACTGTTCCAAAGCCTGTGCATTTTTTCGTCAGACTCACTCGGCCAGCGCAGCGCCCTCTTCATCATCGGCCGGGAGTGGCGCTCCGAGCAGCCCGGTACCGAAGGTACGGATCAACCAGAGCCCCAGCGGAGCGGTGAGAAGGATTGCAAGCACCGCCACGGAAAGAATAACCTCGCCGCCGGCCATCCCAATCGACAACGGTACCGCACCCAGCGCCGCCTGCACGGTTGCCTTTGGCAGGTAGGAAAACACACAGAAGAGCCGCTCCCCGGCGCTGAATCCCGAGAACAACGTGGCAAGCAACACCCCGACGGATCGAGCGACAAGCCCCACGGCGATCGTGGCAACGCCCGCAAGACCAACCGAGAGCGCGTGCTCCGGATTGACCGCGGTGCCGATGAGCACAAAGAGCACGATTTCCGCGATGACCCACGCCTTCCCCAGCTTTCCCGCGAGTTCGTGCGCAACCGACTCCGCGCGTTCGAGCAGCACAAACCCCACGGTCATTACGCCGAGCAGGGCCGCCAGATGAACCGCATGACCAATTTCCACCAGCATGATGGCTGCGGCGACAAGGAGCAGGAACTTCTCGGTTGCCCGGATTGACTCTGCGTGCCGCCGGAACCACCACGCAAGCACGAACCCCACGACACCCCCGGCAACCACCGCCCCGACGATCTGCAGAGGAATAGAGGCAAGAGCCAGGCCAACTTCAGCGGTGCTGTCACCGGCCGCATTCACAAATACCGTGAACAGCGTAATGGCGATGACGTCGTCGACGCTCGCGCCGGCAAGTATGGTGGTTGGCACTTCGTTGCGCTTCCCGTAGCCACCTTCCATGAGAACGATCATCGAAGGAACCACAACGGCAGGCGAGACCGCTGCAAGCAGAAATGCCGCCGCACCCGCACTGACCCACTCGAAGCCCCAGAAATGGCGAAATACCAGCATCAGCACCCCGCCCTCCAGGAGGCACGGTACTACCGCCAGAAGCAACGCGGTGACTCCGGAGCGCTTCAGCGCCGATGTCCGGATGCCAAGCCCCGCACGCAACAGAATTACCACCAGGGCCATGGAACGCAGCATGGGAGAGAGATCGCCAAACAGCGGCGGTGCGTAGGCGCGAACCAGCGGTCCCGCCGCTACCCCCACGAGCAGCATGCCGAGAACCGAGGGAAGTCTCACGCGGGAGAAGAGCCTCCCACCAACCCAGCCGCCCGCGAGCAACAGAACCAGCAACAGGTTGATGGTCATGGCGGATTACTCGACGTGTTCGCTCTGGTAGTTGATCAGGGTGAAGATGTCACGGCCTTTGAGCACGTTCTGGTAGTTGAGAAAGGGAAGTCCGATCACGGCAAAGATCCCGGCGACCGTCGCACCGGCTTCGGTCAGGATGTCCGCAGCGGCTTTGAGTGTACCACCCGTTGCGATCAGGTCGTCGACAATCAGCACCTTCTGGCCCGCTTTGACGTCGGCACGGTGCACCTCCACCGTATCCTGGCCGTACTCGAGCGCGAAACTGCGCTTGATGGTTCGGCCGGGGAGCTTTCCGTTCTTGCGCACGAGGATGAGCGGAAGTCCCATACGGTAGGCCAGCGGCGACGCAAACACAAACCCGCGGGCATCAATCGCCGCGATGGCTCCGAGATCGGCGTTTCGATACCGCTCCTCGGCCACATTGATGCAGTGTTGGAACGCCTCCGGATGGATGAGAATGCCGGTCACGTCGTAAAACAGAATACCAGGCTTGGGGAAATCGGGGATCTTTCGAATAACCGAGTCGATATCAAAGTGTGACGCCATGCGATCCATCCTTTCTGCGGGAGCAGATACCGGTAACGCCCGGTGGCCTTGGCGCGAAGCCTACCGGAGTTCCGATGAGGTGTCAATCAAGCGAGCCCCTCCTGCCGGCCACGGGATTCGCGCGTTGCCCGTGTGTTCCAAAGGCTGTGCTTTTTTTCGGCAATCAGAACCGCCAGTCTACCAGAAGCAGGTTTCGCACCCCATTGTCGGCGTCCGGTCGGATGATGAAGTCAAACTGATACCGAAACGCGACGACCTCCGACGGGCGAAAGGCAGCCCCGGTTATCAGACTGTACGTTGTGTCAGATCCGTCGGCCCAGCCGGCGCCGTCGCCCAGATCCACGGTTCCGCCGAGTTTCACCGCCACCGCGTCGGTTACCGCGTAGTCGCCCTCGATCCAGGTGGAGTGACTCAGATCGCCATCATTGTCCAGTCCGGTATACCATGTGGCCTGCAGGCCGAAGCCACGGGGAAAGGCGATTCGTCCGCCAAGCGACCCCACCACGTAGGCAACGTCATCCGACGGTTCCAACCGACCTCGCAGGCCGCCCCCCACGCGATACCGACTCGTTTCGTAATGAAGCTGCAGGTCCCCCTCGTGCACCAGCGATCCGGACTCCCGAAACCCGGCTCCATAGCTGATGATGGAGTAGAGCCTCGGAGAGAGCAGCAGAACGGGTCCCAGGTGGGCCATGGTGAGCGAGCGAGACTCCCCGAATCGGTTCCCGACTTCGTTTCGCAACTTGACCTGCAGCAGCACGCGATCGGCTACGAGCGGAGCCAGAAAGACGTTCTCGAGCCGGGTCTCAAAGCTCCCGTCGAAATTGTTTTCCACGGAAAAACTGGAAATATTGCGGAAATCCGTCGCAGCCAGCGACCCGGTCGCAGCCACAACCATCAGTGCACCGACTAACCATTGTTTTGTCACGTTTTTGACTCCTTTTTTGAAAATCCCCGTCGCCGCATCACACCCCATCCGGTTGTTCCGCGCAGCACACTCAGGTACGCCCGCAACCGGACCGCGCTTGCAAGCTGTCGGTACCCGAGGTTCTCCACCAGCGAAATCCACACCATGGCGAGTCGTCCTCCCACGGTAAACACGCGTCGGCGGTATTCCACCAGCTGGACGGAGACCATCGAGACCAGCATTCCCAGCGGAATGCTTGCCACCGCGGCCGCAATTGCCGCTTCCTGCGACACGACCCCCGCCGAGAGCCCCAAAAGCAGCACGAGATACCCCTGCACCTCGATCCAGGGTCCCAGCAGTTCAAAAAGATAATAATACGGAAGTGCGATCAAACCAACCCGCCCGTAGCGCCGGCGAAACGCCATGTGAGCGTGGAAGAGCAGGATATCAATGAGACCGCGCTGCCATCGATCGCGCTGTGCCGTAAACACTCTCACTGTCTCCGGAACCTCGGTCCAGCAGTTGGCGTTCGCGGCGTATTGCACCACGCCCCGTTCGCCACGATCGTAGCGGTTGCGTCGCACCCGAACTACCAGCTCCATGTCCTCGGCCACCGTATCCTTCTCGTACTGCTCGCTGCCGGTGAGGTAACCGTGCGCCGCGACCACCTCCTTGACCCGAAACAGCCCGAATGCACCGGAGATGATGAGGAGCGAATCGATCCCCGCCCAGCCGGTGCGGCCGCTCATGAACGACCGGATGTACTCAACCATCTGAAATCGGGCCAGTCGGTTCCTGGGGAGTCCGACCTGCTCGATCACCCCCATCTCAACGCGGCAACCGTTCACCGGCAGGATATTACCGCCGGCTGCGACTACGGGGTGCTCGCTGTCGATCATGCCCGCGGCAAGCTCGAGCAGGGCGTCCGGTTCGAGCAGGGAGTCTGCGTCTATGGCGGCAAAGTACTCTTTCTGAGAGGCGTTAATGCCAACGTTCAGCGAGTCGGCCTTTCCGCCGTTTGATTTATCCACCACAATCAAACCCGGAAGCCGGGAGGATCCGTACACACCGCGCACGGTTTTGGTCGCCAGATGGGGGGTGATCTCTCGACCGGTTCGCTCGAGCTCAAAGTGCTCAACCAGGCGATGCAGGGTATCGTCCGGCGAACCATCGTTCACCACAATCACCTCAAAGTCCGGGTAGTTGAGGTTCAGCAGTGCGGTGACGCTCTCAACAATGGTTTCCTGCTCGTTGTACGCAGGGGCGATGATACTGATCGACGGAAGCATGCGCGGAGCAAAGAGCAGCGAGTGGGTTCGCAACTCTGCCGCCCGTTGCTGCCGGATCACGCATGCTACCGCAATGAGCAGAAGAGTGAGATAGATCGTATTCAGGACGAAGGCGTATCCGGCGAACGCCCAGAGGAACCCGCTGAGGTACGAAATGAAGGTGCCACCGGAAATTTCTCCCCGAACAAACCAAGCCCAGGCCAGATATCCCGCCAACGGGAGCACCGTTACCGAAGCCAAGGCGACCACAACAATCCGGCGCCGGGGATTCTCCGCCTTGCGGGAACCTCGTTGATGATCGAGCACCACGCGATCGATACCCAGCTCCGCGAGAACCTCATCATCCGCGTGCAGCGCGTACTCGCTGTGAAGCCACGGATCGGTTCGCACCGTCTCGCCGATCAACGCGGTGATGGAGTCGCGCTGCGCGTGATCGGTGGTTCGATTCAACAACAACAGGATGCCATTCGCCTGCCGGGTTCGCAGAATGTCACCGACCAGCGCCTCGGCATCCTGCCACTGTTCCCGCAGTGCAACCGTGACCACGTACTCTACACGGGACGCCAGCGTTCGAGCCAATCCCGTACGGAGCGCGGGCGCGTTGCCGGCCGCCCGATACCGCTCGATCACCACGGGCAAGAGCCACGGATTCCGCGTAACCATCTCGGAGAGCGTTGCCACCGCCGTCTCGCCGATTGGATCATCCGAAAGAAATGAGATCAGCTCATCGATACTCTGCTCCGACGGCCGCTTGCCAATCGCCTCGATCGCGAGCCGACGAAAGACGGGATCGTCGCGGAATCGGCCGAGATCTTCTCCCGCGGGTGAACGGAAGTGCGTCACCAGTGCCCGGTATGCGTCTCGGGCCACGCCGCGCTCGGCGGAGCCAACGAGGTGGCGCAGATAAGCCTGCAGCTCCGCGGTGGGGGTTCGGGCGGCAAGTGCAATGAATACTCGTTGCACTTCGGATTCGCTGCGCTCTCGCATCGTCGGGAGGAACTGCAGAAGGTCGAAACCCAATTGGCCGAGCAGTGCCGCAACCCGTCGTCCG
>REDM01000021.1 GCA_007693485.1 Spirochaetaceae bacterium
GTGATCCCAGATACCCCCGACGGCGTGAAAGGTGGATGTGAGGTTGGGACCGACATTCAGGAAGTAGAACCGCACAAAGTCTCCCGGACGAGCGGGGATCGGTTCCCGGACGTAGCGGAACGTTTCGCCGTTGAACATCACATAGAGAGCCTTGCCGTCAAAGAAGTCGCGTCCTCCGGCATAGACTTCATGCTGAATCAGGTAGACTTTGAGGTCCGGCTCCCGCCCGAGGTCTTTCTCCATCTGGTAGCGCTCTGTGGGCTCCACAACCATCATGCCGAACTGGCCGCCCATGGTGTGCACCATGATTCCGTGCCCCCCGGGAGCACAGTGGTACATGTACACACCGGGGAAATCCGCGGTGAACGTCAGGGTGCGCGTCTCACCGGGAGCGATGTTTCCCACGAAGTTCGACGTCTGAGCATTCGCGGCGTGGATCGACAATCCGTGGGTAACTGAGTCTTCGTTGATCACGGTAATCTCGACGGTGTCGCCCTCGTTGACCACCATCTGGGGTCCCGGCATGGTGCCGTTGAAGGTAAACCCTTCAAACGTTACCTGGTCGCCGATATTCAGCGTGTCGGAGCGCGCGATCAGTTCGAACCGGTGCACCTCACCTCCCCCTGAACCGCCCCTCCGTACAGCCGGTCCGCGATCGCAGCCGGCAAGCGCAATCAGCATGATCACGGCCGCGACGCCGAACAGACACCATACATATCGCCCAGGCGTCCGACTCGGCCGTGCGTTACGTCCATTCGTCCGCATACGCTGGACGCATTTCTCGTTCACGTTCGCTCTCTGCATGTCTATCCTCCTCGTTACGGCCGAACCACGTGGTTGGCCATGATCTGATCGACCGACGGCAACGCGTCGCGTACGGCCTGGGGAAGTCCGTCCGCGGGGCGCGCCGCGAACGCGTTGGGGTCTCCGACAACGATCCTTCCGACGTGTCCCATCGCCTCGTGCGGGATGCAGAAGTAGTCGTAGACTCCCTCGACCGTCAGCGTGACCTCGAAGGATTCGTTGCGACGGGCAAGCAGACCCGAGTCCCACGCCTGAGCGCCGTCCGGAATCCGGTTTTCACGGCCGTTATCCGGGTGATAGGCGGTTGAGGAATGCATGCCCGAGCGGTTCACAAACCTGATGGTGGTTCCCGGTTCCACGTGAAGACCGATCGGGTCGTTGTAGTTCTTCCCCGCACTGGCGTACATTCCGATGATGATTACGCCGTTGTCGGTTTCCAGCGCAGGCGCGTCGCCGTGTGATTCCGTTGAAGCCTGGGCGGCAGGTTGCTCCGTCGCCTGCGGCGCGGCGGACGCCGGTTCAGAGGCTCCACATCCAGCAAAGAGGGTGACCAGTGCGCCGATCACCAGGGCGGTGGCTGTTGCCAGGGCTTTCGTTTTCATGACACAAGCCTACTGCAGTTTTCTGATACAGGAATTGATCCAGATCAATTTCTGAGTGAAAAACTTGGGTTATTCACGAGGCATGAACAGTCAAACTACAAACAGAATGGTTCGAACGCTGGTCGTTGCGATTGCCGGCGCAGATGCTGGGTCGGGCGGGATTTGTGATGATGTTCTACCAGTTTGTCATGGCAGCACGTTTGGGCGTGATCGAGCGGGCGTTTGCCCGGGCCGTAATCTACCGCCGGCATCGAACCCTGGGCAAGATCGGGTTCCTCTTGATGCTGCTTCACGCGATCGCCATGCTGGCGTTTGACCTGATCATGGCCGGCGAGCTGATTCTCGACACTGGGAAGACCGCCGGTCTCGTTGCGCTCGTCCTGCTGACCATTCCCGTGGTGGTTGCGATATTCTGGAAGCCGCTCAGGCTGTCGAGCAAACAGTGGACACGAATTCATCGCATCGCATGGGTCGCCTTTCCCCTCGCCTTCTACCACGCGGTAACGCTCGGCACAACCATCAACACGTCGCAGGCCGTCATGGCGCTCTTCTACGCAATGGCGCTGGGGTACTCCCTGCTTGCTGGTTCGACGGATCGCTCAGGCGGTCGCCGGCCTCAGGACCCGCACCGCGCGGCAAGCAGGCGCGGGTTGAGGATCCGGATCCGGCGACCGTGGGCTTCCACCAGGCTGGCCTTCTCCAGCCGGCGCAGGGATCTGACGGTCGCTTCCACGGTCAAACCCGCAAGTTCCGCCAATTCCAGACGGGGAGCCACGAGATCAATCGGCTCAAGGCAATCACCGCTGCGGCGGCATAACTCCATGATGGCGGCCATCAACCGCTCTTCAGCGGGATGGTAGGCCATCGAGGTGGCGAGGGTTTCCGCGTGGCCCAGCTCGTCAGCCAGCTTGTGTATGATCTGCGTGCGAACGTTGGAGTCGGTCTCGATAAGCGTCATAACAACGCGCGCCGGAAGATAGGCGGTGACAATCGGCTCCATTGCCACGCCGTAACCGGAGAGCGCCTCACCGGCGAGGAGCGATCGGTGGCCAACCAGTTCCCCCCGAAGCGCGATCCGGATGGTGAGCTGCTTGCCCTCTTCGGTCTCTTTGAACACCTTGACGCTCCCCGAGCAGATCGCCCACACACCGTGGGCCTCGTCTCCGGCGTGGAAAAGGTACTCGCCTTTCTCCCAGGCGCGGACGACCCGGTGCCCGGCTATCAGCCGGTGCGCCCGTTCCGAGACGGCACAACCGAAAAAACACCCGGCGCAGACGTTGTGTGGCCTCCCGTTGGGCTCCGGTGTACCAGTCTCCGGTGTACCGGTCTGCCTGACTGATAACAGAAGACCTGGTCGACGGCGCGGTTGGCCGGTACGCCTCGAACGCTCGACAATCGAGGTTGTCATCTCTCCATCCTCCCCGGGAACCCGTTGTCTTGTACCTCAGCCACTGTTGATTCACGCAGCAGCGCAAGGTAGGCATCGCGAACGGGCGCCCACCGGCGGTGAATCGTGCACCCTCCGTGTGCGCCGCATACCGGATTCTGCAGAAAACAGCCGTTCCACCGGCTGACGCGATCGATCGGCTCGACCACGTCCAACAGTGAAATACTCCCGGCCGGTCGGGCCAGTCGGAACCCACCACCCGCACCTTTGCGCGAATCGACGATCCCGTGGGAAACGAGAGATTGCAGCAGTTTGCCGAGG
>REDM01000148.1 GCA_007693485.1 Spirochaetaceae bacterium
AGGAGCAGTGGAGCGCCATCCCGCCCGACGACCAGCCGAAGCTTCACCTCTACGCAGGCTACTCCGGCTGGGGCCCCGACCAGCTCGAGAGCGAGATCCGGCTTGGTGCGTGGTACCTCCACCAGGCCGCGGCCGACATCGTGTTTCATCCCGAGCCGGAGCAGGGCTGGCGTGACGCGCTCAGCCGCAAGGGCGAAATCTACCGCATCATCGCTGAAACCGGCTATCGCCCCTCGCTCAACTGAGCTTTCGCTCAACTGAGCACCTCAAAAAAGCACAGGCTTTGGAACAGTCACCGCGGTTGCGAAACGCCGCCGCATGTGATACAAATACTGATAATTTCTCGACTCTATCTGATTAAAAACGGTACCACATCAACCATTTGGGGTGTTGAATGAAGATCGCAGGAAAACTGAGCGCCATTGTAGCGCTTATCGTGGTGGGATTTTTCGTCATCGTGGGGCTCCTGGTCGCCGGAATGGCCACCGCAGCCACGCTGAATGATCTGCAACTGCAGACCGCAGAGGTCACCACCAGCGCGTACCGGCTCTCGACCCATACCGGAAACCTTCTGGTTGCCACCACGCCGTTGCCCACCCTTTTTCGCATGTGGCGTGAGGCGCAGCGACAGCTTGATACCTCCATCGAACGACTCAGCACCCACCGCGGCGCCGCCATACTCGGAGAAGATGTCAGTGCGAGCATTGCCCGCACGGTTCAGTTCTGGCGTATGGCCGATCCGCGCGTCGCAGCCGCCGAAGAATCGATCGAAGCCGTTCTGGCTATGGACCAGATTCCGCCCGCCGCCAAGACCGGCCTTGCCCCGACCATTCGCTTCCTCCTCGCCGAGGATGAGATTCAGTACGACGTTGTCCTGACCCTGAACAGCGCTCAGAGCGCGGTGTCAATGATCGGCGAGACCATCATGACCATTCTGGTGAGCAACGCCGAAGAGGTCGGCCAGGGAGTACGGGTTGGGGTGGCGCAGTTCCAGCGCCGCGTGATGACGATCGTGATTGCGGCATCGGCGGCCGTTCTGCTGATCTCGTTTGTCCTGGCCCTGCTCTTCACCAGACGACTCGCACGGCGCATCCGTTCCATGGAAGCGGTGATGCGCCGGGTTGCCGAGCGCGACATCAGCGCCCGCACCGAGGACCAGTCGCGGGATGAGATCGGAAGCCTGAGCCGGCATCTCAACGACGTCATGGATACGCTTTCGGACTTCTTTGCAGATACCCGCCGGGCCATTGACCAGGTCAGCGAGCTGAAGGACACCATGGCCGCAAGCTCCAACCAGAGCGCCGCGGCGTTGAACGAGATATCCAAGAACATCGAGTCGATCAAAGATCAGTTCAAAACGCTGGACCGGGACATCACCGGCAGCGGAGAGGCCGTTGAGATCATCGCCGGCGAAATGGCCAATCTGGCGCGGGGAATCGAACAACAGGTTGGAGCTGTCAATCAATCGTCGTCCTCAATCGAACAGATGAACGCGTCGATTCAGAGCGTCGCCCGGGTCGCAACAGAGCGCAAGGAGCGGGCCGATCAGCTGCGTCAGGTCGTCCAGGAAGGCGGTGAGAACATCGGCGCGACCAACGAGGTAATACGATCGATAACCAGTGAGGTCGATGAGATCCTCGAGATCATCGGCGTGATCAATGGTATTTCCAGCCAGACCAACCTCCTCTCCATGAACGCCGCCATCGAGAGCGCGCACGCCGGGGAGGCCGGCCGCGGATTTGCCGTGGTCGCCGAGGAGATCCGCAAGCTCTCCGAGTCCACCGCGGAAAACGCAAAGCGCATCGGGTCGTCGCTGAAGTCCATGACCGAGCAGATTCGCCACGCACTGCAGACGAGTGATGCGGGCTACGAATCCTACGAGGCCATATCGCGAGACGTAGACGAGTTTGCTCAGGCCATGGCGGAGATTGCCGCCAGCATGCAGGAATTGACCTCGGCCGGCGGCGAAGTGCTGCACGCATCCGAAGAGGTGCACCGCGTTACCGGTGAGATCCGGGAAGGTTCGGTGGTGATGAATCAGCGCACTGAGGAGATTCGCGCGGCCGTCACCAGCCTGAGCGATATCTCCTCACACGTCGTGCAGGGCATGGACGAAATCGACAGCGGCACCCGCGAGATTCTCTCCGCGCTGGTTGCGGTCAGCGATGCAACCAACGAAAGCAAGCAACGCATGGAGCAGCTGTCACGCATGATCGATACTTTCACGGTTGCAGCGACCGACATTCCCGCGCGCGACCACGACTCCGAAGCGACCGGCCGGGCGGCCGAGGAATCCGGTGTCACCCAACTCACGACGGCCGCACCCGTAGAGTAGGCCGCCACGCCCGAGGAAGCGCCACCGACCGAGCGGACACTCCCCGGAGGAAGCGTCCGCGCCGGGGTGTCTACGCGTTGTAGGTGCCGGCGGAGACGTTCCCGCCGGTGCCGGTCCAGTTGGTGTGAAAGTACTCGCCGCGCGGACGGTCCACCCGCTCGTAGGTGTGCGCGCCAAAGTAGTCTCGCTGCGCCTGGATCATGTTGGCCGGCAGCCGCGCGGTGCGATAGCCGTCGTAGAAGGCGAGCGCGGTCGAGAACGCAGGCACCGGAATTCCCAGCAGCGCCGCTTCGGCAACCACGCGTCGCCATGATGCCTGGCAGGAGTCGATCAGCTTCCGGAAGAAGTCGGCCAGAATGAGGCTGTCGAGCGATGCGTTCTCATCGAAGGCGCGCTTGATGTCCCCCAGGAAGGTGCTGCGGATGATGCAACCGCCACGCCACATGTTGGCAACCTCACCCATGTTGATATCCCACGAGTTCTCCCGGGCCGCTTCGGCAATCTGCATGAAGCCCTGCGTATACGAAATAACCTTGGAGGCAAGCAGCGCCTTGCGGATATCCTCAACAAAGGCAGTGCGGTCTCCGCTGAACCGGTGATCGGGCCCCTTCAGCACCGAAGCGGCGTTTTCACGCTCGGTTTTGCGGGCCGAAAGCGCGCGGGCAAAGACCGCCTCGACGATCAGCGTCACCGGCACCCCAAGCTCCAGCGCATCGACTCCGGTCCATTTTCCGGTTCCTTTCTGACCCGCCGCGTCGAGGATCTTCTCTACCAGAGGCGAACCGTCTTCGTCCTTGAAGGCAAGGATGTCCCGCGTGATCTCGATCAGGAAGCTGTCGAGTTCAGTTTTGTTCCATTGAGCAAATGCCGCATGCATCTCCTCGGCGTTCATGCCGAGCCCGTCGCGCATCAGGTGATAGGCTTCAGCGATCAGCTGCATGTCACCGTACTCGATGCCGTTGTGCACCATCTTCACGTAATGTCCGGCACCGTCCTGGCCAACCCAGTCGCAGCAGGGCTGTCCGTCGGGAGCCTTGGCAGCAATGGCCTGAAACAGCTCCTTGACCGCCGGCCACGCGTCGGCATTTCCTCCAGGCATGATCGATGGTCCGAGGCGGGCCCCTTCTTCGCCGCCGGAGACACCGGTTCCCACGAATAGGATGCCTTTTTCCGCAAGCTCGCGCGTGCGTCGGATGCTGTCAGGAAAATGCGAATTCCCCCCGTCGATGATGATGTCACCGGCTTCCAGGAAGGGCAGCACCGTATCGATGAAGGTATCGACAACGCTACCAGCTTTGACCATCAGCATGACCCGCCGGGGCCGCTTCAGCAGTCCGACCAGCTCCTTCACCGACTCGCTTCCCAGCACGCGGTCGTTACCCGAGGCCGGGCCGTCCAGAAACTCCCGAGTTTTCTCGTAGGTGCGGTTATACACCGCCACGGTGTAGCCGTGGTCGGCCATGTTCAGTACCAGGTTCTGGCCCATCACGGCCAGCCCAATCAATCCGATGTCTGCCTTCATCGATATGCTCCCTGCGTGTGGTTCTGCTGAGGCGTTGGAATCCCGCTCGGGGGCCTCACGGTCCGTCCCGGGTATTTCAATACCTTTCGTTTTTCAGTATGCTTCGAAACGCAGTGTATCAGAACAACAAAACTCGTCAAGGGGCCGCGCTCGGCGCGATCGCGGCGGTTACCGTCCTGCACGGTCTTATTCACGGGTACAGCATTTTTCTGAGCCCGCTGAACGAACAGATGCGCCTCTTCTTTGGCGCAGGAACCATCACCGCGATTACTGCGATGAAGGCGACCTACCTG
Organism: Spirochaetaceae bacterium; assembly: GCA_007693485.1. Taxonomy (GTDB): domain Bacteria; phylum Spirochaetota; class Spirochaetia; order DSM-27196; family PWMO01; genus PWMO01. The sequence continues at coordinate 4,151 of REDM01000148.1, forward strand.
GTGATCTACGCCACCGGGAACCTGTTTGTTGGCGTGTTTACAAACCGCCTCTCTGCGCGCGCAACGCTCGCAACCGGTATGGTTGTCAATGGGTTGGCGGTCGCGGGTTTTGCGCTGGTGGGCCCCGATCAGCTGCCAGTGATGCACCTCTTGTGGGGCATAGCGGCTCTGGGCGGAAGCGTCTATCACCCAATTGCCAACGTGCTCATCACCCGACTCTATCCCAACCGAAAGGGGACCGTGCTCGGTATCACCGGCATGGGTGCCGCGGTGGGATTCGCCTTCGCCCCGCTGCTCACCGGCCTTCTCTCGGGACAGCTTGGCTTTGGGTGGCAGCAGATTGCGCTGCTCTTTGGAGTAAGCGGTGCCGGCATGGGCATTGTCGCGTGGTTCTTCATCCCGGGGCGAGCGGCCATGCGGGAACACGCTCGGACACACCCACCGGAGCCTTCGGCGCCCGACCGTCGGGCCGCTCTCACCGGGAGTACAGACGGTGCCGCCACATCCGGTACCCTTCTCATCGGCATGGTCATCGCAATCGCCTGCCTGCGTGAGATCGCGATGTGGAGCGTGCTCGACATCTCCGATTTCTTCCTCACCGCCGTTCTCGCCGACTCAACTCGCACGGGCTGGTTTCTCTTTTTGCTCTACCTCCCGGGCGTCTTTGTCAAACCGCTGGTGGGCTCGCTGTCCGATCGGATCGGTCGCGCGGAGCTGTCCGGGGGAGCGCTGCTGTTGTACGGACTCACCTTCGCCGCTGCCGCAATAGCCGGGCCCGGCGAACTCGCCTGGGTCTACCTGCTGATGGGCGTGGGGCAGGCGGCTACCATTCCCTCCATCGAGGCGATTGTTGCCGACCGTACAACCGCACAGAACCGCGGTCTGGTCTTTGGGATCTTTGTCACCGCTGGAATCGGACTCGGTGCGGTGGGACCGCTTGTCTCAGGAATTGTACTCGACGCATGGGGTGGCAGCATCGAAGCGTTTCGTCGCTGGTACCTGGTGCTGGGGGCCCTCCCCTTCGCCGGTGGGATGTTGATGGTCGGCCTGCGGTCACGGCTCTCGCGTTGACAGGCGCACGCCTTTCGTTTTACTGTCTTTTCTGAAAGGAAACGAAACAATGCCCCGGAATCCCCGCCACGATGCGATTCTCGCGATTCTCGGAGTACGCCGATCGGTGAGCGTCGGTGAACTGACCGAGCGGCTGTCGGTCTCCGAGGTAACGGTTCGCAAGGATCTCTCCCTTCTCGAAGACGGCGGACACCTGGTACGCACGCGTGGTGGTGCGTCAATGGCCGAGGACCCGACGGTTCTTCGCCCGGTACAGATACGACGACGCGAGTCAATTTCCATCAAGCGCCGCATCGCCATTCGTGCGGCGGCCCTCATTCGCGATGGAGAGACGGTCTTTGTTGACTCGGGAACCACCTGCGCCCTCTTTGCCGAGCAGCTGCGCGATCGTGACCTCTGCGTGGTCACCAACTCCATCGATGTTGTCACCGTTCTGCGCGACGCCGAGGGGATTCAACTCTACGCCATTGGCGGATCGTACCGTCGGGAAGCCGGCAGCTTCATCGGGCCAACGGCGATCGAGAACCTCGCGCGATTTCACTTTGACTCCGCCTATATCGGAACAGCGGGCATCTCCGAGGCGGGGGTATTGTCGTCGCAGAATGTCAACGAAGCCGAAGTGAAGCGTGCCGCAATCGCGGCGGCCCGACGGCGAGTCCTTCTTTGCGACGCCTCCAAGTTTGGCGTGCGGGCGTTTTCTACCTTTGCCGGTCCCGACGACATCGAACTGATTGTGATGGATGAGAACCCCACGGTGCATCAGGCGCTGCGAACCCTTGGTATGGAAACCATCGTCGCTACGGCGGCACAGAAGGAACAGAAGGAGAAGAAATGAGCAACAGAAACGAGCTGTTTGACCTGTCGAGCGACCGGGTGATCATCACCGGCGGTGCGGGCGTGATTGCAACCGCAATGGCGGAGGCACTGCTGGACGCCGGTGCGCGCGTCTGCATCTGGGGACGGGGAACCGGTCATCCGGTGCAGGAGGCGGTGGATGCCCTGGTAGCGACCACCGGCGCTGAAGACCGGGTATTTGGGGTGACCGTGGACACCGGAGCCGAAGAGTCGGTATCGGCCGCGCTTCAGGAGAGCGTCGCGTTGATGGGTGCACCCACGGTATTGATCAACGGTGTCGGCGGCAACCGCGGGAAGTTTCCCTTCCACCAGACCGACGTCTCTCTCTTCGAGGAAATCCTGGTGATGAACGTGATGGCAGGTCTGGTGATTCCTACCAAGGTGTTCGCGGCCTATTGGATCGAACAGAAGATGGAAGCGAGTATCATCAACCTTGCATCCATGGCGTCGTATATTCCCCTTTCCGGGGTTGCCGCCTACGGTGCGGCCAAGGCGGCGGTGATGAACCTCACGCTTGGCAACGCGCGCGAGTTTGCCCCCCATGGCATTCGCGTGAACGGCATCGCTCCCGGCTTCTTTGTGGGCAACCAGAACCGCGCCCTCTTGATCAAGGACGAAGCCACCGGCGAGCTGACCGATCGCGGCCAGATGATCATCGATCACACGCCTGCCGGTCGGTTTGGCGCGGTTGAGGACCTGAAAGGCACAACCGTCTACCTCGCGAGCCGCAGCGCGTCCGGATTTGTCACCGGGGTGACCATTCCGGTGGATGGCGGGTATCTCACCCACAACGTGTAACACGCACTCACGAGTAGCTTGACGAAGGAGCATGACCCGATGAAACCCTTTCTGGACGAAGATTTCCTGCTGAACGGCAAGGTGGCGCATCGCCTCTACCACGAACACGCGGCCCATATGCCGATCTTTGACTACCACTGCCACATCCCGCCCGGGCAGATTGCCGACAACCACCAGTTTGCCAACATCACCGAGATCTGGCTCGCCGGCGATCACTACAAGTGGCGCGCGATGCGGACCAACGGCGTGAAAGAAGACCGCATCACCGGCAGCGCCCATCCGCGCGACAAGTTTCAGGCGTGGGCGGAGACCGTACCGGCAACAATCGGCAACCCGCTCTACCACTGGACCCACATGGAGCTGCAGCGCCCCTTCGGCATCGGAGGGGTACTGCTCAACGGCGAGACCGCGCAGGCAATCTGGGATCGAACCAACGCGATGCTCGAGACGCCGCAGTTCACCACCCGGGGAATCCTGGAGCAGATGCAGGTGCGGTTTATCTGCACCACCGATGATCCTGCGGACGATCTCGCCCACCACGCAGCCATGCAGACGGATACCGGTCTGCGAACAAAGGTGGTGCCGGGCTTCCGGCCCGACAAGGCGCTGTCAATTGAGGACCCGCGCGCCTTCATCGAGTACGCCGAGCGGCTCGGTGCTGCGGCAGGCACCACGATCACCGGCCTCGATGACATCAAGAGCGCCCTCCGCCGCCGAATCGAGCGCTTCCACGAGCTGGGGTCTCGGGTGAGCGACCACGCGCTGCTGGTGCCGCCGGCGCGCTTTGTCTCCGAGCGCGAAGTGGCAGCCATCGTCACCCGGACGCTCTCGGGGCAGATCCCCTCTGTGGATGAGTGCGAGGCGTATCGAACCCACATGCTCGTCTCCCTCGGCCGGATCTACCACGAACTCGACTGGGCGTTTCAGTTGCACATCGGTGCGCTGCGTAACAACAACAGCCGGATGCTTGCCCAACTTGGCCCAGACACCGGCTTTGACTCCATTGCCGACGGGGCCCTTGCCGCTCCGCTGGCCCGCCTGCTCGATGCACTGGACCAGACCAACCAGCTTCCCCGCACCATCCTGTACGGCCTGAACCCGCGCGACAACGAGGTCATGGCCACGATGATCGGCTGCTTTCAGGACGGATCGGTCGCCGGCAAGATGCAGTTTGGGTCCGGCTGGTGGCACAACGACCAGAAAGACGGCATGCTGCGGCAGATGACGGCCCTCGCCAATATGGGGCTCCTGAGCCGCTTCGTGGGAATGCTCACCGACTCGCGCAGCTTCCTCTCCTACCCGCGCCACGACTACTTCCGCCGCTTGCTCTGCGATCTGATCGGCGGCTGGGTCGAAGCGGGCGAGGCGCCGAACGATATCGCCCTTCTGGGAGCGATGATCGAGGATATCTGCTGGAACAACGCGGTGCGCTACTTCGGAGTCGACGTCGAGCGATAGCGAGGACACTGACCAGCGAGGTAACGGAGAAAAAGCACCCGGCCGGCGTTCGCGTAGTCACAGCGTGCCGTGACCGGGTTATACTGTGACCGGAGGCAGCACGGTGAAACGCCACGTCGCCGAACACCTGGTCGGACAGCTGAATGCACTCTCTCGGGTGGCAACGCTGGAGAATGCGCATGAGTCGCAGCGCATGGCAAAGAGCCTGGCCGACGCGCTGCGCTATCGCGTCACCCGTCGCGACCAGGTGGTTCGCGGTGCCACCGAACTGGCCGCGGTGGACGCTCTGCTCTCCGGGGTTGCGCTGCGGTTTGGCGAGCAGCTGGAATCGGTGATAAACGGCCGGAGCCTTGTCGAGCCGCTCTTCCTTCCCCACGGGGCGATCATGCACTTTGTCGAGAACGCGATTTTCCACGCCTTCCCCAACTCCGAACCGCCGATGCGCATCTCGCTGGAGGCAGTCCCATACTTGGAAGGAGTTCGGATTGTGATCTCGGACACCGGGGTTGGGTTTTCCGTCACACCGGAGCTGGTTGAGCCCCGCGCCGACGCCGATTACGGGACGATTGCGTCTACCGCCTGGCGGCTGCTTGTGCACTATCGGATGCCGGTACTGCGGGTGGAAAGCAGCACGGGATCCGGTACTCGGGTAGAGCTGAACCTGCCGCACGAAGCCGCACCGGAGCAGACGGCGTGAAGCCACCACGTGCCGGCCGTCGGCTGCGGCGCCTGCCGCTGAAGGTCATTCAGCTTCTGTTCTTTGGCGCCATTGTGCTTGCCATCAGTGTGCTCACGCTCTATACACTTGTCAGCACTTACCGCTCAATGGCCGTGTTTGAGACAAGCCTTACGCGCTACTTTGATATTCAACGGCTGCGCGCGGAACTCGAAACCAACCGCTCCCTGCTCGATCGTTATCTGCGGGAACGAAACAGCGAGGATCTCGCCGCCTACCGACGCTCGGTGGGGGACCTCTACGCAGCGTATCGGCGCGTACACCGGACTGCGCTCACCGGGCAGGCGAGCCGGTTTGAGATCAACGCGATTGAAGCGGGCATCGATGCCTACCTCATTCACGCTGAGGACGCGATCGAGGCGATGGAACAGGGAGCGGACGACTTTTTCGTTCCGGTGTTGCGGGCACATCGCATTGCGTTCTTCATTCAATCGTATATCGAGAACCTGATGCAGATTCGCCTCGCCGAGGATGCAACAACGTTCATCGTGCTGCAGAGGCAGACACGCACCATGCGTACCACATCACTGATTGCACTTGTGGCCATTGGTGCGCTGTTCGCTCTGGTGATCGCTGTCTTCTCGCGCACCATCACCTCACCAATTCGCCGACTTGCCCACGCCTCGCAGCTGATGGCGGAGGGGCGCCTCGACATCGACGAGATTGAAGCCGGGGCCGTCGACGAAGTCGCAACGCTTGCGGTCTCGTTCAACCGAATGAACCGAAACATCCGTGAGCTCGTTCTGAACCTCAAAGATAAGGCCCAGCTGGAACGCAAGCTCCACGATGAAGAGCTGAAGAATGTACAGATGGAACGGTCGCTGCAGGAGGCTCAGCTCTTGGGCCTTCAGTCCCAAATCAATCCTCACTTTCTGTTTAACGCGCTGAATACCATCGCCCGCGTATCGATGTTCGAACGGGGAGAAAAGACGACTCGACTCATTCAGTCGCTCTCGGACCTGTTTCGCTACCATCTTCGGAACCCGGCCAAGGTCGTTCGCCTGTCGGAAGAGATCGACCTCGTGCGACAGTACATCCATATTCAAGAGTACCGATTTGGCAGTCGCCTCACGTTTCAGCTCAATTGCGACCCCTCCGCATCAGATGCGACCATACCCTCGTTTGTGATTCAACCCCTGGTAGAGAACTCGATCAAATACGGGATCGAACCGCTCGAAGAGGGTGGTACCGTTCAGGTCGACGTGTGCCGGCGAAACGGTTCGATCCACATTCGGGTCCAAGACACCGGCATCGGGATGGAGCCTGACCGTCTTGCGCAGGTCACCAGCGCGGCAACCCAGGACAACCCCGACGAAACCGCCGGCATTGGCCTGGCCAATGTGGTGCATCGACTTCGGTTGTTGTACCATGACCGGGCGCGCTTCTCAATTGAGAGTGAACCCGGCCGGGGGACGGTGGTAGAAATCGACATCCCCGCAATACCCGTGACTCCCAAGCCCGCCGCGCAAGCCGCCGTGAACAGGGAAGTTTGAGGAGCCGATGTACACGCTGCTGATTGCCGACGACGAACGCATCGAGCGCGAAGCGCTGCGATTCATCATTACTCGTGCAACCACGTCGATAGACCGAATCATTGAGGCGGTGAACGGCACCGAAGCGATTTCGATCGCGGAGCGCGAACAGCCGGACATCGTTTTTCTGGATATCAAGATGCCCGGCACCAACGGGATCGACGCGGCACGCGCGATCAAAGCCCGGCTACCCAGCGTCCAGATCATCTTTCTGACGGCGTTTGACTATTTTGACTACGCCCACGAAGCCATCCGAATCGGCGTGAACGACTTTATTGTGAAGCCGGCCACCGACGAGCGAGTAATGGAGGTGCTCACTCGCGCGAGCGCCGAACTGGATGCCAGACGAACCCGGGAGAAACAGCAACCCAGCGATGAGCGCCGCCGTCAGCAAATGATCGAACTCCTCGAACGTGAACTGATCCATGACCTCATGCTCGGCGAACTCGACCGCGAGCAGCTGTCTTTGTATCTCAACGTCTTTGATATCCCGACTCTGGAGGGCTATCCCACGTGCGTGGTGCTTGACTATGAGTCGTATCCAATGGTGGTGGAATCAGACGCCCAGCGGACCGTACTGAAGAAGCGCGCCCTTGCGGCGATTCGCTCCACACTGCGAGAAGCCGGTATCCCGATGTTTGGCAGCGACCAGCACCCCGCGCTGCAGCTGCTGCTACGCTGCGGCGAGCTCGAAACCAACACGCTGCAGGAACGGCTTGAGACCGCGGCGGGAGTGGTGTGGCGTACACTCTCGATTCAAATCCGCATGGGCGTGGGTGCACGCGCGAGTGAGTCGGCACGATTTGCGGACGGATTCGCACAGGCTACCGCCGCGGTGCACACCGCCGGCCCTCTGAGTACCGTTTCGTGGTATCAGGCGGGCCTGGTGGATGTGGGTTACCGCGACGGGGCAACAGGGAATACCGGTTCCTCCAGCAATGGAGCTGAGAGGGAGACGGCCCACGGCCCAGTGGCCCAGGTGGAGCAATACATCCGCGCCCACTTCGGCGACGAGCTGTCGCTGGAACAAGCCGCCCGCATGGTTCGGCTGTCGCCGTTCTACTTCAGCAAAGTCTTCAAGCAGCATTCCGGCACCAACTTTGTTGACTACGTAAACCGGATCCGTATCGACCGGGCGTGCGAGCTCCTGCGCGAAGGCCAGTTCAGCATTAAGGAGATTGCGGCCCGAGTCGGATACACCGATGCCAACTACTTTGCTCGCATGTTCAAGCGACGAATGGGAGAAACTCCGTCGGGTTACCGGCGACGGATGCGACGGTAGTCCCGAATCCGCACGATTTCGGCAGGCAAGCACAAAAATGTGCTACCCTATCACTCACTCGATCGAGCGTCTCATCTCTCGAGACAAAATACTGCACCAAACCGTAGAATCGTTTTGTATTCAGATACGCAAACAGGGGATAGCATGGAGAAGAGATATCCCACAAGGAGGCTTGATATGAAACGTATCATTCTGTTTTCGGTTTCGCTGCTGCTTGTTGCCAGCATGGCGTGGAGTGCTGGTCGCGCAGAAGGATCTGCCGCAGCTCCCCAACAGGTAGTACTGCGACTCGCTGAGACCCACGGCCCTGACTACCCAACCACCCTTGGCAACAAGGAGTTCGCCCGGCTGGTAGAAGAGCGGACCAACGGCCGCATCAGAATTGAGGTCTACCCCTCGGCGCAGCTCGGTGAGGAGCGCGCGGTGATCGAGCAGGTTCAGTTTGGTGCCATCGACATGACGCGGGTCAGCATCTCTCCACTGGCAGCCTTCGCGCCCCAGCTTGATGCGCTGCAGATGCCCTTCCTCTATCGCGACAAGGACCACATGTGGAAGGTTCTGCGCGGTGAGATCGGCGCAGAGATCATGGAAACCCTGGAAGGGTCCGGCTTCGTCGGACTTGCGTGGTACGACTCCGGGTCGCGCAGCTTCTACACCCGTCGTCCCGTTCGAACGATCGCCGACCTGCGGGGCATGCGCATCCGCGTGCAGGAAAGCGAGCTGATGGTCGGGCTGGTGCAGGGGCTTGGTGCCGTAGCCACTCCGATGCCCTTTGGTGAGGTGTACAGTGCCCTGCAGACCGGCGTCATCGACGGCGCGGAGAACAACTGGCCGAGCTACTATGCGACCAGTCACTTTGAAGTGGCCCCCTACTTCACCCTCAACCATCACACCCGGGTACCGGAGATCATCGTTGCCAGCAAGATCGTTATGGACCGTCTTTCGCCGGCCGATCAGGAAATCATCCGCCAGGCGGCCTGGGACTCGATGGACTATCAGATCTCGCAATGGGAAGCCTTCGAGCAGGAAGCCGAAGCGGCCGTTCGAGCCAACGGTAACACCATCATTGAGATTGCCGACAACACCCCCTGGCAGCAGGCCATGCAGCCGCTCTACGCTCGCCTCTCTCCGGCAAACCAGCGTGTTGTTGAACGGATTCGTGCGGTTCGCTAAGGCGTGAATCTGCGATAACTCTCGTGTACAATGTTCGGGCGTGTCCTGCGGGACACGCTCGACGCTTTAGCCCGACAATCCGGAGGCAGCGCATGCAGCGCATGGTTCGTCTGTTCAACGCCATTCACATCGCTACGGTCTACCTTGCCAAAGCGCTTCTGGTCGCGATGACGTTGATCATCGCCGTGCACGTCTTCATGCGCTACGTGCTGCGATCGGGGATTCATCAGTCCGAAGAACTCGCGCTACTTTTCGCCGTTTGGTTCATCTTCATCGCCATGAGCATTGGTGTGAAGCAGAACCTGCACATCAGCATCAACATCCTGCCGCCAAACACCCATCCCAAGGTGAACCTCATCTTGAGCAAACTCAAGGACCTGGTGATCATCGCGATTTCCGTGGTGATGTTCATCTACGGGATCCGTCTGGTGCAGTTCACCATGCGGTCGATCATGCCGGCCACAAGGCTGCCCTCGGGCATCCTCTACATGGTGCTTCCGGTGGCGGCCGTGCTGATGTTCTACGACAGCCTCATGGACCTGCTTGGTGTAGAGACTCACGACGCTGAGGTCGATCGGGCCCTTGGGGGCATAGAGGTGATCGATGAGTAGCACCGCAATTGCCACATTGATTCTGATGGGCGGATTCTTTGTCCTTCTGGTGTTGAAGATCCCCATCACCTTCGCCCTGACCGCTGCGTCAATCACCACGGCCATGTATCTCAACATCCCGTTGATGGCCATCGTGCAGCGGATGGTACAGGGCGTGCGATCGTTCTCCCTGCTGGCAATCCCCTTCTTCATCCTTGCCGGCGAACTCATGAGCAAAGGCGGCATTTCCCGCCGTCTGATCGATTTTTCCAACCTGCTGATCGGCCGCATGCGTGGGGGACTTGCACAGGTAAACGTGCTCGCGAGTATGTTCTTTGGCGGTATTTCGGGCTCGGCGGTCGCCGATGTTTCGTCAATCGGAACCATCATGATCCCGATGATGAAAAAGAAAGGGTACGACGCCGACTATTCCGTTGCGGTCACCGTGACCAGCGCCTGCCAGGGCGTTATCATCCCACCGAGCCACAACATGATCATCTATTCGCTGGCCGCCGGTGGCGTCTCCATTGGCAGGCTATTCCTCGGCGGCTTTGTTCCCGGCGTTACGCTTGGCGTCGCTCTGATGGTGATCAGCTACATCATCGCTGTGCGTCGGGGCTACCCGAAAGAGGCGAAGTACACCCTCTCCGAAGCGATCACCATCACCAAGGAAGCCGCCCTTGGCCTGCTTACGCCGGTCATCATCATTGGCGGCGTGGTCTCCGGTGTTTTCACCGCAACCGAGTCTGCAGCCATTGCCTGCGTCTACGCATTCGTGGTTACCTTCGCCGTCTACCGCGAAATCCCGCTCCGCGACTTCCGAAAAATCCTCTACTCCTGCCTCCGAACCCTTGCCATGGTGATGAGCCTCATTGCCGCCGCAAGTGCCTTCGGTTGGCTGATGGCCTTCCTCCGCATCCCGGCCATGGCAACCCAGGCCCTGCTGACCATCTCGCAGAACCGCATCATCCTGCTGCTGTTGATCAACGCGATGCTCCTGGTGCTCGGATCCATCATGGACATGGCGCCGCTCATTCTGATCACAACCCCAATCCTCTTCCCGGTGGTGGTAACCGAACTCGGCATGCACCCGGTACAGTTTGGGGTCATCATGATGTTGAACCTGGGCATCGGTCTCTGCACACCTCCGGTAGGTTCGGCCCTCTTTGTGGGGACGGCCATCGGACGCACCTCCATCGAGCGTGCTACCAAGGCGATGTTGCCGTTTTACGCGACGATGGTGGTGGTGCTGTTGTTGATTACTTTTATTCCTGATCTTGTAATGTACATCCCAAACCGATTCATGCCGTGAAAAGTGGTGCGAAAAATGTGCTTTCTTCCCGGAACCGTGAAGCAGGAGGAACAAACGGTGATTCTATAGGGGTATGAGCGCTT